>JACQJD010000016.1 GCA_016198185.1 Deltaproteobacteria bacterium
ACCGTCGGAGACGACGAGATTCTTCAGCCCTTCGGGCTTCAGAATGACTGTTTTCGGACCGCCTGGGCTAGAAAAAATTTATTTTAAAGAAATTTATTGATCTCTATTTTTCAAATGATAGTGTACGCCTATTAAAAATTCAGGTTTTATTTTTTAGGAGGTGTGTATCATGATTCGAGGTGTTCTGTGTGTTGTTTTTGGTTTTTTTCTATTTTCCCACACAACAGTTGCCCAGGTATCTTTTGATTCTTCACACAATAGAACAACGATTGTTTTCGAAGGGGCGCGGGATCCCCATTCAATGGCTGCGCTCATGTTTGAAGCGCTGGCCCATGCGTTCAAAGATGTGGATCCGACGTCAAACCCAACGCTTCAAGAAAATACTTCGCATAGAATTGTTTTGGTGGATGGGGAAGACAAGGTTGTTTTGGAAAAAAGAGGTGAAGGATCGAATGTTTCTTATCAGGTAACACTCGAAATAACACAACGCGGGTTCAATAGTTTTTTATCCATGCCGTGGAGTAAAAACGGTCATTCCTTGCAAGGTGTTTTGTTCAGAGCTCTACATTCTTGTTCCGGAGATTTGTGTGACGATGCGCGCTCCAGAGGGGTTTTCGTGATTGGAGAGGCCCGAGTGGAGATAAAAGATTCTGAAGGGGCAATAATCTTGAGAGAGCTTTTTGAGGGATCAGAGACTTTATTTCGATTGGATGTTTATATAGAAGATGTGTCGGGGGCTGAACCTGAGCCGGCTTTTTCTGAGTTGGGCCAGCGGATAGATGATTTTATAGCGAAGCTTGAGTCAAAACTTCCACCTGAGTCTGTGGTGATGCTTTCTACTCCGAAAATAACGGTTTTGTTAAAATATGAGAAAGACCGTGAACCGGTGGAAGCGCTGTTTCGCCCATTATTAGAAGCAGAACCGAGTGTTCGGTTGGCAGTGCAGTGTGTACCCGGGGTTCATTTTCGTTTTTTGAAGGATGAAGCTTTGGGGAAATCTCTGGGGGGGGATGTTTTGAGTGATCCTTCGGGAGATGTATTTGGAAATTGGGTTTCGGGGCTTTGTAAAGAACTGGAGAGTGATCCAATAAGAATGCGAGGCATTGACGAGCGTTTGAGAGATGGGCTTTTTCAATTGGGTTACGATGAAACCAAGATAGATATTGCAGCTGTTCGAGATGAACTATTGACGGGTTCGAGGGAATTCTTTGCGTTGGGTGGGGCGGAATCTTTAGCACCTAGAGTTCGTAAGGTGTTGCTCACAGCATTAAGCCGTGCTGTTAAAAGTGGTCGTCCGTGAAGTAGAGGCTGTTGAAAGAAATAACTTCCATGTGTTTTTCTTTGACACAGTATTTGATTCTCGATATGAGAGGCACTAGATGTGAGACAGAAGGTTTTTCAAGTTATTCCAAAAAATTTTAATGGGTTCACAATAGGAGGTGTTTCGTGAAATTTAAAAACAGCTTCATCGGGTTTTTTATTTTCTTTTACGCCATGACGGCCCAAGCGCAGTTTATATTGAGCGATGAGGCGCCAGACGATGATCCTTGGCAGCCGGTCTACAAAATTATTTATGATGCGCTGAGAGATTATCAAAGCACGTATCGAAATCCAATTTCTGATCGAGATGAAGCTGGCTTAACTTATTTTTATCGCGGGGCGACATCTTACGTTGCTTTGGTCCAAGGTGAGAATGGGTTGGTGGTTGCGTACAATCAGCAATCGGGTTTATATGATTTACGTTTCGTTATTTCCCAAAATTTATTTGGGGGGGGGTGCTTTAAACCCAACAGATTTTGTTATGGTTCTGATGAAGGCTTTGAGCGAGTGGAATCATAGACATCCCGATAGCGGTTATTTTGATCATGTTCATGGAACAAATGATGCTGTTAGGTTTGGAACGGGTGGGCTTGAGTTTTTCTTTCGAAGGCTCCAGGGGAGAGATAGAGCTTCTGTCCATTTTTATCTAGAAATTGAAGGGGCTTGGTTGCAAAGTGGCGCATATCGTTATGGGGATGATATTCCGTCTCAACGCTTTAAAGAATTGTTGTGGAAAGCACTCGAGCGTTATTGGGCGAATTCGGCGATTAATGCTAGACAAGGGGTGCGTACAAGAACACTTCCGCGTGTTGTTTTCGGTGAGTATGATCATACCGATCCCAAGCCAAGGGCCAGTGGAGATCAAACGATTCGGCTAGAGTTTTCTAAATACAGACGGTTTCATGCTGTAGGGAGAGGGCATTATGCTGAGACCGAAAGATTGTGTCTTTCCGATGGCAAGAATGAATTTACAGTGGTTAAAGATCTTAAACGTGCGGCCAAGGGAGAGGATCCTTATGAACTTTATTTCTTGGTTGATCAAGGTGCAAGGAGAGGCCTATTTAACCTTGTGCTAGATGCCGTAATAAGAACTTATTTGAGAGAGCATCGTGAGGATGGCTATGTGGGGAGTGTTGTAAGACGTATAGGAAATTCTCAATTAATTTTAAGAGATGTTTTAGAGGATGGCGGTTCAGATGCCAGAGATGGCGGGTTTCAAATAATGTTTGATTTTAGTGAAGTTGATGTCGATCGAAGTAAGCCTGGCAAGCAGTTAAGAATTTCTCAAGTGGTTTGTGGTCGATTTGAGACGGTTACAGATTCTTTGGACGTTGATTCTTGGGACAATATGATCGCTGATGCTAGAAAATATCTTGGCGATGGAAGAACACATGAAACGGCAGGGGACGGAAGTGGGGTGATTGGGATCAAGTTCGATGAGCCTTTACAAGGAGATGTTGCCGGTACAGAAGCAAACGTGCCTACAGCAGAGAGCGTGGATCAAAAAATAGATACGTTGGTTGAGATCCTAAAAAAGCGAGAAAAGCCGACATCGCTTGAAGGTTTTTTATTTATGGCGTTACTGGCACATCTAGAGTCGTATGAGGGGCAGCTGAGGCCCAGTGATCCAACGGGGGAAGCGGTAATTCGGCTTCAGTTGGGGGTGGTGCAAGAGCTTTTGATTGAGCTTGTAGAAGGAGGGAAACAATTGACCTTGGTGGCAACTTTTGGGCCTGGGTCCATAGAGTTTAGAGTTGAAACGCTTCGGTATTTAGATCAGATGCTCTGTTTGGGTGGCTTATGGTCTTTTGAAGGCGAATTAAGGGCAGCGATCCATGAATATTACAGTATGGGTTCAAGAAAATTTCGAAGAATTTGGGAAAGAAATTTTTTAACGATGGAAGTGGGAGGCTTGGTCGAGACCACAACGCTTTTTACACCTGAGCTAGCGTTGATCCTTACGATGACGCCCTGGAGAAGTGATCTGCCGACTAAGCCAGCGGGACATACGTTAAGAGTCCTTGTACCTACCGATGGGGCATATGTAACTTCTTTGGAAGGAAGCTCTGAATCATTGGGAGGCGCTGCGTATACCGATGGGTCGGTCACTTTAAGAGAGGCAGATATTGTAGCCATGGCCGATGCGACGACTCGCATCTTTAATTTAAGACGCACCGGAAGTCGTGGGGAGCTTGGATACGTTTCTGGGGTTTTGCAAGCTGCCATTTCAAGAGAGTTGCCCAGAGTTTATAGAAATCACGATCTCATTGCCGCCTTAGAAGCACTGCGCGAACAGCCTGGAACGATTTCAGTCGATGCGGTGAGAGAGGTATTTTTGCGAGAAGTGCCACGGATTTTAAGGAGTGTAAAGTGACACCTTGCTAATGTCCGGTTATTGAAAAAAATGAATTTGGGAAAACGGTTCAAAAAAAATAAAGTCAAAATCAAAAGATATTCTAAGGAGGTGTTCGGATGAAGAAAGTATTTTTGTTGTGTTTTTTTGGGATGTTTTTTTCTGCCACCGTTAGCCATGCCCAAAGACAGCAGCCCTATCAAGAGTTAAACGCCATTCTTTACCAAGCGCTTTATGACTATGAAGCGTCAGAGGCTTACCGCAGAGAGGAAGTTCGGCCGGGTTCAGCAAAAATTCTTCTCGTTCATCGGAACGGTATTGAGTATGTTGCCTTAGTCGAAGGCCCTCATCGTTTGGTTGTCGGTCGAAACGAACGCACGCAAGTTTATGATTTAAGATTTTCAATTGCAAACGATCCACAGCATATAAGTCCACAATCTTTCATTCGAATTTTAAAAGAGGCGTTAGCAGCGTTTAGAACCAAACATGAAAAAGATAGCACGATCAGTCGGTATTTCTTTAAGCCACCCACAGAACCTACTGTTTCTATTTTTGGTTTGGAAAATGGCCTTCTGTTTCGGTTTAGGGTGTTTGGTGAGGAGTGGATAGAAGGCGGGGGTTGGTATGTGCTTCAAGTATTGGGTTCGGATGAAAGTGAAATTACCGAATGGGGCACTGGTGTAGTTTCTCAAAATGTGAAACGCGTTTTGTTTGATGCCTTATCTACGTATTGGGCAGTTCATCAAGATGACAAAAACATTACAGTTATTGGGTTAGGGATTTCCCGAGGGTCAAGAAAAAAGCGCAGTGGGGTTGAGCTTAGGTATGATGTGTATCGTCAAGATGGTGCAGCTCAGTCCGCAAGAGATGCCCTTAAAGTTGTTACTTTATTTGATGGAGATAACGAACTAACCATCACCTATGATCCAGTGGCAGGACCAAATACAGATCCGTTTGGTATTCGATTTAACACAAGAGAAGTTGCAGAACCCAGCGTGACTTCTTTTGCATCAACGTTGGCGCGAATTTTAAAATGGTATATAAGTGCAAATTCTCAAGATAAAGCTGTGACCGACTATTTAAGAACCGTGGGTACGAATGGAGGCGTTTGGGTCGGAGATAAGGCTTCGGACACCTTTCAACTTTTTTTAGATCTCCAAAAGCAAACGGCAAGAATTCCTGGGACGACCACCTCGACGTATACCTTTCCCTACCAGCTTCAAGTTTCAAAGGCCGTCTGTGGGCAGTGGGTTGCAATTGGAGATTCCCTGGACTTGGATACATTAGAAAGCTTGTCGCCTCTGGGTCCCGCGCAAACAGCAGCTGATCGTGTGGCTACGGTTTTATTAGATCCAGCAACGCGAACGGAATTAGATGGAATCATAGAGCTGGTCGACTTAGAAAGGCGTATTGAAGCCTTGGGTAAACCAATGACGTCCGAGGGGTTTTTATTTATGGCATTGTATCGCTATTGGCAGTCTGGTGCTTTGGAAGAGTTGAAGGGTGTAAAATTAGGGTTTCAAAAATTAGAGGGTAGCGCCGTTCTGGTTCAACTGAGCGAAGGAACTGACCGACAATTGGGGGTTATGTGTGACCTGAGTGGCGAGACGCCTTCATTTCAAATTGGGCATTTTTATTACCCAGGTGGCAAACGCCCTTCTTCAGAGAAAATTACTTTTGAAGATGCGCTGTGGCTGGCCATGCTAGATTATTATAATTCAGTCCGGCAAGTTCAAAAAAATCGTTGGCGATTTATCATTCATCTTGATAGGCCACGGCGGATATTGCTTTTAGGGGAAGAGAGTTCGTGGGCATTGGTCATTGGGGAGAGAGGTTCCACGGTCACCATTTTAACCCGTAGCGACGAAAGTTTTCTAACGCACTTGGGTGGAAATACAGAACCACTTGTTGTTGAAGGACCCACTGATGCTGCAACTTCCTGGAATGACACCCGATTGGCAGAGGAAATGGCGCAAGTTTTAACGCTTGGGTTGGAGCGAGGGTTTCGTCGAGGCAGGGGTGCTGCCGCATTAGAGCATGTACTTAGTCAAGCAACCGCCATTCGAAATGACAGAATGCTCATTCGGGCCTTACAAGTTTTAGAACCTATCGATGGTCGTATTACGGTAGATTCTGTGCTTTCGGTTTTACGTGATCACGTGCCCAGGATCCTGGGCCGGCGCCCCTTTTAAAACGCGGACCACGGATGACGTACTCAAACCGATGTGGCACGCGATATTAGAACCGAAGGGATCAGAACCGGGGGGCCTGTTATGCGTTGTCCTGAAGAGCACAGAGGACGTTCGTTGAAAGGGAAGAGATCGCTCTCCTTAGATTACGTTTGTCACAACACTAGTGTTGCCACAATTCTTCTAGAAATTCATGCCACGGAATAATTTCAATCTGAGGATGGATCATTCGGCGGGATCCTTCCAAGCATATCATAACGGCACGTTTTACCGGGCCATCCTCTAAAAGTGCTTTGAGTCCTCTAATATCCCCCTCGTGAACACGAGAGCTCCCTTTGATTTCAATCGCTATTTCCTTATCGTTAATTAGAAAATCTACTTCTTGCTGTGTTGAAGTCCTCCAGAATGTAATTTCCATTTCAGGGCTTCGATAAGCTTTATAGGCCATGAGCTCCATCAAAATATAATGTTCAAACGCTTTTCCAAATTCGTAGCTTCCCAATCGCGGTGACCGTCGAGCCAGGTAATTAGTCACTCCCACATCAAAGAGATAAAATTTCTCTGTTTCAATCAAGCGGCGGTTTTTAGATTTTCTCCACGGTTGAATACGAAATCCCAAGTAAGTATCTTCTAAGATTTGAAAATAATTTCTCACTACTTTTGCAGAAACGCCCGCTTCTCTCCCTACGTTTGTGTAATTTAAGAGTTCGCTGCTTGTGAGAGCCGCTGTTTTCAAAAACTCACTGAAGGCCGGAATATTTTGTGTGAGGGCTTCTGCCGCAATTTCTTCTTTCAAGTAATCAGCAATATAGGCACGAAGATCTTCGATGGGTTCAGGAGATAAAAAATGCGGGGGGAGTAAACCACTTACCATTACTTTTTCGAGATCAAAACCTTCTACCTCTTGACAAGAAAGAGGGGTCATGTTGCGCTTCCAAGCGCGGCCTCCCAAGAGATTGGCGTGACCTCTTTTGAGTTTTCGTGCACTAGAGCCTGTCAGCAAAAACTGGATATTTTTATTCGCAATCAACCCATGCACCTCATCCAATAAAGCAGGCACCTTTTGGATTTCATCAATCACGATGAGCCCCCGGTGATTGGAGAATCTTTCTCTTAAAAGGGAAGGGCGTGAAGAATACTCTGCAAAAAGATCTGTTTTGAGCAGATCAATAAAGTAAGCATCTTTAAAAGAATGCTGAATCCAATAGGTTTTTCCCACTTTACGAGGGCCCCATAGAAAAGCGGACTTTCCCTTTGGCAATTGCAGACTTAAGAGCCTTTTTACAATCTTCCCCATAAGGCCATTTTATCTAGATAATAGACTATTACAAGGAATATTTTTCAATAGAGGACATCTTCTTGACTTGGCATTCTGCTTGCACTTTAAGTAGAGCTTGTTCGGATATAAGCTCAAAATGGCCCCAATAGACAAAAGGTCTCCATCGACAAAAAGGGATCACCGAACAAGCTCTACTTAAAAGAGGAAATTTTAGCAGAACAAATTGCCCGTAATTTACCTCATTTTGCTCGTTTTTTAAAAACAGTTGCACTCTGTTCTGGAGAACTTATTAACTTTTCACAAGTTGCAAACGCTGCCCAGCTTTCACCAGCAACGGTCAAAAATTATTTTGAAGTTTTGCAGGAATCCATGACCATCCATTATAAAGTTGTGGTTTGTCATCATATTTCTTATCCTCGTTGAGGGTTGTCATGATCAGTATGGAAAAGTGGGTACGCAAACATCCGTGGGTGATTACGCCGGTTCAAACGGCTCTCACTCTTTTATTATATCTTCAATGTAGTGTCCTGATTGGCATTGGGGCGTGGCCATCGGTGGTGATGATGTATGAATATTACCATCTTTCACAAACGTGGCCCGTTTTGATTCGATTGCTGGGATTTTCAATCGTTGGGGCCTCTGGTTTTTTTCTGTATGCGGTCTGTATTATTTTTGTGGTGGGCATGACCTATCGGTTGTTGCGATTAAAAGTGCCCGTGGGAAATCATTATGTCTATTCTTGGCCAGCCATCAAATGGGCGAATTATAATAGTCTCATTCTGATTGTCCGTTATACGTGCATAAACTTTTTGCGCGTGACGCCTTTTATTGTTTGGTTTCATCGAATGATGGGGGCCAAAATTGGAAAGCATGTCCAAATCAACACCGCTGTGATTGGAGACTCTTGTTATCTGGAAATTGGGGATCGAACCACCATAGGGGGCGATGTGACTTTGGTGGCGCATGTGGCTGAGGCAGATCAGCTTAAAATTACGCCTGTTAAAATTGGGAAAGATGTAACGGTGGGTATCATGACCATTGTTGTTCCAGGCGTTGAAATTGGGGATCGCGCCATCATTGCCGCCAATTCTGTATTCAAGAAGAACACCAAAGTTCCTCCGGGGGCCGTCTGGGGCGGCATTCCAGCAAAACCATTACGTTCTGAATAATTTTTTAGAAAAAAATTAAAAGATATAGAAAACTTTCAGGAAGTGAAAAGATCTTGAATTTTAATTTATCAGGCAATCTCGGAGGCCCGCCTGGCTTGGCCTTTTGGCCACGCCACGTGTGGCGTGGCCAAAAGCAGGCGTGGCCGAGAGTTAGGTGCGCCCACCCGCAGGAGGTGGGCGACACCGTGCCTGATAAATTAAAATTCAAGATCTGATTATTTCGTATTATTTTTCTGGATCTTTTAATTTTTTTCTAAATCCTTACCCGGTGGACGATAAATTTAAGTTTGTCTGGGACATGGGAAAGCACATATTCGAGGGTGAGGTAAAGGCACGGAATAATAAAGAGCGTTAACAGGGTAGCGAACAAGAGCCCCCAACTGAGTGTTAAGGCCGTGGGTCGCAAAATAGGGTCATCTCCTCCCAAGCCATATGCCACAGGTCCAAGGCCAAAAACCGTTGTGATGGAAGTAAGCAAAATGGGGCGGAAACGTTGCTTGCAAGCATCTAAAATAGCATCGTGAATGACGCTCCCTTCTCTGCGACGAATATTAATAAGGTCGATGAGAATAATGGCATTGTTCACCACCACCCCCGTTAACCCGACCAATCCTAAAATGGCCATAAAACTTAATGGGTAGCCATGGGTGAAAAATGCAAACGCGATGCCAATGAGGCTTAATGGGATCGACATTAAAACAATCAAGGGTTGTAGCAGAGATCGAAACACAAGACACAAAATAAAAAAGATGCCAAAGAGGGCAAAAACAAAAGCTTCTTTTAAACTCGAAAGTGATTTATTGGTATCTTCTTGTTCCCCCCCAAAACTGACATCATACCCTGGGTATTTTTTAGATAACTCTTTCCATTTTTGTTTCAACTGTCGATTGACGGTGACCGAAGTTGTTTCTTTGGGATCGATGGTGGTGCTGACCGAAATCGTGCGTTTGTAATTATAATGCTGAATGTATGAAATGCCTTGTCCCTGCTGAATGCGGGTTACTTCTTTGAGCGGAATGAGCTGCCCTCGGCTGTTGGGCACCAACAGTAAATCAAATACGCCTTTCTCATTTTTAAATTTTTGAGCGAGTTTTACGCGCAGCTCAATTTCTTCATCTGTTTTCGTGATTTTGGTTGCTACGATGCCTTCAAAAGCAGCTCTTACGGTTTTTGCGATATCTCCCACAAAGAGTCCAGCTTGGGCGGCTTTGGAATGATCGACCAAAATTTCAAGCTCTTTCTTGCCGAGCTCAAAACTATCTTCAATTTCTTTAACGCCTTTTTGTTTGGAAAGAAATTGTTTAAATTCGCCAGAGATGGTTTGTAACATTGAAAATTCATCCCCTCTAATCTCAAGCGACACTGGTTTTCCAACGGGGGGGCCGGGTGTTACTTTGAAGAACCAAATATTTTCAAACCCGGTTAAGGGTTTGGCCTTTTCTTGAAGGGAGCGAATGATTTCATTGGCATCTCGTTTTCGGTCTGATTCCGGTGTGAGGTAAACGGTAATTTGGGCGACATGTGTGCCTCTTTGCGTAAAGGGGTCGTTGATGTCACGCTGAAGGATTCCCACCTGTGTGGTAAAGGTTTTAAGCTCTTTCGACGAAAGTTGGCTGACCCAGGTTTCCAGGGGGGCCATTTTTTGACTCATGACCGAAAGCGGCGTTCCGACAGATGCTTTGGCTTTGATGAAAAAAATTTCAATGCCTTCCGAGGGAAACAATTGAAAGGGGATCACCTTCACCAAGGTCCATAAGCTAATGAGGAATAGGCCCAAGGTAACCCCAAGTGTTTTAAATTTATGATGCAGGAGTGTTTCTACCAACCGAACATACTGATTTCTAAACTTTAAAAACCACTCCGGCGTATGAATTCTTTCTTTTTTGGGATCAACCCAATGCGCCGTATGCACAGGCAAAATAAAAACGGCTTCTACTAACGAAGCCAAGAGCGCCAGAATGACAACAGCTGGAATTTGCCAAATAAATTTTCCCATGATGCCTTTCATAAAAGCCAATGGCAAAAAGGCAATGATGGTTGTGGTCACGGTCCCAATGACTGGCAACAAAACTTCTTTGCTGCCCAGGACCGAAGCTTCATAGGCCGTTTTTCCTTGTTGCATGTGTCTGTAAATATTTTCGGCAAAGACAATGCTATCATCCACCAGCATTCCCGAAACAATGATGAGGCCGAACATGGAAATGAGGTTAATCGTAATACCAGAAAATTTTAAAATAATGAGTGTGAGACAGAAGGCAAAGGGAATCCCCAGGGCGGTAATGAGAGCAATGCGACGCGAAAGAAAAATGAAAATAACAATAAGGACCAGAAGCATGCCCATCCACCCATTGCCAATCAAAACGGAAAGACGTCTTTTGACATAATAGGAAGCATCGTTGGAGGTTTCGATCTCAAGTCCGGAAGGAGCAGTCTTTTTAAAGGATTCAATTTCTGAAACGACATGGTGGACCACATCAATGGAATCCGCCGTTCGGTGTTTTAAAACCACGAGCGTAATGGCTTTTAAACCCCGTACTTTTTCAATGCGAGTTTCTTCATCGAATGTGGCAGTGACCGTTGCCACATCTTTAATTTTGTTTGCAAACCCTAAATCATTGGAACGAATGATGGCTTCTTCAATTTGAGATTTTGTTTCAATCTCACCAATGGTTCGAATGAGATATTCTTCCTCTTGGGGTGTGGTGGTGCCACCGGGAACATTCATGTTTTGAGCTTCGAGTGATGTGGCAATTCCGGAAAGAGAAAGATGGAAGTCGCTCAGCATATGGGGATCTACTTCAATCCAAAATTCTTGATCCCGAAAACCCCGTCTTCCAATTTGGCTTACCCCGGAAATCAAATCCAGTCTGTCTTCTAACAGTTTTGCTTGATTTCGAAGTTCATGTTCAGAAAGGCCTGTTAATGAGATGTCCAGCGTTGGCATCTGATGAGAGCGAACTTCTTGCGCAATGGGTTTTTCTAAATCGCTGGGGAGATCTTCGGTGCGATCGATGGCGCGCTGAATATCTGTCTTTGTTTTTTCAACTTGTAAGGAAGATAAATTTTCATCAATCTCCACCACAATACTGGAGCGCCCTTCAATCGAAACGCTGTGAATTTTCTCAATACCGTCTACTTCTTTGAGTGCCCGCTCCAAAGGAATTGTAATTAATTTTTCAACTTCTTTGGGAGAAGTCCCAGGGTAAGACGCCGAGACCACCATGATGTCCATCGTGACATGAGGGAAAGCTTCCCGCTGCATGGTTACCATGGCATAGATACCCCCCATAAAAATGAGGACCGTCAGCAAATTTAGCATCAAAGACTGCTTTAAGCAGGCTTCAAAGAGTTTCAATAAGGGCTCCTTGCCGTCGTTTTAAATCGATGAGAGCTTTTTGGTAGGACAGTTTTTCAAAGATCAATTCTTTAGAGCTTTGTAAATGATCTTCTTGAAATTGAATGACAAAATTAATACTGGAACGCCCTTGGTTAAATTTTTTTTCCTCTTCCTTCATTTTTTCATATAGAAGCTTTTGTACTTCGAAAAGATGGCCTACTTTTTGGGCCTGTGAATCTAGGGTTCGGATTTCTTGTCGAATGGTATAACGAAGGTCGTCTTTGAGTTTTTCTAGCGTTAAGTGCGCTTTTTCGGTTTCAACCCATTGACGTAGGTAGGTGCGCTGAGAGGCGTGCTCCCCCAAAGGGTAGCTCAAGGTGACCCCATAGTAATAGGTTGGAAAATCCATGTGGCTCACATCGGACCAGGCACTTTCAAATTCTTTGGCAAGACCATTAAAGGCTATGGATCCTTCTAGATTGAATTCGGGAAGAAAATTATTTTTAGCAATTTTAAGCTTCAGTTCATTGGCCCGGAGCTCTTTGAGGGTCGTGTGATAGGTTTTGTTCTGGGTGAGAGCGCGAGTGATTACCAGCTCTGCGTCCATTTTTTTCGGTGTAAACACAAGTTCATTTTTAGGCTCAAACGACGTTTCGAGAGGAACTTTTAAAGATCGTTTTAAATCTTCATGGATGCTATGGAAGGCATCTTGCGCGGATAGAAGGTCTGCTTTTCTTGCCAAGACGCTGGCTTGGGAAGCCAAAAGATCGGTCTTTTCTATGGTACCCAGCTTTATCTTTTTAAGATTGGCTTCATAAAGTTTTTGAGCCCTGTCTAAGGCTTGTTTTTGGATTTCTTGAATATCGTTGTGGGCCACAAAGGTCCAATAGAGTTTTGAAATTTCTGAAATCACATTTTCTTTTAGATCTCTCCCGTGTGTGAGAGAGGCTTCTTGAAATAAGTCGGCGGCTCTTCGTTCTTTTCGATCCGAGGTTCCAAAACTATTTTTTAACAATTCTTGGGTGGCTGAGATTTTGAATTTGGGATCCCAGTAGGTGGGTTTTGAGGCTACGGATGAATCTGAGTCTTTGTAAGTATTTTCAATAGATACCCCCAATTTTGTGCCCAAGGGAATTTTTTTGGAAAGGCCAATATTGAAAACACCCGTTTGCGTTTTTCTGCCAGAAAGGGTGCTGGCGGGTTTGTCTTGGTCATGTGTCCAATTCGCGGTTGAGCTCAAAGTGACATCAAAGAGACTCTTGGCATCATGGATAAACGCTTGCGCCCTCTCAGATTCAAGGTCAGCTATTTTAATATCGAGGTGGTTTTTTAAAGCCATCGCAATGGCATCATCTAAAGAAAGAGGGGTCGCCAATGCCCGTGAACAGGGCAAAATGAAAATGCCCATCCAAATGGTATTGAATAAAATTTTGAGGGCTTTATTTAGAGGCTGTCGGAAAAGAGTCATTCCGAGCACGAAGCCACGCGTGGCGAAGTGCGAGGGATCTTCGGCGAAGATCCGGCGGGCTTGCAGCTGGCAGGCTTTGCCCTCAGAATGACAGTTTTTCGATAGCCTCTTATTGAAAGTTTTTGGTTGGCAAAAATTTTTACCCATGGTTTCCCACTCCAACTTTAGGGCAGAGTGTTTCAAGGGGACATTTGGAACAAAGTGGTTTTCGTGCCATGCAAAGAGTTCGTCCATGGTGGGTGATGAGGTGTGAATAATGCGTCCATTCTTTTTGGGGAACGAGTTTCATGAGTTCAAATTCCATTTTAACGGGGTCTGTTTGAAGACTGAGACCCAGTCTGCGATTGATGCGCAGCATGTGGGTGTCGACCACAATGCCAGGCGTATGAAAAACATTGCCCAAAATGACATTGGCGGTTTTTCGGCCAATGCCCGGGAGTTCGACGAGATCTTCGAGGCGATCCGGGACTTTGCCATGGTGTTGGTCGGTTATTTTTTTACATGCGGAAAGAATGCTTTTGGATTTATTGACATAAAACCCCGTCGATCGAATTAAATTTTGAAATTCAGTTGTATCGGCTTTGGCATACTCTTTGGCTGTTTTATATTTTTTAAACACAGCAGGGGTTACGAGATTTACACGCTTATCGGTACATTGGGCAGAAAGAATGGTGGCGACCATGAGTTCAAGTGGGTTTTTAAAATCCAGGGCGCATTTGGCATTGGGGTAGATTTCATGCAGCTTTTTTAAAATTTTTTGCGCTCGCCCATGTTTGTCATCCCGAGCACTGCCTTTGTCATCCCGAGCACTGCCTTTGTCATCCCGAGCACTGCCTTTGTCGTTCCGAGCACTGCCTTTGTCATCCCGAGCGCTCTGCGCGAGGGATCTCTCCTGTTTCATTTTCGACATGTTTGTAAAATTTTTTCAACTTCAGCAAGCGTTCGCGTATTGAAGACGTCTTTCTTTTCTAACCACCCTTTGCGCGCCAGTTCAACGCCATACTGGAGAACCTCCAGGCCTTCTCGGTGATGCGCATCTGGATTGATGCTCACCAGTACCTTTTTAGATTTGGCATATTTACAGAGCTGCCAAGAAATATCAAACCGTTGCGGGTGGGCATTGAGCTCCATCACTTTGCCATAATCGCTGGCCACATCTACCAACGCATGCAGGTTAACCGGATATCCCTCGCGTTTAGAAAGCAATCGCCCTGTGGGGTGCCCAATCATCGTGACATATTTGTGTTTTAAGGCTTTGGTGATACGTGCGGTCATTTCTTTTTCTTCCATATTAAATTTGGAATGTACAGAGGCAATGACAAAATCAAATGACTTTAAGATGTCATCTGCATAATCCAAACTGCCATCTGCCAAAATGTCACATTCGGTGCCTTTTAAAATTCGAATTTTAAATTTTTTTTGCAGGCGGTCGATTTCGCCTTGTTGAACTTTGAGTCGGTCGGGTTTCAGGCCATTGGCGTAGGCGGCATAGGGTGAGTGATCTGAAATGCCAATGTAATCGAAGCCTAGATCTTGGGCGCTTTGAACCATTTGTTCCAAGGAATGTCGGCCGTCACTATAGGTCGTGTGGTTATGAAAAGTGCCTTTGAGGTCTTGATGGCGAACCAAATCTTTGGGAAGTGTGTGTTCGAGCGCAGCTTCAATTTCTCCGGAATCCTCTCGTAACTCAGGCTCAAGATAATTCATTCCCAGAGCCTTGTAGACACCTGCTTCATCTTTAGCGGGGAGTGATTTTTTTCCTTTAAAAAGGCCATATTCATTGAGTTTAAATCCTTTGTCTTTGGCAATCTGCCTAAGATGTGTATTGTGTTCCTTGCTGCCCGTAAAATAAACGAGTGCAAATGGAAATGCTTCTTTGCGTACCACACGCAAATCTACGTTGACGCCACTTTTTAACGTAATGCTGGATTTCGTTTCCCCTTCTGCCAGAACGCGTTGAACGTCTGGGTAGGCTGTAAATTTTTTCATGATGACGTCAGCGTCGTTGCTGGCTGCAACAAGATCAATGTCTTTGACCGTTTCTTTAAAGCGCCTGAGACTGCCAGCAATTTCGAGCTCGTCAATTTCAGTTATGTGGGAAAGATAGGCTTTGAGTTTTTCTGCTTCTTCATAAACAAGGGGATATAAAAATCGCCCTTGTCTTTTTTTTGCGGAGGCAATGCTCTTTAAAATATTTTCTTCCGTCTTTTGGCTAAAGCCGGGTAAGGTTGAAATTTTATGGTGATGGCAGGCAGATTCTAAGTCATCGATTGTTTTAATTTTTCATAGAAAACTTTTACTTTTTTAGGTCCCACGCCTTGTAAGTTTAAAATCTCAAACAAGGATTCAGGGAATTCTTTTTTGAGGCTTAAATACTCCTGGCACTGACCGGTGGTGAGGAGCTCTTCTATGATTTTTGCCAAATGATCTCCAATGCCTTTTAAGGTGGTTAACTTTTTTTCTTGAGCAAGTTTGTAGAGATCTGCATCTGTGCCATCGAGGAGTCTGGCTCCGTTTTCAAAGGCTCGGATTTTAAAAGGGTTTTCACCTTTCAGTTCCAACAACAAGGCCATTTCTTCGAGGCGCGTAACTATCTTTTCTTTGTCGATTTTACGGTTTTCCATGCATCGTCACTGTACTTGTTTGATGAGATGGTTCAAGGTATTTATCGCCGGAAGGTACTGGCCGTTGCATTCGAGTGCTTTGTACAAAGATTGTACGGCTTTATTGAGCATGCCTTTTTGAATCCAAACGCGTGCCAAATTGTAATGAGCGTAGTGATAGGTGTCGTAATGTTTCGCGCGGGTTGCTTTTTTAAGATGAAAAATGGCTTCTTCGGCGAGCCCTTTTTCGATGAGATAAGCGCCAATGTCGTTCCAAGCATTGCCAAATTCCGGGTCCAGCACCAAGGCTTTTCGGCATTCGTCAATGGCTTCATCGTACCAGCCAAAAAAAGAGTAGGCCCAGCCTAAAAAAGTGTGGGCTTCGGGGCTGGGTTTTTGTTCCAGTGATTTTTTATAAAAATCAATGGCCCGATGAATATCGCCTTTGAGTTGGTATTCAAAGCCTAGCTTGAAGTTCCGATCCGCCTGCAGTTTTGCTTCAATGCTCGACATTTAAACTTATTTAAAGTGTAACAGAACCTTTTTCTTAAAATCAAGCGGATGAAGTTTTGTTTTGAGAAATATTTCTTAAAAACAAATAAACCCCTGCCCCATGGAAAAAGGGATATCTTTAAAATATCCCTTTTTCCATGGGGGTCAGGAGGAAAGATAAAAAACAAAAGGTAGCTCGGCACCCTTAAAAGGGACAAAGCCATTTTTTTTATGCACCCTGGCGGGCGCATAACTCCGAAAATACTTCATATGGACACTATTATAATAGTGTGATAATAGTGTTTTATGGCCCAGTGGAGATTTGTAGAGTGGTTGTTGTTTTGGCTTCTTGAAACACAAACGTTTGAATTTGAGTGGGATGAGGGCAATCGTACAAAGAATGAACAAAAACATGGAATTTCAATTTACGAAGTGGAAACAGTATTTCGTTCGGGATCAGCTCTTCCCTTAGGAATTCAAATCAGTCCACCTGTGCTAGAACAAAGACTTGGGGTGGTGGGTCCTTCGTTATTGGGCAGGCTTCTACAGGTAGCCTTTATTTTACGAGAGGGTCGTGTAAGAGTCATTAGTGCACGTCCCGCTCATCGCAAAGAAAGGAAGCACTATGAAGAAATATTACGTAAAATCTCTCAAAGAATATGATGGGTCTTTTAAGTTAGATGCCGAAAGAATTCTTGAGGCCATGAAACGTTTTAAAGACTCTCGAAAAAAACCAACCAGTGTCGCTCTGAATGAATCTACCATTCAGGAGTTGAAGCGGGTTGCCCATAAACAAGGGATTCCTTATCAGGTCCTTATCAGGGTTTTTATTTTGGATGGTTTAGAGCGTTTAAAGAAAGCAGCGTAAACTGAACCATGAACATTCATTCTTTTACCGTTGGGCCATTTCAAGAACACACCTACATTCTTTGGGATGAAGTGTCCAAAGACGCCATTGTGATTGATCCCGGCGGTGAAAATGACAAGGTGCGGGCGTATTTGAAAGAACACGAGTTAAAATTGAGCGCTATTTATTCAACCCATGGGCATATTGATCACATTGCAGGGGCACATGAGTTAAGTAAGCTCTATGAAGTGCCGTATTATTTAAACAAGAATGACGAATTTTTATTAGAAGATTTACCGACTATTTGTAAATACTTTGGTTTTCCGGAAGTCATCAAGCCTAAGGTGGCTGGGACTGTGCAAGCAGGCGATCTTATTAAAGTTGGAAAGCATGAATTAAAAATTTTAGAAACCCCAGGACATACGCCAGGGGGAGTTTGTTTTTTGGGCGAGAAAGATATTTTTGTAGGGGACACTCTTTTTTATGGCTCTATCGGGAGAACAGACTTACCGGGTGGGAATACAGACCTGCTGTTATCTTCCATTCAAACGCAACTTCTTACATTGCCGGGTGATGTGTGTGTTCATTGTGGGCATGGTTCCAAAACAACGATCGAACGCGAAAAAGAAAGAAACCCCTTTTTAAAACGCGGCAGCCGATTTTTCTGAGCGGCTGTGCGAAGTTGTTTTATTGATACACGCATAAAGAATGTCGCATCTTTTGGCCCCTTTTGGCCTGCGACTGCGTCAGACTCGAAAAATGTCCTCGACGTATCACCGGGGATACGCCTGCGGGCATTTTTCTCGTCTTCCTTGTCTCGGCTCAAAATAGGCTCAAAATCTCGCGACATTCTTTATGCGTGTATCAATAGGGGTCGCCTGATTCCTGATTTAAAGAGTCTAAAAAGTCCGAAAGTTGTTTGACTTTGACGAGATTTAGATTTTCATCCCGTTGGTAATAAAATTGAAGTTGTTCTAAGTGGGCTATGGCACGGCGTTGCAGTTCTATCGGGGCATTTTGGAACCAACGATAAAGAGATAGATATGTGGCTCGTTCAACAAGCTCATCTGTTTCATGAACAAAATCGGAAAGAAAAATGAAAACAGGCATGGTTGGGAAGATGGTGGCAAGTTCAAGGGTGCGTAATCGATGCCCAGTGTTTTGAAGATGCCGATTGTTAATCGCCTGGGAGATAGAGTCTCTTGCTGGATCAGAAAAGGGGCGTAGGCGTTCAATATAGGTCGCGGCTTCTAGAACCAGCATCCATACCATTTCTGGCGTTTCTGGAGCTTCTAAAATATCGAGGAGTGAACGTTCTTTTTGTAAAATAAGTTTTAAAGTTCGATCTTCCAGTGCGATTGCGGCAGCGGAAGCGCCTGGTTCTGAAGACGCGCGTAGAAGGTGTCGATGATACATATCTTTGAGACGAGCTAAAAAGCGTCTGGCCACGCGAGGATTATTGTTTTGAGTTGTTTCACTGATTTCATCCAACATGGGAGCGGGATCTAGAGCATCCACACTGGGAAATTCGCGGAGTGTAAATCCTGCAGTTCCGAAGAAGGCAGGGTTGCTGACTTCAACCTGCAAGACTTCAAAAAAGTGGTGGACTTCCGAAGGAATAGCCAAGTCTGATGGGCGTGCCAGGGCATCTCTGATGTTTTGAATTTCTTCCAAAACGGTATTTCGGAGTCGAGGATGGCAAGCTAAATGATGGAACAAGACATCTCTAAAGTGAGAAATGAGAATGGTTTGGTAAGGTTCTGGAGGAGTGCGTTGGTTGGCCAGAGTTCTAGCCATAACCACGAGTAAGAAGACTGTTTTTGCTGGCATTTCTTCAGGACGGGCTGTTAAAATCAGAGTAATGTGTTCTTGATCTGCTGGACCAAGAAGATTTTTATTTTTTAAGACATCCAGAATATCGAAAATGTAATCTGGTGTTTTGATTTTTATAGTTTCGTCGAGTTCTTCTCCTGCCGCATCAAGAGTTTCTTTGAATTCATCATCTAGACCACTTGTTAGATCTTCGGCGAGTCCTTCTGTTTCATCACTTAGATCCTCGTTCTTTTCTTCCCACTCAAGTGCTTCTAATGCTTCATGATCTGGTGGCGTTGGGCCGGAAAATTGAGTCGTTCTATGGGTGTGATGTGTTGCACCGCCTTCTGCTTCAGCTGGTGTGGGTTTTTCGCTTGCAGTTTCAATGGCTGGAATCGTTGCTTCAAGAGAAGTTTTTAAATGTTCATGTATTTTTTCAACACCTAAGGTTGTCGCTAGGCTTTTTAATCGGGCCACCACTTCAGATCTACGAGGCCCCGCAGGAAGTCGTTCTGTTGCAAGGCGTTCAATTATATGAACGAATGCTACTTTATGGTCTGATGGAATGGCAGGATCTTCCATGAGATCTAAAAAGGGATCAATGACGGCTGGATGGGTAAAGGCATGTCGATGTTCTTGCATCAACCACAGGGTGGGGCGAATCGTTCGATAAAGCCTGGCAATCGCAACTTGGGCATCACGTGTTATGACATATTCAAAATGTCGAGGGGGCGAAAGCAATATCAGTGCAGCACGTGCAACATCCAATCGCACGGAAGGATCTTCGCTGGGATTGGCAAGG
>JACQJD010000018.1 GCA_016198185.1 Deltaproteobacteria bacterium
ACATAGGACTGACAACATGAACCGTCGCCTCTTCATTTAATTCTCCTCCAGGTTGGTAAATGCCATAGACATAACATTTTCTAAATAGTGATAAGCGACATGCTGATCTAACTCTTTGAGAGAGGCATCTGGCATATCTTGTGAAATAACAACAACATCGAGTACTGGCAATGGCTGTTGGATCCAAGGCGCCTTTCCAGATTCAAATGCTTTTTTCAGGTTGACATACACTTTTTGTGAAGAGGGGTGTGTCGCATCTCTACCAAACGCATTATATCTTTGAATGACTAGATCTAAATACAAATTGAAGGTCTCTGGGTCTTTATAAACATTGTGTGTCCGTGAAACTGGAAATTGGAAAAATTTCAAAATATTTTGGTTCAGTCTGGATTTATTCTCCCCTGCTAAATCCAATTTAATTCCTGAAACAATCATCTCGCCAAACTGCGAAATGATTAGGGAGCGGATGTTCCATCTTTTTTCAATCACATCTACGTCACTTTCAGAAAATCTAAGTACGTGATTCGCACCATAAAAGGCGAGCCACTTTTTATCTTTATCCAAAAGCGTGTTCAAGAGGTCCATATGCATAACCGATTGCGGCCCCTCATCTCCGTAGGTTGAACGTCTATCGATGGGAATGATGGATAACTCTGGATAGGTAGCCGCGTATCTAAAATTAACCTTGGTTCTGGGGATAGAGTTTTCTAATTCGTCAACAGAATAACTGCGACCAGATAGCACGTCGGCCGTATAAGCTATTTTTGCAAGATGATCGGCAAATTGCCACTGTTCTTCTCGGGCATTTGATTCCCACAGATCTCCCCTGTCATGGATGTTATCTTTTAACCATTGAATATCTACGAGGGGTTTCGAGAATGTTTGTTCAACGAGTAGGCCTCCTAAATGGTGATGGTTCTCAATCAGAAAATCCGTCAATTCAAACAAACTGTTTCCATGCTCTATGGCCAAAGGGTGTACATTCCCAACAACAATGAGTTGTGAATCTTGAGCCATTGATTTTATTTCATCCGGCAAATGATCCTCACTGTAGCCATATTCATTAAATAGTTCGAACCATGGACGATCGGTATCGTTTACAAACAACGCATTGTCCCTGGCACATTTTAAGATAGCATCTTTATCAAATCGTATTGCCAATAGTTTAAGTTCATTGTCTAACCGTTCTAAATCCGCATCTGAATAATCTGTGGTCGCCCATTGGTCTATTTTTTTTCCCCATTCAGACACATAAGCTTTAATGTCATCGGTAGATGCACCAACGGCTCTGAAAACCCCGGGGCGATAACAAAAGCGCGCATATAAATTGGAACGAAGCTTCAATTCAGTTTTTGCCATCGAAATCATGGATTGTAATTCTTGTTGAGACAAAGGGCACCCCAGAAGCAGTACAGAAATGGCCAGAACCAAAAGCCATAATTGCTTTACAGAGTGCCCAAAAATGTCACTATAGATTTTTAGGACAAATGCACATTTTTTCTTTCGAATATCCATAGGTTAGCCTGTATATATATATCATTTTTGGACCCATCGCTAGGCCCTCTGTAACATTACATATGCAAAATGGATACCAAAGAAATTACGGTAAGTACTGTTCTGGGTCGAGAGGGTCGGTACGTTTTCGAATTTCGTAGTGTAAATGGGGGCCGGTCGAGCGACCGGTGGAGCCTACGAGGGCAATAATTTGGCCACGTTTAATCCAATCCCCTTTTTTGGCAAGAAGCTTTGAGGCATGTGCGTAAATCGTAGAATACCCTGCTCCATGATACACAATGACAAGCTTTCCATAACCGTGTTCTTGTCCACTGTAAATCACGCGGCCTGTTGCAGATGATTTAATGGGGGTCCCCATGGGTGCAGCAATATCAATGCCGTAATGCGGTGCGCCATGTCGCTCCCCAAAAGGCGAAGATAGCCTACCATGGACAGGCCAAATAAATTTCGTAACCGGTGGCAAGGTATAAACCGTTTTTTGGATTTCGGTATAAGCCTTTAGAAAACCTCTGGGGGCAGATAGATAAATCACCTCATGCTGAGAAAGATTTTTTTCTTCTGCTTTTTTCCAACCGTTGAGTGTTTCTAATTTATGACGATCCAGCTGATAGCGACGTGCAATACGTTCCAGTGTTTCGCCTTTTTTCAGCGTATGTTGATCTCGAATCGGTAAATACGCACAACCTCCGGCAACTCCCATAATGACGATGAGTCTGCCTACAACATTCATATGTATCATCTATATCGTCTTTCTAGGGGAGGTTCTTTACCTACAAGAGGAGGCCTGTCGAAAAACTGTCATTCCGAGTACAAAGTTCGAGGAATCTTCGAGGAAGATCCTTCGGACTTGCAGCCAGCAGGCTTCGCCCTCAGGATTGTAAAAGTCAACTAATTCGTTGACAGATTTTCGACAGCCTCACAAAGGGTAAAACTTAAGAACGTATTTAACACAAAATAACCGAATTGGCTAGCCAGGTGTTGAAAATGCAGTTGTTGGCGCAAGCCAACAACAATAAGATAGCCTCTTCCTATCATTTCAGCGAAGCTCAAAAGTCTTCCTGAAGACCAAAGGTCCGAAGGATCTTCCCCCTCGAGATTCTTCGCACTTCGTGCTCAGAATGACAGGTTCTCCACAAGTGGCATCGTGCTCAGAATGACAGTTTGTCAGATTGAATACGCGGCGCCGCGTGCAAAAAAACCTTAGTTGAGTTTAGCGTTGCATAATTGCCCCCCGCTTTATGATCACGGTAGCAGAACTATTTGGCTTTTTTAATCTTAGAATACAGCTGCTGAAAAGAAGTCTCTTTGAGGTGCAAAAACGTGGCTTCGTGAGTGGTATCAATGTGCAAAGGCGTCAGACTCACATAATTTTGATCCACTGCCTGGCAATCCGAATCTGCAATTTTTTTCTCATACCCCAAATAGCCACCCCCAAGCCAAAAATAACTTTTTCCCCGAGGGTCATAGTGCTCAACGAGATCGTCAGAGTAATACCGAAACCCCGTCTTTGTCACTTTTACCCCTCGAATATTTTTTAAGGGGGCATCCGGAATATTGACGTTCATGAGCACTTGCTTTGGGATGCCGTGCTCTAAAAAATATCGAACCAAGAAATAGGAAATGTGGGCGGCAACTTCAAAATTAGGAAGTTCATTTTCATGATGGTAATCCAAAGAAATGGCCATCGCTGGAACCTTTAAAAACGTAGCTTCCCGCGCGGCTGCGACCGTTCCTGAATAATGAATGTCATTTCCCAAATTGGGCCCAGCGTTGATGCCAGAAACCACAAAATCTAATTTCTTATTTTTAAATAAGTGTTTCACAGCCATAAACACGCAATCTGCCGGGTTCCCATTAATATGGTAATACCCCGGTTTCATCTTATGGACTCGAATGGGTTTATGCAGCGTTAGCGAATGCCCAGTGGTAGATCTTTCTTGCGAGGGCGCAACCACCGTAACATTTCCCAGAGATTTTAGCTGATGGGCCAGCGCTTCAATGCCAGGCGCTAAAATGCCATCATCATTGGTCACCAGAATATTTTTATTTTTCGACATTCGTCGGTAAGAGTGGCGGCGTGGTTCCGTATTTGCGAATACGGCGCTTTCTTTTTTTACCCCGTTTTGTTTGTTTGCGAAATCTTTGTAATTCCGTTACGCGTGTTTTTGAAGCCATGGCGGCCCTTATAACTCAAGACTTTTGCAAGATCAAGAACTTATGCTAAAGTAAATACATCATGCCCAGTCGCGACCAGCTCATTCGGATCCATAAAAAAATACTGGAAGGCATTCAAGCCGAAGCCAGA
Organism: Deltaproteobacteria bacterium; assembly: GCA_016198185.1. Classification (GTDB taxonomy): domain Bacteria; phylum Bdellovibrionota; class JACOXK01; order 2-02-FULL-40-11; family 2-02-FULL-40-11; genus JACQJD01. The sequence goes on from JACQJD010000018.1 coordinate 3,821, forward strand.
GCGTATATGGGTCGAAAAACCCCTGCTCTTGAAAAGTATTACAAAGATTATGAAAAAGATTTTAAGAAGATGGGTAAGATTTCATCCAAACCAGAACTCATTCAAGACATTTTAAGAAGTCATATTGTGTATTCGGGTGACTACCATACCTTTATCCAGGCACAGAAAATCCCGCTCAGAATTTTAAGAGAGGTCATCAAACGAAAGAAAAAAATTATGATCGGTGTTGAAATGATGATGTCCGAGCACCAACAACTCTTGGATGAATTTCTCAATGGCAATGTCACGGAAAGTGAATTCTTAGAAGACATTCATTATGAACGCCACTGGGGATTTCAGTGGCAACATTTTAAACCACTCTTTGATTTTGCCAAGACCCAGAGCCTTCGAATTCTCGCCTTAAATTGTCGTCCCAATCCTCAAATCCATACGGGTTTGGCCGAACTTGTGTTTCGAGATCGTTGGGCGGCACAACTCATTGCCAAAGCCAGCCAAGAAAATCCAGATACCCTGCTCTATGTCATTTTTGGAGATTTGCATTTGGCTCAGTCCCATCTTCCCTTAGAGGTCGCGCTGTTTTTGAAGGAACAAAACATCAAAAGAAACACACTGACCATCCATCAAAACAATGAAAAGCTGTATTGGCAACTGGTCAAACGCAAACTCGAGGATCGTGTAGATATTGTAAAATTGGAACCCCATATTTATGGCATTGCCAATGCAGCGCCTTGGTTAAAGCTCTTGTCTTATATCCACTGGATTGAAAAACCAGAACAATACGACCAGATTTATGAAATCATTAAAATAGTAGCACACTTTTTTAAACGCCCCTTAAAAGGTCTTTCAGATTATCATGTGTATACGGCCGAACAAGAAAAAGTCATTGGCGTCATTACGGCTTATGTTCAGGACCATCCTGCCTGGGCCCGTTATGTGAAAGCCGTTCTAAAACATGCTGAAAGCTATTTTATTCCTCGTGAAAACATTATCTATCTTAAGACCCTCAGCATAAATCATGCGGCCGAAGAAGCGACCATTTTCATGTACTGCCATGCCGGTGGGGTGACACGTTTTCCGGTTAGCCCGGAAGAAATTTTTTATCAAAATCTGTATTTAAAATGCTTGGGGTTTTTAGGTTCTAAAATGATGAACCCGAAAAGACGATGCGAAAAAGAAGCTGACTTCGAGGGACGAAAACAAGACCCCGCTGCAAAGCTTGTCCTCGTATTTCTCAAGCGAGAAAAACAGTATTTACGAGGATTTAAGTTCAATGCCACCCTTCCCCAAATAGTACGCCTCTCTCCAAAACATTCCTATGAGGTTTCCAAATGTTTGGGGTACCTTCTCGGTGAAAAATTGTACTTGGCTTTAAAATTAAACCGCCTGTCTCTAAAGGATGTTTGCAAGCTTTTTGAAATTAAATTAAACTCCTATGTGGCCATTGAACAGTACTTATATTGGCTTCGAAAGTTGGAAGGCATTCGAGTACAATACCAAGAAAAAAAAGATCGATTATAAGGAGGAAGCATGGAGGCATCACACGTATCCGATCAAACCAAACAATTTTTACAAAAAGTTATTGGGGTCGGTCAAAAATGGTTGGCAGAGGAAATCAAAAGAATTCTCGATGAAAGCACCGATGAAGAAGATTTTTTTGAAGAGGCCACATTGTATTTAACACGCACCGAAATTAAAGTGCGGGAACTGAAAGAAGCCGCAGAAGAAATTACCGGCTTGGTATCGTAGAGCCCGCAGGGGTTCGTTCTTCTTTTCCAAAAACGCCTCGTTCTGAGGTAGGTGTTTGAGCCGCTGCTTTTTCTGGACAACCGTCTTTGCAGGTTCGGTACAACGCCCACGCTCTGCCCCGTTCCACTTCGTCTCGACTGTTTTTCAGATTGAGATCACGTTCTTGTGCGCAGCTGCGATAGCAAGCTTCTTCTTCTTTTGTAATTTTAGAATCTGTCGGAATTTCAAAAGGCAATACTTGGTGCACCGTCTTATCCAGTATTTTCTTGGTTGCATCCTTTACGGGTTTCACCGGATTAATTTTATCAACTTCTTTGGCTGTCGTTTCATCGCGTTTCATTTGAGCATGACCGGATTTTAGTGTTGATAAAAGAGTTAATGAAAAAAGAGCTACGGTTAAAATCAAAAACCAAAATAAAGATCCTAATTTTTTCATGGTTCCCCCTTGTACAACCTGAATCAACGTGCCCCATTCACTCTTTCCATGGGATTTCACAAAAAAGGATATCACAGAATAAAAACAAAATTATGATTTTAATGGAATTTTAATGCGGCGGCATCCGGTGATGCTTACGAAAAAGAGCTGGGTTTCCAAAGGCAAATAAAAGCTGTGGAAAAGAAATACCGCCTTGAGAGGGAATGGCCGTGAGGTCATTCCGGTTCAGGATTTTTAGAAATTTCGCTGCCTCTAAAACAGATAAAACCGGTGTACAACAAGCCTCCGGTTCAGGATCAAAAAGGGACCGCCAGGTTTTAAAATCTTTTTTTCGAAATTCTTTTTGAATCAAAGCTTTCATCTGCTTTAATTTTCGATCTGAATAACTGGCCAGCGTTTTGGTTGGGAAACCCGGGGCATCGGTTGTGGGAATCCAATCGGCATAAGCTGGTTTTCCAAAACGTTCACAGAATTTTTTCCAAAATTTTGGCTCGATGGCCGCAACCGCCATGCTTCGACCGTCTTTCGTTACATAACACGTATAATTGGGATATTTTCCGGTCATGCGATCTTGGTCTTTTTTGGCCTCTTGCCCCGTTTGAAGAATTTTGCCTAGAACCAAAATCCAAAGCATCATCGTAGCTGGCATCATCGCACTATCAATCCAACATCCTTGGTTTGTTTTTTCTCGAAGCAAGAGTGCTGCTAAAATAGAAAGGGC
>JACQJD010000019.1 GCA_016198185.1 Deltaproteobacteria bacterium
CCAAAATATCTTTAAACTTTTTTGAAATCTTAGAAAGCTCTTTTGGGGAAGGTATACGCCAAACCCGAATCAACAAAGCATTTTGATAATATCGAATCGAATGATAATTTTTGTAAAAGAAAGAAATGAAATTTACAGCGTCTTTGACATCAGTGGAGAATAAAACAAACGACAGGTCTTCTTTTGAAATGAGGCCGCGCTTTAAAAGACTTTGAGAAATAAATTTCTTCCACGACTTCCAATAAGTATTCTGTTTGGGTTCCATGACAATTAAAGGGGTGGGCCTTGTCTTTCCCGTTTGTAAAAGAGTCAGGGTTTCAAAAAGTTCATCTTGGGTGCCATAGCCCCCTGGAAACAAAACCAAAGCATCACTTTCTTTGACCATGGTGAGCTTTCGATTGAAAAAATATTTAAAATTAACCAATTTTGCGTCCCCTTGAATAATGGGGTTAGCGGTTTGTTCAAATGGCAGTTGAATGTTGAGCCCAATGCTTTTGGGTGTTCCAGCCCCTTCGTGGGCTGCTTGCATGACCCCTGGGCCAGCCCCCGTCATAACCATGTAGCCTTTTTTTGAAATTTCTTTGGCAAAAGCTTTGGCCATCCGATAAATGGCGTCTTTGGGTCTTGCTCTTGCAGAGCCAAAAACTGTTACTTTCCGAATGTGGTGAAGCGGCGCAAAAACTTGCGCTGTTTTTCGAAGCTCTTTTAAAGAAGCATCAATAATTTTAAGGTCCAAAAGGGTAATGGACTGTTGTTTTAATTCCAAAAGAGATTGTTCGATACTTTTAAAATAATGATCGCGGTTTATATTATTCTTCATGTAAGTTTTTTTCTAAATAATCTAACAACATGCCATTGCGCAATCCAACCGTTGTGACTTGAATAGAGTGTAATCCAAAGAAGCGTAGAATTTCAATAGCCAAAAGGGTGCCTGCCAATAAGATATCCCCACGTTTGCCTTCCGTCTTCAGGCGTTTTTTAAGAGGGCTTAATGTTAAGGGGCGGATTTGTTGAAAAAAAGTTTCCAGCTCTTTTAACGTGAGTATGTTTTTGTGATGGGCGGCGACGGTGAGGAGGGCCTTCATCGTCCCAGCACTGGCAAGTCCTTCACAGCTCTTCGAGAGTTGTGAAAATAAGGATTTTGCGGAGAAGGTCTTTTCAAGTTCTTCAATGATTCGCGTGCGAGTTCTTTCCAGTGCTGCTTCGGTGGGGGGAATGGACTTTAGATATTGGTATTGAAGTCGCATGGCCCCCAAATTTAAACTTTTTGAAAAATAAATTTTTTTGTGATCGTACAAAGAAATTTCAGTGCTTCCGCCGCCAATATCAACACACAACGTTTTTCGTTTGGTTCTATGAAAATGACACATCGCTTTGGCGATGAGTTTTGCTTCTGCTTTCCCTGAAATGACCTGGAAACGGAAACCTATTTTGGTCTGGATTTCTTTCATGAATTTTTGGGCATTGATGGCTTCTCTCAGAGGGCTTGTGCCATAACAGAGCATGTGATCAACGGAGTGCTGTTCTGCAATTTTTTTAATTTTCTCCAGACGACGTAACGTTTTTTCTTTTGATTTAGAGGAGAGCTTGGAAGTGGTAAATACCTGTTGTCCCAAGCGGATCATGTCTTTTTCATGGTACAGAAGAAAGGGGCTTTTGGCAGGCTGGATTTGATAAATATCAAACCGAAGTGAATTGGTACCTAAATCAATAATCCCAAGTTTCATATTCTCAAATCATACAAAAAAGGCAGCTCGATCGAGCTGCCTTTTTAAGTCTTCCTGTGATCTTGGTTACTTGACCGCTGTAACAGCGTAATCAATTTTTTCTTTCATCACCGATTGTGATGAATAACCATAGATCGTTTTCAACGTGTCAATTTTGGTTTTCTCCAGCTTGAGAGCATTTACATGTTGTGGGTGCCCTAAGGCCATCTGGCGTTCCAATGCCAAAGAAGTTTGCCCCAATTTCATACTGATGTGGTTTAAGACCACCCATTGATTTTGAGGACTGGTTTTGGCAATGAGATTTTCAAAACGCTGGTGGATTTGTTCTTGATCTTTTGATGTTTGGAGAATGGCCACAATTTCAGATTCAATTTGGGGAGCAGGTGGCAGCCTAAATAATCCCGCGTATTCTCCTTGCATATTTTGAACCAGAGCGACTTCTGTCGGATAATCACTTTTCCAGGCATCATAAGCGACATATTTAATGCTATCAAATCCAAGCATCAGACCGGTGGCTGTTAAGAACCCACCACCTGCGAGTGTTGAAATACTGCCATTGAGGGCTAAATTTAACGGTTCACTGATAAACCAATAAGCCGTGGTTCCCAAGATTGGATAAAATGGATAGAGCGTTCGATACGTTGTCCCCAACGCCAAATCTTTAACCGGATATTTAACGCCCATGATCCAAACTGCTTGGAATACCGTGGGTACATTGTTCCACAAGAAAACAAGTGGAGCGCCCAAAGGGCCTAATCTACCAAACGTAAACCACCTGGAGGGTTGCGTGGTATCCGGTTGTTCACTGGGATCTACTTCTTCTACAATAACCTTTTCACCATTCGGACCCGTGAGTTCGGTTGTTTGAGTAGGGGTTGTGTCTTCAAACATGGCATTCCAGTTGTCTTTGGCAACATCTGCTACTTCTAACATTCTGTCCCATCCATCGGTAAACGGTTTTGCAAAATAGCGTTTTATAAACCCCCAGAGTGTTTCTCCCTCTCCTTCAAAAAAAGCAGAATTGTCTTCTTTCCACTCTTGTTTTCCTTGGTCGTTATATCTTAAATCTTTTCCAGACCAATAATCATTCAATAAAAACCAACCATCTTGCGCACGTTCAATGGCATTGGTCCAAGTTTTTTTATAGCCAACGACCCCGACGAGGTTTGTGGTATTTTGTCTGCCATTGGGTTCTACGGATTTTAATTTTCCATTGAGAGCCGCATGGGCAGTCCATTGCCAATACGTTCGGGTCCAATAAAATGCGCCCGGTTCGACATATCCTTCTGGAATAACAACGGTTGCGACCAGTTCATCTTCTGGTGTGGGCTCTTCGAGATCTTGCGCGCAAACCAAGGATGAAACAAAAAACAGGCTGGCCATGATGGGAATTAAAAATAAAGAATATACACGATTTAACATTGATACCTCCTTCTGTTAAATGATGCTTTTCTTCTAAAACATAAGCGCATAGAGCTGCAAGGAAATTCAGGAGGTTATAAAATGATGGGTTTTCCTTGGCAGATAAAAATATGTTTGAAGACACAGCGTCACCCAGCTCCAGCGGCTGGGTGCGCCTAAGCTCTCGGCCCGCCTGCTTTTGGCGAAGCTACAAGTGGTTGCACCACTCGTAACTTCGCCAAAAGACCAAGCCGGCGGGCCTCCGAGATTGTCTTCAAACATATTTTTATCTGCCAAGGCAAGACCGTTATTCTAACAGGGTGTTGACAAAGTCATTTCAACTGCAAAAACCATCTTTGGCCTGCGACTGTGTCGAATTTCGGAAAAAGTCCTCAACGGGCTTCTGCGAGCCCGCTTCCGGGCTTTTTCCTCATTCTCCTTGTCTCGGCTCAAA
>JACQJD010000020.1 GCA_016198185.1 Deltaproteobacteria bacterium
AAAATGATTTACCCTACTGAGCAGTAGGGTAAATCCGAAAATGAACGTTATGTGTTCGGTGACACAAGACGTTAAGGTTTTTGCATCGGTTGTTGTCCCACGGGTTGTTCTTGCGAGATGCTATCTTGTAAAGCATCGATTGCTTTTTGGATATTTTTATCCAAAGATTTTAGCTGATCGCGTGCAGGACCACTTTTAACGCTATCACGATTTTTCGATTCAAAGTCCGCCATGTTTTTCTTTAAGGTTTGGAGTTCAGATACAATTTTTTGCTGTTCCATGCCAAGGGCATTGGTGTCCATCGCAGTGCGCGTTCTTTGGAGGGTCTCTGTGAATTGATCTTGCGTGGTTACCAGAAAGTCTTTCGTTGTTTCGGAGACTTTGGTTTTATCTGCTTGAGCAGCCTGTGCGAATTTTTCAGATTGTTTCTTTACATCGGATTCGATGCCATCTAATTCTTTGGAAAGTTCTTCAAATGCAGTGTTGTTGGAGAGGTTGTAAGAAGAATCTCCCTTGGCCATCACTGTATTTAAATTGCCAAATCCAAAGGCAATCGCCGCTGAAATCAAAAGGATCTTTGCATAGAGTGCCTTCATAATCATTCACCCCCTTTTTCAGTCGGTCATTCGTCAAAAATAATATTACAAATGGCCGTTTCAATTTCAACCAAACGCTAGCACAAACTGTTTCAATGTCAACAAGGGGCTGAAATTTTTTTATGAATGGTAAGGTTAGAGTTCGCAGGGGTTTTGAAGGCTTGTTCCCAAAAGAAGGGAGTGCTCTCGCGTTTTTTGAGATAGTTGTTTTGTTTTTTTTCTGAACTGTAAACTTTCCGATATGACAAAAGGAAAAAGATAAATTAATTTTTTGAACGTGGAAGCAATTGGAAGTGTTGATGGTTTAAAAAAATCAAGTTGTGTGAATGAGGAGAAAGTTTTCAATGGATGAGGATCGATAGTTCCAGGGTATTTCCAATGCAAGTCCCAGGCTTCTTTAAGATGGGTTTTAAATTCCGTATGGCAACCTTGCGTCCATGTTTTTCCTTGCGAAAGTGCATTCCAGAAGTCTTGCTGTGTTTGGCCGTCACTGGCCGTATAGGTATTGGCAAGCGTGTGTTTGGATTGCGCGTGACTTGCGCCATACATGGAAATATTGGGAAATTGTTTCAGAAAATAAGCCATCATGAGGTTATGATCTTTTAAATTTTTGCCGTGATGGACTTCAAAAATCGAAAATTGTCGAAATATTTTTTCAACAAACTTGGGTGGCACATGCGCTTTTGGAAATTGAATTAAAAAATGAGGGAGTGCAACCAAAATATGGGCTTCTTTACAATAGGCGAGACATTCGTCCAAGTTATTTTTCAGTTTGTGGAGTTCTTTATGATGTTGTTCCGAAATGTTCCAGAGCTGAAGCAGAAGGGGTATTCTCCATTGCCGATCAAAAACAGAAAGTTCCTCTGAAATAAAAAAATCGCCAACGTCTGGTTTTGCATGGAGCACCTCCAGACATCCTGCAATGGTGTTGCGATCTGAAATGGTCACCATATCCATGCCTTTTTGTTTGGCTGTTCGGTAGATCTCGAGCGGGGTTAAGGTGGAAGGCTCGCAATGGTACTGGGAATACACAACAAGATCACATTTTATGGCCATGATTTTAAAGTAGCATAATGTTTAACAAAGATTCTATATCAAAAAAATGGGAGTAAAAGGACCATCTTAATTTGGTTCTGGCAGATGAGCCTTTATTTTTAAGACACGGCGTCGCACACCTCCAGCGGGTGTGCGCGCCTAAGCTCTCGGCCTGGCCCAGCGCTGCCACTTTGTGTCAGCGCCACCCAGCGGGCCAGACCTCCGAGATTGTCTTAAAAATAAAGGCTCATCTGCCAGGCGCAACTTAAGAAATTATTTTCTTTTGATCGCATACCCTTGGTAAGAATTTCGCTTCAGGAATTCCAGTTTCAGCCGGTGTAAGAAAGCCGCTTTATCCAACACCCATCTTGGTGAAATCAGTTTAGCAGGATGAGCTTCAGCCGTGACTCTTTGAATGACCACGTGACTTGGAATCTTTTCCAATAAATCACAGAGAAGGCTTCTATACGTGGATTCTTGAAAGGTTGAAAATTTTCCAGCTTTGTAGTCTTTCGCCATTCGCGTATTGTCAATGACATGAAAGGTATGAAGTTTGATTCCATGAATGGGAAGTTTCGAAAGACAATCGATTGTTCGGTGCATGTCCTCGAACGTTTCACCGGGGAGTCCTAAAATCACATGTATGCAGACTTTAATTCGTTCTTTCTTTTGAACGCGAGCCAGTGTTTCTTCAAATTGAGCATACGTATGCCAGCGATTTAATTTTTGGTTGATATCATCTCGAATGGTTTGAAGGCCCAATTCGAGCCATACTTCTTTTTGATGGGCCATGTCTTCTAGAAGGGTGAGGGTGTCTTGTGAAACACAGTCTGGGCGCGTACTAATGGAGAGGCCAACGACATCCGGATGATGAAAAACACTATCGTAGGTCTTTTTCAAAATGGGGGTGGGTGCATAGGTATTGGTAAACGCTTGAAAATAGGCAATGAATTTTTGGGCCGAATATTTTTTTTTCATCCGAATCATGCCTTCTTGTAATTGTTCCGTGATGGAAAGCTTTGGGTTAATGCCCACAGCTCTGGATCCCTCATCGCAATAGGTGCAGCCTCCTTTGGCCAAGGTGCCATCTCGGTTGGGGCAGTCGAATCCTGCATCGAGAGAAACTTTATAAACTTTGGCATGAAATTTCTCTCTTAAATAATGATCCCAAGTGTAATAAGGATTTTGGGGTGTCAGCATTAAGGTATTCTCTTTTAAAACTGGTCATATAAAATTAATTTTCTAAATAGGCCAGATAAATTATAAGCCAGGTAAATTTTTTCTTTGACATTTTTTGAAAAGTGGCACAGTGTTTTGAGAAGAGTTATCTTTGTGTATTCCAAAAGGTTGATTTCGGTCTTTCTTTTTTGGATGTTTTTTTCAACGGGTGCCTATTGCCAATTCAACAATGTCAGCTCCTCGCCACTCATGGCAAATCCAACGGATGTTACATGGGAATTTACAGAAAAAGAAGCAGAGTTGCTTTTTACAAGTACATTGGATTTATCAAAAAAATCGGAAACCATATACAAACGCATGGAACAAGATTGGGTTTCTTTTTTTCAACATCTCTTTTTTTGGGACATTAAAGATATTTGGTATGAAGATGACCTGTTTAAGGTGAATATTATCTTAGGGGAAAACAAAACCTATGAGCTTGCTTTTTCGATGATTTCTGAACTCAATGAGTCGCAAGAGGGAAATGTTTATTTTATATTAGAGATTCCTTTTGGTCGATTAAAAGCACTTATTTCACAGTGGGAAATCGCAGTACATGTTACGAAAGATTCCAAGCATCCCAAGGCTTCTGTGCTTGAGGCCGAAAGCCGAATTTTGTTAATGGGGGAATGGGTGAAGTCTATTATCAAATGGAACAAAGTTAAAGAAAAGCTTGAAGAAAAAATGCCAAGCCACCTAGAAGCCTTAAAAAATTACCTTTTAAATCCTTAAATCATTAACCAGTTGCAACGGCGCATAAAATTATTTAGAGTGGCCACTTATGACTTATCGCATTGCCATTAATGGATTTGGTCGGATTGGAAGGCAGATTTTAAGACTTGCGCAAAAGCCAGCCTACCAGAATCTTGAAATTGTTGCCATCAACGATCTTTCCGATGCCAAGATTTTAGGGCATTTGTTTAAGTATGATTCGGTCCATGGCACTTATGCTGGAACCGTTTCTACGCAAAATTCAAATTTGGTCGTTGATGGGAAAACCATTCAAGTATTGCAAATAGGTCAGGTGGACGAATTGCCTTGGAAAAAGTTGAAGATAGATCTGGTTCTGGAATGCACGGGACATTTTACGAAAGATAAAAAAGCATTTTTGCATTTAAAAGCAGGGGCAAAAAAAGTCATTATTTCAGCCCCTTCTTCTGATGCAGATCTTGGCATTGTTATGGGAATGAATGAAGATCGCTATGACCCGAAGCAACATCATGTCATTTCCAATGCTTCCTGTACCACCAATTGTTTGGGAATGATCACCAAGGTGTTGCATGAAGCGTTTTTTATTGAAAAAGCATCGATGACAACCATTCATGCGTATACCAAAGATCAACGATTGTTGGATGCACCCCATTCGGATTTAAGAAGAGCTCGTGCAGCCGGGGTGTCGATGATTCCAACCACGACCGGTGCGGCCAAAGCCATTACGGCTTTATTCCCGCATCTTAAAAACAAGTTTCATGGTATTTCCATTCGTGTGCCGACCACCGATGTTTCTCTGGTTGATTTAGGGGCTGTGGTTCAAAAGAAAACATCGGTTCAAAAAGTGAATGAAGTTTTTCGAAAAGCCGCGTTTGGATCCCTGAAAAAGTTTTTGGGCTATACCGAAGAGCCCTTGGTTTCTTGTGACTTCTTAAAAGATGAGAGATCCGCAATTGTAGATGCTCTTTCGACAGAAGTGATTGATGAAACGTTTGTCAAAATAGTAGCCTGGTATGACAATGAGATTGGATTTAGCGCGCGGATGTTGGATTTAGCGGAGCACTTATATGCCCATCCAGTACATTGATGAATTAAATATTGAAAACGCCCGGGTTTTTATTCGGTGTGATTTTAATGTTCCTCTGAAAGATGGCCATATTACGAATGATCTTCGAATCAAAGCTTCCATTCCCACCATTGAGTATGCACAATCCAAAAATGCAAAAGTGATTTTGGCTTCTCACTTGGGGCGCCCCAAAGGTAAAATAGATAAAACACTCAGTCTAGAACCCATTGCTGAGCGTCTTTTAATTTATTTAAAGCGCGAAGTTTTCTTTTCCAATGATTGCCAGGCTTATGGAAATCTTAAATTAATTGAGCAAATGAGGCCTCAAGATGTGTTGTTGTTTGAGAATTTGCGTTTTCATCCTGGAGAGACCAACAACAGCCATCATTTTGCATTACAACTCTCGAAATACGCGGATGTCTATGTGAACGATGCGTTTGGAGCGGCACATCGGGCGCATGCTTCGGTGGAAGCACTGCCAAAGCTTTTTTCTGAAAAAGGCGGTGGCTTGCTGCTCAAAAAGGAAATTCAAGCTTTAACGGCCTTGATAGAGAACCGAACGCCTCCGTATGTGGTGGTGTTGGGGGGGGGCAAGGTTTCAGATAAGGTGTCTTTGTTAAGGCAGATCATCGATGTTGCGGACACGCTGTTATTGGGTGGGGCCATGGCGTATCCTTTTTTAAAAGCGCAGGGTTTTGAAGTGGGAAATTCTAAATTGGAAGAAGAAGCCGTAGACATTGCGCATGATTTACTGCAAGAAGCAAAAAAAAAGAAAATTCAAATAATATTGCCCAGAGATCATTGGGTGGCCAAAAGGTGTGATGTGGATGCAGAGGTTGAAAAAACGCCTTCTCCAGCCATTCCCAAGGGATGGATGGGGCTTGATATTGGGCCTAAGACCATTCTGCAGTATGCTCAGATTTTGGAGAAAGCCAAAACGATTTTTTGGAATGGGCCTATGGGGATTTTTGAAGTTGCTCCATTTGAACAAGGGACATTCGCCATTGCCGAAGCGATTGCGAATAACAATGGATACACCGTTGTGGGTGGCGGGGATTCTGTAGCGGCAGTTTATAAATATCAACTTCAACTCAAATTTTCTCATGTTTCGACAGGAGGAGGAGCTTCTTTAGAGTTTTTACAAGGGACACCGCTTCCTGGCATTTTGGCGTTGGAGGGGTAAATGCGAACAAAGATGGTGGTTGCCAACTGGAAAATGAATAAAACCCCGAAAGAGTGTAAAGCTTTTTTTAGGGCTTTTTCTCCCCTCTATAAAGGTTCGAGAAATAGGGAAGTGGTGATTGCCCCTTCCTACATTTGTCTTCCACAAGCCGAGCTTTCCAAGCCAGCATCTGTGAAATTGTCTGCGCAAAATGTGTCTGGGGAAGCATCGGGGGCGTATACGGGAGAAATATCGGTAGAAATGCTCAAAGCCATTCCGTGTGACTATGTCATCATCGGGCATTCTGAGCGCCGCCTTCTTTTTCATGAATCTGATGAGGAGATTCAAAAAAAAGTGGTGCAAGTGATTCGGGGTGGGCTGGGGGGTATTTTGTGTGTGGGGGAAACCCGCAACGAAAGAAAGGGCCATCAAACGTTAGAAGTCATCACACGACAACTAAAAGTGGGTTTACAGGGACTGACTTCTCAAGATTTGCAGCAGGTTACCATTGCATATGAGCCGGTCTGGGCGATTGGAACAGGTGAGGTTGCAACGGCTATTCAAGTTGAAGAAGTTCATCGATGGATACGAGAATTTATTTGGAATAAGTTTGGGATAGAAGAGGCTTCAAATTTACGCATTATTTATGGTGGATCTGTAAAAGCAGAGAATATTTACGAAATTGCAAGTAAGCCGAATGTAGATGGCGCGTTGATAGGGGGGGCGAGCTTGGAAGCTAAAACTTTTATTGAAATTTTGGAGCGAATCAAATAGGTTACTCCAATGATTTCAACACTGATTGTTGTTTTACATATTTTTGCCTGTGTCCTTTTAATTTTAATTGTTTTGTTGCAAGCGGGAAAAGGGGCAGATGCAGGGGCGACTTTAGGTGTGGGAGGCGCTCAAACTGTTTTTGGGGCAGGAGGGGCAGCACCTTTTTTGACAAAGCTCACCACGGCGATGGCTGTAATTTTTATGCTGACCTCGATTGGCCTCACCATCATGACTTCTCATGAGATGCGAAAAACAGTGGTGGATACATTAACACCCGCAACGCAACCTCTCCAAGCACCTGAACAATCGCCTTCCATGAATCAACCCAGTGTACCTGCACAGGGTGGCGCAGAAAAATAAAGATAAATCTCGATCAACCATGGGTGTCCAAGAAGGCTATTGATTGACAACGGTTTTGCCGGAGACATTGAAAAAGGATTCTGTGCTCGGGTGGAGGAATTGGTAGACTCACCATCTTGAGGGGGTGGCGCCGCGAGGCATGCTGGTTCGAGTCCAGTCCCGAGCACCATTGGAAAAGACGTACGAACTTGCTTTGAAAAAAGTTTCTGAACCTTAGCTACCCCTTTAGTCCAATTTTTCCAATTGCCTTGATAATTCATTCTTACCAGAAATTTTATTGTTGTGAATTAAGATGCGCAGGTATTCTTTTAGACTAGATTTTTCAGTTGGGTCTGAGGGGTTCCATTCGGGCCATAAAGCAAGCAGTTCTCGTGCGGCATAGAATAGGACCATGGGGGTTGCGGTTTTTGAGCGTAAATATAATAATTTTTGAAAGACCTTTATTTTTTCATCAATTGAAAGACACGTTGTTGGTGCTCTTTTAATGGCGCGCAAGATGGTTATCAAGAATTTATCTTGATCCAATTCCAACGTTGGCCAAATTTTTTCCAGGAATAATTGATAGGCCTCACGGGTCTCCAGCGCGAGTAAGTAGAGGGCGATCTCTGTCGTTATTTCTGGATCTTTAATATCCAATAGCATTTTCATTTTGGAAAATGAGGGCTTTTGGTCCAGAGTGAGCATCCAGCGAATCTTCCAGGCAAGTTGGTGGTTAGGATTTTCCTTTAAAAATATACATAAACGTTCATAATTTTTTTCATTTTCTAGATGAGGTTCAAGATCATCTAACAGTTCATAACCGAACCATGAATGAGGGTCCTGAGACAATTCAAGGCATAACTCCTCTACATAGCTTTGTATTTCTTCAGGATGCGCCTTGAGATAATTTTTTAATAATAATTGAACTTTTTCTGAAGTCGAAAAAACGCGCTTAGCAGAATCAAGAGCTAAAGAAATAAAATTTGGATGCTCTTTAAATTTTAATAAAAGTAAAAGCAGTGATTCATGCAAGGGCTCATAGGGATCTTGATTGATCCATTGCTGTCTAATGATGGTTTCAATCAGTTCGGGCCATGATTTAAAGGCCTGAAGTGAAAGGGGTGCTTCGGTGGATTGAATCAATAAATCAATGGCTTTTTGTGTCAGGCTTTGACACTGCCCCAAGGCGTTCCAACGCTGTTTTTTGTTCTCTGACATCAATAATAAAGCATGTCTAAAAATCATTTCAATTCCATCAGAGTTGGTCAAAAGGAAAGGCGCCAGGGTTTCAAGAACTTGTTCGTACAGGAGGAATGGGAATGGATTCGAAACCGGTCTAGCCAAGATATCGACGATCCCGTTGTCATTAAAAAAAAGGTCGCAAATGGAATTGAGTTCACGCTCAAATTCACTCGGTAAGCTATTTTTTTGGAAGTCTAATAGAATCGGGCCTAAACACATACTGGTCATAGACATAATATTTTTTTCTTTTTGCTGTTTGGCATCGGCAAATGCTTTTTTGAATAGTGTTAATTGTTCAAATGCGGGGATAGGGATAAAGATAGACGTTCTAAAAAACCCTAAAATTCTCATTTTGTTCTGTGGCGAATACTCTGACCAATGATCTTGAATAAAGGAATAGCATTTTTCTGGAAGTGTCTTTCCTTGAAATTTTTGTAGTTCGCGAACGACATCGACGTTAGCGAGTACTCGCCTTAAAATTTTATTGTCTTTGATCTTATCGCTGAGAACCAAGAGTTCTGGAAAGGGCAACTGCGGCAGTTCTTTAAGTGCCCAAGCTCGGACGGGACGGCTCAGTGAGCCCATCTGTTCGACTAAAAAATCTAATTTTTGTTCGCTTTCTTGAATCTCTTCCCATTTCTTTTTGACTTCTTCTAGCTTTTCATGGCTTGAAGGCAGGACATAAACGGTGAAGTCTTGACGATCGAGGGAGAGCAGCACATCTTCATCGATGGTATAAATGGTATCGTTAACATGTATTTCATGAGGGGTATCAGATAATGCATTCAGAAAAACGCTTGGAAGGGAATGCTCATACATGGAGATATCGTTGGTTTTGGTGTTGATTAAAAACCAGTGGTCTTTGATTTGGAAAAAAAATTGGTTAGAAGAAGCTGCGTAAAGCGTTCTAGGAATAAATTCGTCGGTTTTATCGATGAGAGGGCTATAAAGTTGAAATAAAATGGGTTTATAAGCTACATCTTCTTTTAGATCATAGATCCAAAGACTTTCTTCATTTTCTTTTAACGCTGTGAAATATAGTTTTTGTTCTTCCTTTTGATACAAGATATTTGTTGATGTAATCTGAACCTCTTTCATTAATGGGATTACTTTCAAATTTTTCGTTTCGATATCAAAGATCTCGATAAAATTATTATTCAAGCTGTGAAGAATTAAAATATCCGAATGCTTGGTGGTGCAATTTCCATGGGCTTTAGCAAGCAAGTGCAGTCGTCCATCATCGTAGGCTTTAATCGAGCCCGAATCATGGGTAATAATAATATCATTCTGAAACGCGAAGGCCTTAAAATTGGGCTGTCTCGGAAGTGGAACAGAAGGTGCCGGAACGGTCATCCATGCAGAAAGCGTATGGATGTCTTCCACATTAAAATTTTTAGGAATAAAATATTTCGTTCGTTCTTTTTCATCACTTTGATATTTTTCATATAAAACTTCGCTCTTCAATCGAAAAGGGTCCGAAGCTGCAATATCATTTTGGATTTGAGCCATGAGCATTTCTAATTGTGTTGGATTCTTTCCAAAAAGAGAGATCTCAAGCCAAAGGTAAAGGACCTTCGATAATTGTTTTTTATGTGCAGGTTCATTAAAAATAGGAGATCCAATTTCAAATAATGCCTGGGCTTTTCCAAATTCACCTCGTTCGATATGGTATTCAATGAGGTTCATTAAAAATGACATGGCTTTGGGGTGGAGTAAGATTTGAGTAAGGTGTCGTTCCAATGCGTCCATATTGTGTTGCATGAGATCTGTACGAAAGTTACTTTCTATTTTTTTATGGTAATCCAGATATTTTTCTTCACCTTCCAAGGCAACGGCGTGAAGCTCCGCAGCCTTTTTTAATAAATATTGTTTGAGAGATTGATGTTTAGGTTTTGGTAGATTTTCTTTGGATGTCTCTTCAACCATAATAATTTGATAGGATGGCTTATCCATAATTTGGTCCATTAAATTGGAAAGTTCGTAACTCAATTCAAAGGTGCGTTTTTTTTCAGTTTTGGCTTTTTCAATCAGACTTTGAGTTTTTTCCAAACAGGTTTTGAGTTGACGATCATGGTTTCGAATTTGATTCATGGTGTTGAGAGAGTCTTCCTGAGCCTGCAGCGCTGGGGACGAGCCCAGAAGCGAAAGAAAGAGAATAAATGTAATCTTCGTTTTCATCGTTAATCCGAAAAAATGGGTAAAAGTTCAAGGGGTGAAGACAATATAAGAATCGCAATGGCAGTGCCGTAAATATCACCCGCTTCGCCCGTCCAGTAGGTTGATCCTGAGGATGATTTTTTATCCGTTTCCAATTTTTGTTCGATGGCGCGGTAATAAGTTCTAAAGGCTCTAAATTTTTTTTCATATCCCGGTGCAAGGTTTACCTCAGCATAAAGAGAGTAGATATTTGCGTAAGGTAAAAACCGATGCGCCAATCCAGCAAGAATATGTTTAAAAACATCATCATAATATGCGCCTCGATGTTTATAAATTTGGAAGGCATAAAAATGGGTATAAAAGGGAAAATTGTCAGTATGGATTAAATGATCAAACTGTAAATCTAAATATTGAAATCCTTTTTCTTTGGTTTTATCGAAAGTATAGTCACCCGCATTATATAAGACGGACATTCCCGCTGAAGTGAGAGCCAGACTTGAAGCGCCATCGGGTTTACCATATTTAATTTGATAGGAAATGCTCCCATCCGCGTATTGTGAATTTTTGACAAACTGGATGGCGCGTTCAATGGTTTCAATCGGAACTTTGATGCCGGCATCGCGCGCAGCTCGGAGTGCTTGAAGTTGCACAATGGTTACGGAACCTTCATGGAAATCGTCTGACGGGTTATATCCCCAACCTCCTTCTTGGGTTTGGGATCTAACAATCAAGTTCACCGCTTTATGTAAGGCTTGGTGAATCGCTTCATTTAGTTCTCGGTCATAACTTTGGCCATAGGCTTGACTTAAAAAAAGCGTTGCATAGCCATGACCGTACATCCGGCGATCATCGTTTTCTAAGGATAATAAGCCATTTTCTTTTTGAAATCTTACGAAGCCTAAAATTAATTTTTCAAGCTCATCGCCATAAGGTCCTGAACTTGGTTGATATCCCATCGATAAAAAAGCAAGTCCAGCGAAAGCTGAAATGGCAGTCGAATATTCCGCATTCCAATATCCATCTTGATTTTGGTGCTTGGCTAAATATTGAATTGCACTTTCAAGGGTTTCTATTGTTTTTTCAGTTAGGAGATCTTCTTCCGCCCAGGCCATTGAAAATGAAGAGCAAACGATAAAGACGATAAACGCTTTGAGCTTCATGTTTTTTCCTTCCAGGGGATGACAAGATGTGCCTGCTTTTGATTTTGCACATAAAGCAAATGAACTTGTTTGGTTTTAAGATCGACCAATAAGCCCTTGCCTTTGAAAGTGCGGCCTTTTTGTTTAAACACAAACGGATCCGATGTTCTCATGAAAGGATCTTTAAATTCTAAATGTAAGAATTGCGTTTCAACGATATGGTGTCCAAAACGGGCGACAACGTTTCCTTTTAGGATCAACTCTTCTCTCTCGAAATCTACATATAGCGTCTGAGCATGAATAAAAATATCGTCATGATGATGGGGTAAGCGGATTTGGATTTTCGGATTCTTGGCCTGTTGAAAAATAGATGAAGACAATGCGATTTCTGGAACTTCCCATTTCACTTGAATGCCATTTTGAAAGACATGGGTGGTACGCACTCTTTTTGCGTATGAATTTTCCGCAAAACCTTGACTGAATCCAAAAGTAAAGATTAACCCCGATAGAAAAATGATTTTCATTGTTTCTCCTGGAGGTTTTTCAGGGTGTCGTTGTTCAATTCTTTTTCCTCTCCTTCACCACATTGAATAGAAAGACGAATTTCACGAACATCATTTGGAACACTGCAGTATTTCTCAATGAAATCGCCATCCGGGATTAAGCCGGCAAACGTTGGATCGGGAAATGAAGTGGCTTTTACTTTTTGCCCATCATTTGAAAATTGTGTGGGGAATAATTGTTTTAAATCTTTCGGTGGTGTGTGGAGCAGGTGTGGCACATTCAGCATGACGGCTTGCGCATCACTCAATTTTAATAAATACGGACCCGCAATGACATCTTCGATGTGATTGAGCCCATGCATCCAGTCACTAAATCCTTGGAAATTATAAAATGGGTTGGTCAACACAAAATCTTCTCTTTTGCCGCCTTCATAGAGAGCTTTTGCTAATGTGCGTTGACCTTCAAGGGTGGCTTGCACATCTTTAAGAAGGGCTTGAAAATGTTCTTTCCCATTTTTTCTGAGCGTTAGTGCAGAAGGATATTTTTTTATTTCCGATAAAATCGTTTGATAGGATCGCGATTCTGGTTTTTCAAATTGGGTTCGAAAGGGAAGTAAAAAATCTAAATCATATGCTAAAAATAAATGAGAAATCGTCTCAAGACCGTACAGATACATTCTTAAGCCGTGAACATCGGTGGGATCTAAAAAAAGTTTGGATTCTCGGGTTTCTTTGCGGTGCCACTGATCGGTTCGGAGTTCGATGAGAAATTTTTGCGTTTCAACTTGGGCAAGCGCAGCTTGTGCTTTTTGAAGTGCTGGAAGAACCTCGCTTTCGACAAAAATTTGAACTTCATGAACCGACTTAAAAAACGTTGGGTTTCCACCATACAGGAGGCTTCGAACCAGTGCTTGAAGGGGGGGATTTGCTTCATATTCCTTAAGCTTTTTTTCTAACCCTTCCTGGACGATTTCTTCTCCAATCAAATGGCTCAATCTCAAGGGAAGTCCCATCAGGATGGGCCAGATTTTGGTGATTTCGATATAAAGCGTTGCCAGGGGATCGAGAGGCGACTGGGAAAGGGCTGATTCAAAAGACGTTTTAGCATCCCAAAATGTTTCTGGAGATTCCATCTTTCTTTTGCCTTCTTCCCATGTTGTTTTTACTTGGTTATTTTCGGCTTCTTGAGCGGCTGATTTTGTATAAGACTTATTGTGGTAAGACGATCTCTGGCATCCCACAACAATCATTGTAAATACGGTGATTCCCAAATAATGATATGCCTTTTTCATAACTTTTCTCCCATTCGGTCAGTGACTTTTTTCGGCACTATTTGCCAATTTTTGGCTCTATTGAATGGTTTTTTACGCTTGCTAAATACTTCTAAATGGATTTCACTGCAATCCATGTGCCAATTTCTTTCAATTTACACTTGCATAACTTGCCCAGGTTCATTAAATCCAAGATGCAAGGAGTATAATAGGTATGAAAAAGATTGTTGTGATTCAGGTACTGATTGGGATCATTTTTCTTGGCTCGTTTTGTCTGAAAGTGAAAGCAACAGCGAACGAGGAAGCAAGCGCAAATTATCAGTGCACCTTGAAAGCTGCTTTGGACGGCGGTGCATTACAAACCATATTTGATAGGCAAACCATTCGGGTAGACGCAAGCCCATTGGAAAATAAAAAGCTACACTATCGTTTGTCCCTTTCAACGATTGAAGGCGATGTTCAATCCATTCCGAAAAAAGAACAAACGCAGCTCACCCGTTTTTATGTTCAGGATTTATTAAATGATGGCTACGTCATGGTGGCGAATGTAGAAGTGGGAGCGAAATATATTTTGGTGGGTGCTTTTAACGTAGGTAAATTAGAGTGTTCCCTGTTACCCAAATAGCAATGGTTTGAATAAAAAAAGGCGCATTGAGTATGCGCCTTTTTCGCGATCACAAATCGCTTTCGCTTAAGCAACTTTTCGTTGTGGCTGAGGTTTCCCTTGAACCTTTGTCGTTTCATGACAGCAGTAATTGCTATTGCTTTTCCATTCTTCCATGCCACCTGTAAAACGATAAACGTTTTGATAGCCATTTTGTTCGAGCCAATTTGCTGCTTTTTCACTGGCTTGGCAGGTTGGGCCTGCGCAATAAACAACGATCCAATCCTGTTTTCCAAATAATCCAGGAGCGCGTGAGCTTAGTTGTTCCTGAGGGATATTGATCGATCCAGGAATATGATCCTTGGCAAAGCTCTCTTGGGGTAAAGTATTGATCAAAACCGGGTGTTTTTTACCAGGTTCGATCATTTTGGTTAGTTCTTGATAGTTAACAGTTTTCATGAATTTCCTCCTTTAACTTCATTGTGTTTATCCTTATCGGTTAGACCTAGGAATACTTTAGGACTTTTTTTGAGGGAGAACCAACCAGTTCCGATCTTCTTCATTGAATCCGCATTCAAGCTGTGTTACCCCAATTTTCACCGAATGGAGGATGTATGCGAAATATGAATTTTTTGACGAGAAGTGTTGTTGTGGTATTTTTCTTTTTTTCTTTTTGTGCTCCTTTTGCCATGAGTCAAGATGAGTCGTCAGCCTCTGAAAATCCTGAAAATGATTTTGATCAAAAAGTACAAAAAATTGTGCAGAAAGCGCTTGAGG
>JACQJD010000021.1 GCA_016198185.1 Deltaproteobacteria bacterium
ATGATAAACCACGCGGTCAATTTGAACAGCCGCTGAAAATGTCGTTAACCCCCTGTGATATCTTGCCAGGCGGCATTGCATTTCAAGCCTGGCAAGATATCACAGGGGGCTAAGTACTTTAACAGTTCATGTGAGATTCGCTGAAATGCGAGGAAGTTGCCGCTCAGCTCTCGGCCTTGCTCTTTTGCCCTGCGGGCAAAAGCCATGCCCGCTCGGCCTGCGAGATGGTTTTACAATTCATTCTTCTGGGGGCAACCACATGTTTTAAACTTAAACCTTCATCTGCCAGGTTCAGCTTAAGACAATCCTTTTTCTTACTTCTTTGAGGAGAAGTTAATATTTCGTACACATTGACACTCTCTGGATCTTCCATTACAGCTCATCTCCATGACCTTTAAGACCGAAAGAGAGTATCGGAAAGACTTGGCGGAGGTTTGCAGTCTGATGTACGCCAAAAATTTTATTTCTTCGACGGATGGAAATATCAGTTTAAAGTATAAAGAAGATCGCATCTTGATTACCCCTTCGGGAATCCATAAAGGCTTCATCAAGCCTGAAGCGTTCATTGTGGTAGATCTGAATGGAAATAAAATCAGCGGGGCGAGGAAACCTTCCCAAGAAGTTCACATGCATACCGAAGTTTATCGCAGGCGCAAGGATATTTGTGCTGTAACCCACGCGCACCCTCCTTATTGTATCGCCTTTACGTTGGCGGGATTAGATTTGGGAAAAACATTTTTACCAGAGGTGGTGTTATCGATCGGTGAAATTCCCATTGTTCCGTATACGACCCCTACGTCCGAAGAAGTTCCGCAAGCCATTGGCTCTTATATTGATCATCATGATGCCTTGATTTTAGATCGGCATGGATCGTTGACATTGGGGACTTCACTTTGGGATGCTTTTATCAAGCTCGAACGGATGGAACATGTTGCTCAAGTTATGTTTTTGGCGCGTCAATTGGGACCTGTGAAGCACCTGACCTCAGGAGAACTTCAAAAATTACACCATCTGACGTCTTGAAACAATAACAGACACATAAGTTGACCGCGGGTTTTACAATTCATTCTTCGGGGAGCGACCCCCTGTCCCAGGTTCTAACGCCTATTTTAGAGCGACTGAATTTGAAAGTGAGGCGGAGTTATTTTTGAGGACTCACGAGCAGATGTCTTAAAGCGGATCATTTCTTTGAGCATGTCTTCCAAATTTGTTTTGGGCAAAAATCCAATATGGTGGTTAATTTTTTCAATATTTGGAACCCGTTTCATCATATCTTCAAAGTCACTTCCATAACATTGATGATAGGGAATAAATCGAATATCAGATTTCGAATTTGTGAGAGAGATAATTTTTTTTGCCAAATCTGAAATTGAAATGGCATGTGGATTTCCCAAATTGAAAACATTCCCAACAGAAGCTTCCGAGAGGGCCAGTTTATAAACAGCTTCCACGGCGTCTTTTACATATAAAAAACAACGTGTTTGAAGGCCATTTCCAAAGACGGTTAGGGGTTGATCCACGAGCGCTTGGTCAATAAATCTGGGGACCACCATCCCATAATGCCCGACTTGTCGCGGACCAATGACATTGAAAAAACGAACAATAATCACTGGGAGTTTGTATTCTTTGTAATAGGCAAACCCTAGAAATTCATCAATGGCCTTAGAACAAGCATAGCCCCATCTCCCAATAAATGTTGGGCCAATGGTTAAATCATCCGTTTCAGAAAAGCGGTCATGATTGCCTTTGCCGTAAACTTCTGAGGTTGATGTAATCAGTACTTTTTTCTTTTTAATATTGGCATATTTTAAAACAAATTCTGTTCCTTTGACGTTGCGTTCAATGGTTTCCACGGGTGAAGAAATAACCTTTTGAACGCCGACAACCGCTGCCAAATGTAAAATGATATCACATTGATCAATCAGGTTTGAGAGAATGGATTCATTCAAAATAGAATCATAAAAAAAGTGAAATTGATTTGATTTTTTCAAATCTTGAATATTTTGAGCGGATCCTGTGGAAAGATCATCTAGGGCGAAGACGGTGTGTTGATGCTCCAGAAGATATTCACACACATGCGATCCAATAAATCCAGCGCCGCCCGTAACCAAAAATTTCATTGAGTAAACTTAAATAAATTCAATTCGAGAAGCAATGAATTTAAGGAAAGGATCAGCTTTGATCTCCATCTTAGATTTAAGTTGAGTTTTAAAATAAAACAGAATATTCCAATTTTATGCATATTTTGGTGACAGGGGGCGCAGGGTTTATTGGATCGCATCTCGTGGAAGCTTTTTTAAAGCAAAATGCCCGCGTACGTGTTTTGGATAGTTTCTTAACGGGGAAAAAAGAGAATTTACATTCTTGTGAGGACCAAATTGAGGTTATCCGGGGAGATGTTCGAGATAAAGAAGCTGTCAAGCATGCGGTGACAGGGATCGATTATATTTTTCATGAAGCTGCTTTAAAAACGGTTCCGGAATCTTTTGATTGTCCCAAGGACTACAATGATGTCAATATTCAGGGGACTTTAAATTTGCTAGAGGCTGCTGTTCAATCTAAAATAAAAAAATTTGTTTATGCTTCTTCCAGTTCTGTCTATGGAGATTGTACCCAACACTCATGGTCTGAAACAGATCGACCTCAGCCCATTTCACCTTATGGGCTTTCGAAGCTTTCCGGGGAACAATATGGATATATTTTTCAAAAAAATTATGGGCTTCCGTTTATTGGTTTTCGATATTTTAATGTATTTGGTCCCCGGCAACCTGAAAAAGATGGCTATAGTCCCGTTATCCCAAAATTTATCAGTTCCTTTTTAAGGGAAGAACAACCTCCTATTTATGGAGATGGAAAGCAGAGTCGAGATTTTACCTATATTGATAATGTCGTCTTAGCGAATGTGTTGGCCATTGAGTATCCGAAAATTTGTGGCGTTTTTAATGTGGGCGTTGGAGATAGTGTGGATTTATTAACGATTGTGGACCTTTTAAATGTTTATTTTAATAAAAATATAAAACCACGTCACTTGTCAGCAAAGCCTGGGGATGTTCGTATGACGCAGGCGTCTTTAACGGACATAAAAAAACAATTGAACTACCAACCTTCCGTTCATTTTCAAGAAGGATTGAAAAAGACGATTGCGTGGATTAAAGATACTTTCTTTTAAAAAATATGGATCTCTCTCATAAAATTCAAAATCGAAGTGCAACGGTAGGCGTGATTGGTTTGGGGTATGTTGGACTTCCTCTGGCCTTAGAATTTATTAAAGCAGGCTATTGTGTGATCGGTGTCGATACCAGCCGTGCCAAGATTAAAAAGTTGGAAAGCAAAAAAAGTTATATTACCGATATTTCAGATGAAGATTTGGAACAGGCTTTTGCGACAGGGCGGTTGCGTGTATCTCAAGAACATGAATTGTTAAAAGAGGCAGATTCCATTTCGATTTGTGTGCCAACGCCCCTTCGGAAAACCAAAGAACCCGATATTTCTTTTATTGTTTCGGCAACGCGTAAGCTCAGCCGCGTGTTGCGATCTCAACAATTGATTGTTTTAGAAAGCACAACGTATCCAGGAACAACGGAAGAAGTCGTTTTACCCGAATTGGAAAAAGGGGGATTTAAAGTTGGGCAAGATTTTTATTTGGCATTTTCTCCGGAACGGATCGATCCTGGTAATCCGCATTTTCATTTAAAAAACACCCCTAAAATTATTGGGGGCCATACAGAGGCTTGTACGAAAATGGCGGTTTCTTTGTATTCTTCTATTGTAGATCGCGTTATCACGGTTTCATCCCCAAAAGCCGCAGAGATGGTAAAGCTCTTAGAGAATACTTTTCGAGCGGTGAACATTGGATTGGTGAATGAAATGGCGATCATGGCGGACCGACTTAATTTAGATGTTTGGGAAATCATTGATGCGGCTTCTACCAAACCTTTTGGCTTTATGCCTTTTTATCCGGGCCCTGGTTTGGGAGGGCATTGTATCCCCGTAGATCCTCATTATTTATCTTGGAAATTAAAAACTTTAAATTACACGCCACGGTTTATTGATTTGGCAGAGGAAATCAATTTACGAATGCCCGTATTGGTGGTGGATAAAATTGCTTTTGCACTCAATCGATTTAAAAAAGCGATCAATGGCTCCAAAATTTTAATTTTAGGTGTTTCTTACAAAAAAGATGTGGGAGATGTGAGAGAATCACCCGCTTTGGATATTCTCGAATTGTTGCAACAACGGGGTGCTGCTATTTTTTACGAAGATACTTACTGTCCGCATTTGGAGCTGCACGGCAAATCCCATGATTCCATTGCTTTAGCCTATGATCGATTTTGCGAGTTTGATTGTGTGGCCATGATTACCAATCATTCTTATTATGATATTTCTAAAATTGTCGAATGTGCACCCATTGTGGTGGATTGTCGCAACGCCACAAAAGCAATAAAAAATAAAACCAAAATTATAAAAATTTAACCTCTCGCCTTGTGGATAGAGAGGCTAAATTTGAAGATTTTAAGATCGGTTGCCTTTTTACAAAAAATGGGCTAAAGACAGTGTTAGTGTTTTTCGTTAGAAGGTTTTTTGTTGTTAGTCTTTTTTTATTATTTCCTCTCTCTGCGTCTGCCAAACTTTTAAGTTGCGAGGTCATCCACTATTATCTTGGCGTGCTGCAGCATGTTCATGTCAACCTTACGCCAGAAAAAACCAACACCTATATTCAAAAAGCATTTCAGAAGATGAACCAAGAATGGAATCTTCACGCCTCCGATGCTGTGAAATTTCAGTTGGAAAATAGCCGTCTCGATACTTTTTTGGAAAATTGTTCGCAACTCAATGTCCTGTTTGAGCAATCGCGGGCCAGCTTGGGGGATCCAGTCCCTCTTGCAGAAGAAAAATTGACACAGTTCAATGAAGCATTCTTTCAACATATCCTAGAACAAATTGACCCTCATACGATGTTGAAATCTCCGGAGGAAGCTAAAGAAATAAATCAGCAATTTCAAAGTGAACAGACGGTTTCTTATGAAGTGTTAGATGTGGACGGTTGGGTGTATTTTCGAATCCATTCCTTTGGTGTTTATACATTTGAACAGTTTTCACTTGCTTTAACTCAACTGAAAGATGCTTTTGGGCATGATTTAAAAGGAATTTTATTAGATCTCAGAGACAATTCCGGTGGCTTATTGACAACCGCTGCTCAAATGGTGGGAAATTTTATTGGAGAGGGCACCATCCTTTTAATTGCAGGTAAAGAACAAAAGGAAGTAAATTTCTTGGATGCTTCCTCTTCTTCCCCTTTTACTGAGGTTCCACTCGTTATTTTGATTAATCATGCAACTGCTTCTGCCGCAGAAGTGGTTTCAGGTGTATTGCAAGATTACAATCGAGCGTTGGTGGTCGGGGAACCTTCTTTTGGAAAAGGGACGACTCTGAACGCATGGGCGTTAAACAAAACGTTTACAGAAGCGTTTAAAAAATTCGATCTACCGTGTACGCCGCTTTCAGATTATGATGGTGTTTTGTATTTTACAAGTGGTGTGTATTATTTTCCCAGTGGCAAGACCCCTCAAGCCGATCATGTTTATCCAGATGTCTTGGTTCGAAATCCAGATCGCGAAGCCAACCTTAACCATTTTAGATGTGAACATCCTCAAGCGGTGGTCTATGAACAAGATCATCCTCATGCCATTCAAGTAGAGCCTTTAAAAACAGATTTTTCATCTCCTGATGATTGGCGTTTAAAAGCGATGGCGTTCTTGCAACAGAACGATCCTATCAAAAGAGATTACGGTTCTTTGGAAAAGCAGGATCAGCAACTTTCCGAAGCCATTGATCTTCTCTATGCGGTGACAGGCCATGAATCGACTGCTCAGCATTTTCGGGTCAGAAGTCTGGAAGCGGCGCCCATCCCCCATTTAATCTTAGAGACGGATCTTTGGGAGCCCCGTTCGGAAATTGAAATGACATTTTCATTTTATCACAAAACATCTTTGTCTTCTTCCAATTTGGTACATCCTGCTATTTTGCAATCGGGTAAAAATTTTTCATTTCAACAGGTAAGTCTCGAAAAGCTATTTGAAATAACGGGAGCTGTTGCGGATCCGATGTTTGGGGTAAATTTATCGGGTACCCCTCTGGAAATTTTTCTTCGTAACGATATTTCAGATCCAGTTTATATTCATGTGAATGCACGTGTGAAAAAGGCGAATACCGATGAAAAATTTTATACTTTCGATACGGTGGCCTTTTTTTAATAACCTTACTGGGGCAGTTCCTTTAAAGCCTTGAGAATAAAAGATCTATTTTTGATTTCAGGATGAGGAAGGGTTAATCTTTTGGAATTCATCTTGAAATGATCAAAAACAAGAATATCGAGATCAATGCATCGTGGGCCCCATCTGAATGTTTTTTTTCGCCCCAATTGTCGTTCTATTTTTTGAAGTGTTGAAAGAAGTTTTAAAGGGGAAAGGGTGGTTTTAATTTTACAAGCCCCGTTCATAAATTTTTTTTGTTGAGTAAATCCGACCGGTTTTGTTTCCACCCAAGTGCTTTGCTTTAGAACTTGGATATGGGGGGTGTTGTTTAGTAAGGTGAGTGCTTTTTTACAATTGTTCAACCGATGTCCCATATTTGAGCCAATGCCAATATAGGCAATCTTTTTAATGGAGGGGTTCTTTTTTTTGGTCAAAGTTTTTTGAGTTTACACCTTCAAATCTTTGAGTCTTTGAAGGGCTTTTTGGATATTTTCAGTTGAATTTGTGCATGAAAAACGAATGTAACCCTCTCCCGCCTCTCCAAATCCTACGCCAGGGGTTGTTACAATGCCTAGGTTTTCCAGGAGATGATTGCTGAAGGATATCGAAGAAAACGTTTTTGGGCATTGGACCCAAACATAAAAGGTGGCTTTGCAAGGAAACACCGTTAGGTTTTTTTGTTCCAAACCAGAAACCAACAGGTCTTTTCTTTCTTGAAATAGGGTTCTTTGTTGCTTCGAAAATTGCCATCCTTCTTTTAGAGCGCAGATGGCCGCATGTTGAATCGGTAAAAACTGTCCCGAATCTACATTGGTTTTAATTTTTCCTAAAGCTGAAATCAGTTTGGCGTTGCCAATCGCAAATCCGATTCTCCATCCTGTCATATTGAAAGTCTTTGATAGAGAGTGGAATTCAATGGCAATGTCTTTGGCGCCAGGAACTTCTAAAATACTGGGCGATGGTTTTTCAAAGTAAAGTTCGCTGTAGGCTGCATCATGACATAGAATCGTATTGGTTTTTTTTGCCCAGGCTACGATTTCTTTAAAAAAAGACAGGGTGCAAGAAGCAGAGGTGGGATTGTTGGGGTAATTAAAGAAAAAGAGTTTTGCATCGGTAGAAAGTTTTTCAATTTGAGGCAAGAAGTCATGTTCCAGTTTCAAGGGGACCTCTTCTGGAAGGCCACCCGCAAATGCCGTGGCAACTTTGTAAACTGGGTAACCTGGGGATGTATACAATACTTTTTCCCCTGGATTGATGATGGCTAACGGAAAGTGTCCGATTCCTTCTTTAGATCCAATGAGCGCCAGGACTTCTGTTTCTGCATCCACCGAGACATCAAATCGTTTTTGAATCCAGCTCGATACCGCTTTCTTAAAATCACCTGATCCCGAGTAAGAAGGATATTGATGATAGTTTGAAAGCGAAAACCCTTCTTTTAAAGCTTCTACAATAAATGCTGGGGTGGGTAAATCTGGATCTCCAACGCCAAAATCTAAAATTTCAATACCGCGTGCAGCAACTTCACGTTTTTTGCGATCGATTTCAGCAAACAAATAGGGTGGAATGTGTGTAAGCCGATCTGCTGTTTCAATCTTCATTTATTTCTCCTCCCATTGCTTTTGAAAGACATCTTTCATGGAATAAAGTCCAGGTTTTTGGTCGTAGAGCCATTCTGCGGCCGTCAGGGCCCCCAGGGCAAAAATTTCTCGGGAGGTTGCCTTATGAGAAAGTTCCAAGCGTTCCCCTTGTCCCATAAAGTAAACCGTGTGTTCGCCAGTAATATCGCCACCCCGGATGGCTGAAATGTCGATGGCTTGATTTCGATGAGGTTCGATCAGCTCTTTTAATTTTAAGGCTGTGCCGCTGGGGCGGTCTTTTTTTTGGGAATGATGAAGTTCTAAAATGTGAGATGTAAATTCAGGCGGTAGTTTTTGGGCAGCCATTTGAGCCAAATAAAAAAGAAGGTTTACGCCGATCGACATATTGGGAGAAAGCAGGATGGGGCATCGGTTGGCAGCTTTCTTAATTTTTTCTAATTGTGTCGATGTGAAGCCCGTGGTTCCAATCACCACACGACTTCCACATTCTTCAAACAGGGGCAAATAAGATTCTGTAGCCTGCGCATGTGTAAAATCAATCAGAACCGAAACTGTGGAAATGGTTTCGGGAGTTAATTTTTTAAATAAATTTCCTTCTTCTTGAGAAAACCCACATTCAAATTTTAAATTTGGAAATTTTTTCCGTTCTAGAAGTGTACGCAAATGGGTTCCCATTTTTCCGTGTGCTCCCAAAATACCGATGCGAATCATATTTTCCTGCCTTTTAAATGAGTTCCAATGCCGAAAGACTTTCTCGCAGAGATTTTTCGTGTGCTGGTGTCATGGGACAAAGGGGGAGACGAAACTCCAATTCGATTTTTTTCATCCAAGCGAGAGCTGTTTTTACGGGGACTGGATTGGTTTCAATAAAAAGAGATTTCAGGAGGGGATAAAGTTGAAAATGAATGTTTCTGGCTTTTTGCAAATCCCCCTGTTTGAAGGCGAGATATAAATTTAAAAATAAACGTGGAACAACATTCGATACGACCGAAATGATGCCTTTTCCGCCAATGGCAAGCAGTGGTAAAAATGTAAAATCATCTCCGGAAAGAACGGTAAAAGAAGGTTTGGCGTGCAAGATCGTTTCTGAGGCAAAGTCAAGGTTTGCCGTGGCATCCTTTATTGCAATGATGTTGGGGATTTTGGATAATTCAACCACTGTTTCTATGGTAAGCGTTGCAGCGGTTCGTCCTGGGACGTGATAAAGAATGAGGGGAAGGCCTACTTCTGCAATTGCTTGATAATGGGCGATGAGTCCCTGCTGAGAAGGTTTATTGTAATAAGGCGTTACCACCAATGCCGCATCTGCGCCAGCATCTTTGGCCCAACTGGTTAAAGCAATGGAATCTTGCGTGTGATTAGAACCTGTGCCCGCAATGACGGGAACACGCTTTCGGGTTTGTTCGATGACAATCTCAATCACTTGTTTTTTTTCATCTAGGGATAAGGTTGGAGATTCGCCGGTTGTTCCACACGGAACAAGTCCGTGGATGCCATTTTCAATTTGCCAATCGACCAAATGCCTTAATGCAGAATCATCTGGCTTTTGATTTTTAAAAGGCGTAACGAGCGCTGTTAAAATTCCTTCAAACGGCTTCATCATGAAGTTCCCCTGTATAGATGATGCGAGCATCTCCTTCTAAGAAGACAGAAGGGTTTTTCTTAATATCACCTTCAATATAAACTTTAAGATTTCCTCCAGGGGTGAGAATGGTGAGGGGTGTGGTGGTGAGTCCTTTTTCATGCGTGATCCAAGCAGCAGCTGTAACGCCAGTGCCGCAGGAATAGGTGATGTCCTCTACGCCACGTTCGTAGGTTTTGGTTTTGAGGGTGGATCGGTCCAGCACTTCTACAAAAGTGACATTGGTTCCTTCTGGCTGGAAAAATTTGTGAAAACGCAATGTTTTTCCAAGAGATTTTAAGGTTTCCAATGAAAATTCATCGAGATGTGTAACGTCTACAACCGCATGTGGAACGCCGGTATTTATTTTTGAAAAAGTGATCTTATTGTTTTCGGTCATGATTTCGAGATCGAGTTTGATCCCAGAAGGTGCGGGCATTTGAATTTTGACAAATTGATCTTGGACGACGGCTTCAATAAGGCCTGCCTGTGTTTCAAATGTGACATGAGGGCCGCAAAATCCTTGCAGATATCCATAACGCGCGGCACATCGTGCACCATTGCCACACATGTCGGCTTCCAATCCATCGCAATTAAAAAATCGCCATTTAAAATGGGCTTTGGTTGAATTTTCGATCAGAATGAGACCATCAGCGCCTACCGAGTATTTACGTCGGCATATTTTTTGAATCCAATCGCCGAGATGATCTGGGTCTAGGATCTGATTTCTATTGTCGATGACAATAAAATCGTTCATGGTTCCGCTCATCTTCGTAAAAGTAATCATAAAAACAACCTAATCTATCGACAAATGACCTCAAAGTCAATTGCACAAAATTTAATCATTTTTATGTTTCTTTTTGTCGGTATCTTTTTCACCATTCTTCGACTTTTGAATAGCGGGTTTCTCTTTTGGAAGCGTCTCGAGAGGAGGAAGGGGCGGTCCTTTAACACCACAACCAAAAAATCCCAACACACTGAATAGAAGTGCACGCTGCAAAATTCTCTTAGACATTAAAAGCCAAGTAACATAATTAAGAAGGGGTGTCTAATCATATTGGTTTAAAAGGGTAATCCCATGAGAGGGTACTTGATGCACCGATGGATTTTTTTGGGTTTGATCATGATTCAAATCGGCAATGTCATGGCCGATTCCGGAGCTCCTCCTCTCAAACAAGTCATTTCTAAATTAAATGCCCATTTTCAAGCTACGAAAGATTTTAAAGCGAATTTTATTCAAATAGAAACGAATGCCCTCGTAAAAAAAATAAAGAAAAGTGAAGGGGTTATTTATGCGCGGCAAGATGGAAAGATTTTTTGGTTTACCCAAAAACCAGAGCCTTATAAAGTTCTTTCAGATGGGAAACTCATTTGGCTTTACTATCCAAAAGAAAATGAGGTTTATCAGCGAACGTGGGATTCCATTGATTTCCAAACACGCATGGCACTTCTTTTTTTAACTCGGCGCAGTCAACTAGAAGCATCTTTTGATTATGAGTGGGAAAATCAAAAGCATCATCAAATTCGTTTAATTCCAAAGAAAAAATGGGCAGTTGAAAAAGTGGTGATGACCCTTCGTGCTTCTTTGAGTGAGATTGAAAAAATAAAATTTTATTATCCATTGGAGCGTGAAACGGAGCTTCAGTTGAGGGATCTACAAACCAACCAAGATTGGTTAGCAAAACACAGCAAACACGCTTTGGATCCAAACATTGACGCTGCTTTTCAATTTTGCTGCGCATCAAAAGTTCAAGAAAAGTAAATTTAAATAAGTTGGTTTTAACAGACGAAGATTTATTTACAGGAAGTACGATCATTTTGCTCCCTGAAGAATGAATGATAAACCACGCGGTCAATTTGAGCTTCGCTGAAATGAGAGGAAGGGGCTATCTTATTGTTGTTGACTCCGTCAACAACTGCATTTTCCCTGCGGGGAAGTTGCCGCTCAGCTCTCGGCCTCGCTCTTTTGCCCTACGGGCAAAAGCCATGCCCGCTCGGCCTGCGAGATGGGTTTATCATTCATTCTCCAGGGAGCTTTGTCATCTTTCATGTAAATAAATCTTCCTCTGTTAGGGGGCGCAACTTTTTTAGTGCAAGTGAACTTCGCTAAAATGTTTAGCAAAGGTCTGTCTTAACCTCAACGGCTGCATTTTTATTGACAGAATTTTTTGTTTTCTTTACTCTTTTAAAAAGAGGTAAATGCTCTAAATGTTTAGGGTATTTCGTTGTTGGATCTTATCATAGATCTGAGACAGAAGGGGGTTTTGAATGCCTCATGGTTACGTAAAGTGGTTTAATGACAGCAAAGGATATGGTTTTATTGAGCAAGAAGGTGGAAGAGATGTATTTGTCCATTATTCTGCAATCCAAGGAGATGGCTATAAGACGCTCTCTGAAGGACAATTGGTAGAGTTTGAAATGGTAGATGGTCCAAAAGGCCCTCAGGCCACCAAAGTTGCAAAAAAATAATCATAACATTTGTCATTTTCTTATTTTTTTTAATAAAAAGGCTCTAGCAGATTTACACGTTAGGGCTTTTTTTATAGAAACATGCTTATGAAACACCGTTTTGGAATCCTGACTGGAGGAGGAGATTGCCCAGGGTTAAATGCTGCGATTCGTGCGGTTACCCGAAAGGCTTATGAATCTCATGCAGATGTGGTTGGATTTCGTTTTGGTTGGAAAGGCTTGATTGAGAATGACTACGTGGCTTTGGATTTGGACAGCGTTTCAGGGATTTTGCCTCGAGGTGGGACGATTTTGGGATCTTCCAGAACCAATCCATTTGACCATCCCCATTGGATGAAAGCGGTTGTAAAGAATTTTGAGGCTTTGAATTTGGATGCCTTGATGGTGATTGGTGGCGATGGAACTTTGAGAGCGGCACATGAGGTCAGTGAAAAACTTGAAATTCCCCTCATTGGCATTCCCAAAACCATTGATAATGATATTTTTGGAACAGATGCCACTTTTGGCTTTGATACGGCGGTATCCATTGCAACCGAAGCAATGGATCGGTTGCATACGACGGCGGAATCTCATCAGCGTGTTATGATTGTTGAAGTGATGGGAAGAAACACAGGGTGGATTGCGGTTGCCAGTGGGATTGCTTCAGGGGCGGATTTTATTTTAATTCCAGAAGTTTCCGTAACCTTGGAATCGATTCTTGAAAGTTTGGAAAAACGTCATGCTCGTGGCAAAACATTTTCAATTATTGTCGTAGCAGAGGGCGCTCAATTTGATTGTGCCGACCATGAGAGAGTACATAAAGGGCGTGAAGATATTAGCAAAAGTTTGGCGTTTGAAATCCAACAAAAAACAAACGATGAGACACGGGTGACCATCTTAGGACATGTTCAAAGAGGGGGTTCCCCCACTGCCTATGATCGAATTTTGGCAACGCAATTTGGTATTCATGCCGTGGCATTGGCGTTGAATCAGGATTTTGGAAAAATGGTTGCACTTCAAGGCAGAAGCATTATACCTATTCCATTAAAGCAAGCGGTTCAAAAGACAAAGACCTGCGATTTGAAATTTTTTGATATTGCAAAAAGCGAGACATCGCCGATTTATTTTGCATTTGTTCCAAATATTGACTTTAACTGGGGCAACGGCATGCCATATGGTATTACTGGTGATGCTTTTAAAATAAAATTTTCAGGAA
>JACQJD010000022.1 GCA_016198185.1 Deltaproteobacteria bacterium
AATCCGTATATTCAAAAACTGAACTCGCTTCAATCATTGTGTTTGGTTTAAAATAGGGCCTTAAAAACATCAATCATTATTTTCACAATATATGAAAATAGTGTTCACAAGCGTGAACTTCAGCCTTAAATAATGACCTGCAGTGAATACAAAGCGACATTGATAAAAATATTCCTGACTTCACGAGGCTGTTGCCTAAGTCATCCCGAGAGCCAAAGGCTCGAGGGATCTCCAACGAGATTCCTCGCGCTTTGCGCTCGGAATGACAGTTCGGCAACAGCCTCTCCACGCGAGGATATCCCCTCTTCCCGCCAACTTCAGATACGCTACGCTCTGCTTCGTCAAACTCCTCCTTCCTCCCGCAGCGTACCCCTTTTAAGTAGATTCTGATAAAAAAGTCATCCCTGGTCCCACGAAGGATCTCATTTATCGTCGAAGAGTTACTCGCACTGAGTTACAGGAATGACTTTTTCACCAGAATCTATTTATGCATGGATCCATAAAGTGCTTCAAGGTTCCTCAATGGATCTTTGGGCG
The DNA here is from genome assembly GCA_016198185.1 of Deltaproteobacteria bacterium. Classification (GTDB taxonomy): domain Bacteria; phylum Bdellovibrionota; class JACOXK01; order 2-02-FULL-40-11; family 2-02-FULL-40-11; genus JACQJD01. The sequence continues at coordinate 538 of JACQJD010000022.1, forward strand.
GCCGCAATAGCGTGAATTTTTGTTGTGTCCAAGACGATACTTTTCACATCTGCCTGTTGAATCAACAATGGAATTTCGGTGCATCCTAAAATGATTCCTTCGCACCCCTTTTCTTCAAGCTCTTGAATGATCTTTAAATAAACAGCGCGTGATGATTCCTGGAGAATCCCTTTTACCAGTTCATCATAAATAATTTTATGAATCTTCATTCTGTCCGCTTCTGGTGGAGTGAGACACGCCACCCCATTCCGAGATAAAGCCTCCTTGAAAAAAGCGCTCTCCATGGTAAATTTCGTACCGAGAAGACCAACTTTTTTAATTTTTTTTAATGTAACCTCTTTTAGGGTCTCGCTGACGATGCTGAGAAAAGGCATGCCCGTTTTTTTACAAATACTTTTTTCAAGTTTATGAAGGGTGTTTGCACAGATTAAGAAAAAATCAGCACCCGCTTTCTCTAAATTACGAACGGCAGACACCAATGTTTTTTCAATGGCTCCCCAATCGCCTGCGTGAGCACAAGCTTCCAACGGTCCAAAATCAAGACTTTCAATGACCATTTTCGCTGAATGATTTCCACCCAACTTGTGGGTGATATATTCATTGATGATTTGATAATACTGGGCGGTCGACTTCCAACTCACCCCCCCAATTAAACCAATCTTTTTCATGGCACAGGATAAACACCTCTTGCCTCTATTTGCATCTGGTTTTTAATGAACCGTGAAATGAAAATCACGCCCGACGAATTTTAGATTTATCGAGAAAGTGACTTCGTTGGATCTGCTGCAAATTGTGAATGCGTTCATCTGCCAATCGATCGGCAGCTTCAGCAGGTGAAATCTTTCGTTCTTTTGAAATTTCAAATACACGTTTTAAATTATAATAGATGTTTCGCGCCAAAAGACGGGCACGACGTTCCGAATATCCCTCAAGTTCCAAGGCCACATTGATCAATCCTCCGGCGTTAATCACATAATCCGGAGCATAAAGTATATTTTTTTCTTTCAACAACTGATGTACGGTTTCATTTTCAAGCTGGTTATTGGCACTGCCTGCGATAATTTTGCATTCCAATGTTGATAATGATTTTAAATGAATGCTCCCACCCATCGCACAGGGAGCAAAAACATCACATGGCACCTCATAAATTTGAGAAGGCTTCACAAGCTCGATTCCCCACTTGGCCTTGGCCAATTCACATCTTTGAGCATCCACATCACAGGCAATCACCTTTGCATTGGCTTGAACCAAAAGCTTTACAAGATTCATTCCAACATGCCCAAGTCCTTGAATCACAACCGTCAATCCCTCTAAAGAATCACGCTGTAACCTTTCTTCAATGCAAGCCTGCAGCCCTTGAACAAGACCATACGCAGTCATAAAAGAGGGATCGCCACTCCCCCCATGTTCTTTGGAAAGACCTACAACATAGTCTGTTTCCATAAACATAAATTCGATGTCATTCACATCGACGCCAACATCTTCCCCTGTAATAAATTGCCCTTGTAACCGATCGACAAATGCACCAAAGGTTCGAAATAATTTTTCTGATTTGTCTTTTTTGGGATCGCCGATAATGACGGCCTTACCCCCTCCAAAATTAAGACCACAGGCCACAGACTTATAGGTCATCCCTTTCGAAAGTTTTAAGACATCTTGCAAAGCCAATTCTTCTGACGCATAGGGATACATCCGAGTCCCTCCCAATGCAGGCCCTAAAGAAGTATTGTGAATAGCAATAAATGCTTTGAGCCCAACAGAGGGATTGCTGCAAAAAACGACCTGCTCATGCCCCATTTCTGTCAAAAGTCTAAAATCAAACCCCATTCTTCAATATCATCACGCAAGATTTTAGAACAAAGTATGATCTATGTCAGAAACGAAATATTTTTATTGAAATCGGTGGATATCCAAAACAGTAATAGATTTTGCTTTCAGTTTAATGAATCCTTTTTTGCGCCAGTGAGAAAGAGCACGAATAACACTTTCCGGACGCGCACCAATAATAGATGCGATTTCTTCACGCCTTAAAGGCAAATCAAACTGTTTTGAGTTGGCGTTCTTCATCATGAAGTCTAAGAAGTGAGAAAGTCTTTCTTCCACTGTTTTTTCCAAGAGATCTTGAAATTTTTGTTCTGCTTCTCCTAATTCAACACACACCTTTTTCAAAAGTCTAAAAATTAACTCTGGATGAAACCGAACCAATTTTTCAATCCCCTCCGTTTCAACAAAGCAAAGCGTCGTATCTTGAACAGCTTGGGCAGAGGCAGCATATAACTGCCCTGAAAAAAAGGAACGATACCCCAACACATCCCCTGTTTTTGCCAATCTCACAATCTGTTCTTTGCCATCTAAAGAAGTTTTATAAATTTTGACCAATCCTGAAAAGACACAAAATAGACCGCAAGGCTTTGATCCTTCACTAAAAATAGTCTCATTCTTTGGATAAAGACGTGTCACTTTATGATCTCTTAAGATTTGGAGCTTATCTTCTGCCAATTCACAAAAAATACTATGTGTTCTGGAGGAACAAATAGAACAATTAATAGAAGTGGTTGTCTTCATGAGTAACGTGTTCTTGTAGTTCTAATGTAGGTCGTTCCATTTTACAATCTGATTGATGTTGGGATAACTCATTCCCAGCAGGGTGTTGACAAAGTGCTGGTAAATCTTGACCTGGCTCTTTCAACGTTCTAATGAAATAATCATGCCTAAAAAAGCCTTGGTCACAGGCGCTTGCGGATTTAATGGATTTCATATGGTTCGCCTTCTCTTACAAAATGGTTATTCCGTCGTTGCAACCGATCTTAAGCCTTCTCCCAAAATCAAAGAATTAAATATTCCTTTCATCCCCGCAAATTTAAACACACCCGAGTCCTTAGAACCTCTTTTAGAAAATGTGGATGTTGTTTTTCACCCAGCCGCCCTATTTGATTATTTGGCACCTCTTGAAACCTTAAGACGCATTAATGTGGAAGGAACAAAAAATTTACTCACCGCAGCAGCCAAAAAAAATGCAAAACGCTTTATCATTTGGTCCAGCTTGGGTGTTTATGGAATCCCAAAAACACTGCCTCTAACGGAAATGTCGGAAACACTTCCAAGTAATGATTATGAAATTTCAAAATTGGAGCAAGAAAAGAGTGCCTTGGCATTGGCAAAATCATTGAATTTGCAAGTAACGATTCTTCGCCCCAGCCCCATTTATGGGCCTGGAAATCGCTATGGACTCGTTGCCCTACCGCTGGTCATTGCACGGGGACAATTACCTCTTTGTGTCACCTCTATCCGACGGACTTTTTCTTGCGTTCACATTCAAGATGTTGTGAGAGCCGCACTTTTTTTAAGTGAAAAAGAGGAAAGCATTGGAGAAATTTATAACATTTGCGATGATCGGGCCTACACCCATGCAGAATACCTTCAATATTACGCTCAACTTTTAGGAGAAAAAGTCACCACCCTTGCATATGTGCCCCAGTGCCTCTATGATGCCTTTTTTAAGGCTCTGTACTGTTTTTTTATCTATAAAAGTAAAAAGATTGCACCGCAAAAACCAGAAGTAGATCCTGCCATGATTCAATACATTTTGAATCACTATGTGGTGAGCAATGCCAAATTGAAAAAACTTGGCTTTGAATTACAATATCCAGACTTTACCGTCGGAGCATGGGAGACCGTCCAATGGATCAAAAAAGAACTCTTATAAAAAAAATTGCCCCGTTTACTGCTTTGGGATTTTGCATCTTGGATAGTTTTCTGTTGGATCCTTTTTTGCTGTTTATCATCGGCTTGATGCTAACCTGGGTCGAGGTCCGAATGTTCTTAAAACGAGGAACGTCTTATTTAATGCCTCTTTCCTTTTTAACCCTTTTTCTGTTTTGGAGTATTTCCATTTCCCTCTTTTTTAACTTGTCCTGGGTCCATTGGATTGCAAGACTTTGTCATGCCCAAAACGGACGTGATTGGATGTTAAATTCCGGCGTTTTTCATTTTAATATTGAATCTCCTTCTGAGCTTACACTGGTGATCAGTGGTTTCTTATTTGCACTTTATCCTCTGTGGTTATGGTTGGGCATCCAGTGTGGGTACATTTTATTTGGCAGGAAAGCAACGCATCGAGGTGTCATTTCCTTATTTTCTCTGCGACCCAATCCTAAGCCATGAATTCCCCTCAATGGCAAGGTCAGAGACCTTTTCAGGAAGTATGGTATTGCACCTTTAACGATGCCACCCGAGGGTATTGGTTTCGATACACCCTCCTAGCCCAACAGAATAAAAATGTTTTGCCTATTTTAAAAGTATGGGCATTTATTTTTGATCCAGCACAAAAGAAAATTTTTCAATTCCAAAAAGCTTTTCCCTGCCAACCCTCTCATTTTAAAGAAGGGGTTGTTTCTGCTGGCAAAGAAAATATCTTTCATCCGGGTCATTTAGAAGGAAATATCGACCAAAAAATACAGTGGCATATTTCCTACTCCAAAAATGGACGTGCTGTAGATTTATTCCCCGCTTGGCTAAAAAAAATACCAAGTATTAAAACCCGTTTTATCATTCCATATCAAGACACCCAGTTTAGCGGCTCTGTTGAAATTGAAAATCTAAAATTTCAATTTAAAGATGCCCCTGGAACGCAAGGCCATATTTGGGGGAATAAACATGCTTATCAATGGATTTGGGGGCATTGTAATCAATTGAATGAAGCAGGATATTCTTTTGAAATTTTAGCGGCCAAGCCCTTTTCATTTTTTCCCTTTCTTACCTTCGGTTATTTAAAAACACCCGAAAAAGAGTATTTTTTCCAAGCTCCTTGGAAGAATCGCATCCGACCATTCGATCAAGATTGTCAATTTAGGTTAATCCACAAAGAAATTTGCATTACAGGAAAAATAAAAGTAGATCCCGCTGATCAAGTAAAAGCTATTTATACAAATACGTTTGGGAAAGATTTTTTTTGTTACAATTCTGAACTTGCTTCTTTAGAATTGAACCTCACAAAGCCTGGGGCTTTTACACACCATTTAAGCTCTCGCCATACCATGCACTTTGAATTCACAAAACACGATTGATCCCTGCATCCATAAGACCCGTTCAAGCTGCCAAAATAAATCGGCGTATCTCCATACAACACTGTTAAATCTTAAATTGATCACAGGCTCGAGGCCACAAGATGGCCGAGAAAATCTCCTGGTTTACAGCAATGAACTACAGGATACTACATTAAGCATTTGCTAGCGCCCAAAGAAGATATTGAATATTTTCGAGGTGATGCTATTCATCTGGCAATTTGCGCTTTCTATAAGGTTGATTATTTGTTAACATGGAATTTGAAGCATTTGGCAAATGTAAATAAATTAAGACATTTAAAAAATATGAATGCTCAAATGAATTTAACAATACCACAAATTGTGATGCCAGATCAGTTATTATAAACGAGGAAACCCTATGAGCGTTCAAAAGAGAACAACAAAGTTGACGATGGGAAAACACGAAAATCCGGTGGATTTTTTCAGGAGGGTTCGTCGGGAACTCTTAGCTGAACATGATAATGATATTTCAAAATATATGGATTCTCTCAGAGAAGAAGAAAAAAAATATAAGACTCGTCTGATTAATCCGACAAGCCTAATACAGAA
>JACQJD010000030.1 GCA_016198185.1 Deltaproteobacteria bacterium
CCACAGTGGCAGTGCTGGCCAGTCAATGCAATTGCCCCCAGAAAATGCTTTTGGACCTTTAAAATCCCAAACCATTTTTTGGGTGGGTGTTTAAGGTTTTGGTATAACCCCTTTCCACTGCCCTTTTTTGTCACTTTGTCTAAAAGTTCGTCATGGTTTTCTAGAAGTTGTATTTGTAACTTATTGATTTTATTAAAACTTAATAGTGCCATTTTTTGGCAACTGATTTGCATGCGACTGTAAGTACTATGAAGCGGACCGTATTTGGATGGAGCCTCTCTTTTGCCATCTTCATTTTCTTTCTCTCGGCGGTTCAACACACCGTTGCTGACCAGAAGCAAAAAATTTCAGACTATATCGCCATGGGACAATACGATGAAGCGTTGCAAGCACAAGCCGCCTTTCAAAAGCATTCAAAACTATTTCAAGATTTTGTGCGGCTCTTTGGCGATTTTAACGCCACCCTCGCAGCCATCGCAATTTTGCTCATCCTGGCAGGTTCATGGGCAGGCCATTCTAAAAGCACTTCTCCCCCTCGCATTCGCTTTACCAAAAAATTTCCACAGATCTAATAGGCTGTTGACAAACTGTCTGAGCATGAAGCCACTTGTGGCGAGTGCAAAAAATCTCGATGGAAATCCTTTGGATCTTGGGTCTTCAGAAAGACTTTTTCAACAGACGGATACTATATCTGGCATTGATTTTGCTTATACCAAACCGGATATGAAGATTTTATTTCTTATGTTAATCCAGGGCTTGGGATTTATTTTTTTATACCATGGCATTCGCCTAGGCCAACAGTACGCTCCCTGGTTCAAACATCAATGGCATGAATACCTTGAAAAACAAAAATTACAAAACGCACTGCCCGGTTTATTGCTTTCACTTTCAACCCTACTTCAATCAGGACAAGCCCTCCCGCAAGCCCTGAAAAACCTAAGCACTTTTCCACAGGGAAAATCATTCAATTCAGCTCTCAGAGCTAATGACAAAGATCCATTTTCTTATATTCGGATGCTGTGTGAGCTCTCTCACCGAAATGGCATCTCCCTTGCGTCCACCCTCAAAAAATTATCTCACCATCTTTCTCAAGAACTCACCCTCCACACCAAATGCCAAACCCTCGCCTACCCATTGAAACTTCAAGCCATTCTGGCTTGTCTCATCCCTTGGATTGCACTTCTACTCTTTGGTTTGATTGATTTTAACCTTATAAAAACCGCGTGTTTACACGGCAGTGGGAGGGTCGGATTTCTGACCGCTCTGCTGTTAGAGCTTGGAGGATTTTTATGGATTTATCGCATTCTCAAAAAATAATGGAATTTTCAAGGAACTTAGATCTATTGGTTCTTTTTTTAAAATCTGGATGCTCCTTTTTACATGCCATAGAAGTCATGGTTCAAGTTTACCCAACAGGAGGCCTTACAGAAATTTGGACGCAGTACCTTTGGCGCATTCGTCTGGGCAGTTCTCAAAGCCAAAGCCTGGAGGTGCTTGAAAAAGGACTCTCTTTTTTACCCAACCCCGGGCTTTTGTGTCATGGTTTAAAGTTATCGCTTGAGCAAGGCATGCCGCTCAGCGATTTTCTTTCCGAAGAAGCGGAACACCTTCGAATCCTTTACGTTGCACACCTTGAAAAAAGCATTTTCCAAAAACAATTTAAATTATTTTTCCCATTGTTTTTGTTCATCTTGCCAGCTGTTTTTATTGCACTCTTAACCCCCATCGTTATCGAACTTTTAGGAGAACTCTCATGAATACCTATGAAGAAATAACACTTCCAAAATTTCAAAAACATCTGCCCCCTTGGAAAGATTGGCTGTGGCGTTACCGTTGGTTTTTAAGTATTATTTTTATCTTAACTTGTTTTTCTGTCATTTTATTTATGTTTGAATACCTCCGCACTGAAACTTTATCTCACCCCCTGGCCGAGCCCCCCGCGATCCTTCCCGTAGCGACTCCTCGTGTGACCCAACCCAAACCCCCTCAACCCAAAAAATCGCCCTATGACATTGCCAAACGGCTGTATGAACAAGGTCAATTGGAGGATGCCAAAAAAATATTCCTTTCAATCGCCGAAGGAGATTCAACCCGAAATACCCGTCGCATGGCTTCAGAACGCGCCAAGGATATTCAGAATGAAATTCTAGAATGGAATCAAATGAAGAAACAATATTTAGAAGGATACGTGCTTTTTCATTCTTACCCAGAAAAAGCGTGCGCTATTTGGGAACAAATTTTACAAAACAAATATACACGTGCACCCTCTTTTCTAAAGGCCAAAAAGCATTATCAATCGTTCTGTACTTTGAAAGGTCATTGAAGTTTGTGCGTTTATCAATAGCTGCGCTGAACTGACAGGTTAGAATGAAACCCGATGCACTGTGGATTCATCGGTTCGAATGTTCACCTGTAAAGAAATATTTTTAGAGAACACGGGGTTTTTCAATACAATTTTGTGTTCCCCCACCGGCAAGGCCTTTTGGATCACAGGCGTCATCCCCAAACAATAGCTATTCACATAGACATACGCCCACGGTTTCGCACTGAGACTGACATAGCCCTTGGAACATGTTGGCACAGAGGACTGTAAACAAAGAAAACAAAAAATACTTGCCATTGCCCATGCAACAGATGAATGAAGCCCCATTGAGAAATAAATGCTAGAAATAGCGTTAAAAGTAATCGGGGAATGGCCTCTGCTCATGCCTCTGAGGCTCGAAAGGCAATGCCGCCACCCAGGTATTCCCAGGGCCACACTTACGAAAAGCTTTAAAAGCCTCGTACTGACTCTTGGCGCATTCAAAAGCTCTGCATCCGTTATAAGTTTTGTAATAGGAGGCTGCCATGGTTCATAGCCTTGAACAAACTGTTTAAAATCCCTCTGAGAAACATACCCCCATGTTTGAATCAAAACTTCAGAGATTCTTTTTTCAATGCGTTCTAAAGATCCTCGCTTTTCAAGTCGTGGCTCTAATACCATTTGTAAATAAGGATATTTCAAAAAAGTCACAGCATCCGCATTCCTTTGTCCTGTCAGCATTTCACACAGAACAATCCCAAAACCATAAAGATCGCTGGCAGGACCACAGGGTTTGCCTTCTTTTTGCTCGGGCGACATATATCCTGGTTTGCCAGGCATGCGCCCTGCCCTTGCTACAGAATTCAACGGCTGAGCAATTCCAAAATCAGTCAATTTTACTTCTCCAGATTTTGAAATCAAAATATTCGATGGGCTTAAATCAAAGTGAAAGATCTTTCGCTGATGCAGGAAGGCCAGCGCCTTTAAAACTTCAAGCGCAATATAAAGGGCCATGGCTTCTGGAACTTGCGTTGATGCTTTGAGCAAATCTAAGACCGTTCCTCCCTCTACATACTCCATCACCAGAAAAAATCCTTCACTCTTTTTTCCAAAATCCAAAAGCTGAACAATATTGGAATGGGAAAGCCCACTCATCACGCGCGCTTCCTTTAAAAAAGCATCTTGCCACAGAGCGTCGTTTGCATGATCAGACAGAATATTTTTTACAACCACTTGTTTTGAAACCCCAGGATAAGGATAGAAACGAGCCAAATACACTTCTCCCATCCCACCCTTCCCGAGAGGTTTTATCCGTTCATATCGAAACGATGAAAATAATTTCTTCATTGAAGCGATGAGAATTTCTATGATTGAATGCTATTCATGGAAGATGAAAAAATAATTTTGGTCCAACTGTGCCATGAACTTTCCCAAAAAAACACGAACGAGTCTAAAATTCAAGAGCTCCTTTCTCACACCGATCTTCCCAAAAATTTAAACCCATTTGAACTGACACAGGAAATCTTAAAAAGGCTTTACCCGTACCAAGAGTCCTCTTGATTTTCAAGAGTGAATTTCATAAGCTCGCCTTCACATGAAAGCCTTTCAAAATGTCCTTGAAGTCATTGGAAATACACCGATTGTGCATCTGCATACCGTGGCGCAATCTGTTGCAAGCCCCCTCTATGCAAAACTCGAATCTTTCAATCCAGGTGGTTCTGTCAAAGATCGCATTGGAAAATTTATCGTAGAAGTTGCAGAAAAAAATGGCCTTTTAAAGCCAGGAGGGACCATCGTTGAAGCCACTTCTGGAAATACGGGTTTTGGATTGGCCATTACCGCAGCGGTGAAAGGCTACAAAACCATTTTTGTGATGCCCGACAAAATGAGTCAGGAAAAAATTCAAAATTTAAGAGCCTTTGGCGCAAGAGTCGTCATTACCCCCACAGAAGTGGCGCCAGAGGATCCAAGATCCTATTACAGCGTTGCCAAGCGTTTATCGAAGGAAACGCCAGATGCTTTTTATGCCAACCAATACCATAACCCCGATAACCCCCTGGCCCACTATCTATCGACTGGGCCAGAACTTTGGGAACAGACCGAAGGAAAGATTGAAGTCTTGGTCGCCGGCATGGGTACCGGTGGAACCATTTCTGGCATTGGAAAATATTTAAAAGAAAAAAATCCAAATATTCAAATCGTAGGGGTCGACCCCATGGGCTCTTTATACTATGAATATTTCAAAACCAAAAAAATGGGGCACGCCCATAGCTATAAAATAGAAGGCATTGGGGAAGATATTTTACCTTCGACCATGGATTTTAGGGTTGTGGATGACGTTGTCCAAGTTTCAGATCGAGCTTCTTTCCAAATGACCCGTAAACTGGTTCAACAAGAAGGACTGTTTGTGGGGGGCTCCAGTGGCGCAGCGGTCGCCGGGGCTTTGCTCTATGCCCATCCCTTAAAACAACCCAAAAATATCGTTATTATTTTACCGGATTCTGGCGATCGTTATCTCAGCAAAATTTTTAATGATGACTGGATGAAAGAACATGGCTTCTTAGATCACAAAATGGACTTGGGCACCGCTCAAGATATTTTAAAACACATGGGAAATCCAAAGTTGTTAACGACCCACCCGAAAGAATCGATTATTGCGGTCATTCGCCTCATGCGAGAACATGGCTATTCGCAAGTCCCCGTACTCCTGGGACAAGGGTTGCTTGGTATTGTTACGGAAGCACACCTATTACATCATTTGGTTGACCAAGCCCACAAGGCACAAGACCCCATTGAACATGTTTTAACGAAGGAGTTCATTCAAGTTTCATTGAAAGAATCGGTTTCAAAAATTTCTGAGCATATTGACCAAAAACGATTTGTCATCGTCACCGAAGGAACAACCCTGATGGGCATTATTACCAAAATTGATTTATTATCCTATTTTTCGGGAATGTTAAAATGAAGTTTGAAACCAAAGCGATTCATGCAGGACAATTTCCAGACCCTTCAACCGGTGCCATCATGCCACCCATTTTTCAGACCTCAACGTTTGTTCAAGAAGCCCCTGGAAAACACAAAGGCTATGAATATTCGAGAACCGCAAACCCAACCCGCACACGCCTCGAAGACAATTTAGCAGCACTGGAAAATGCAAAATTTGCGCTGTGTACCGCTTCGGGATGTGGCGCAATAACACTGCTCATGCATCTTTTTAAAACGGGGGATCATATTCTTTGCTGTGATGATGTCTACGGCGGTACTTACCGATTGTTTACCAAAGTCATGAAAGGCTATGGGCTGGAATTTTCTTTTATCGATATGACGGATCTTAAAAATTTGGATCGCGCTATTCAAAAAAACACCAAAGCCGTGTGGGTTGAATCACCCACCAATCCTCTTTTAAAACTCATGGACATTGAAAAAATATCTGCTGGGTGCAAAAAGAAGAAATTGTTGAGCATTGTGGACAATACCTTCATGAGCCCTTATTTTCAAAACCCGCTCGATCTCGGAGCAGACATCGTCGTTCATTCTTCAACCAAATATCTCAATGGACACAGCGATGTCGTCGGTGGTGCAGTGATCTTGAGTGATCAAGCCTTGCGAGACAAGCTTTCCTTTCTTCAAAATTCAACAGGCATTGTGCCAGGACCTTTTGATTGCTGGCTGATTTTACGAGGCCTCAAAACATTGGCTGTGAGAATGGCGGCACACGAACACAATGCTTTGACCATCGCCACTTTTTTGCAAAAACATCCTCGTGTGGAACGTGTCATTTACCCTGGCTTAAAAAGCCATCCTCAATACACCTTAGCAAAAAAACAAATGCGTGGGTTTGGCGGAATGATCAGTTTTGTCGTCAAAGGCGGAAAAGCAGCGGCCGTGAAACTCTCTCAAAAAACCCATTATTTTTCACTGGCTGAAAGTTTGGGAGGCGTGGAATCTTTAATCGAGCTTCCCGCCATCATGACCCATGCCTCTATTGAAAAAGAAGTACGTGAAACTTTAGGCATTGTGGATGGTCTTGTTCGGCTTTCTGTTGGGATCGAGCATTCCGACGATCTGATCCAAGATTTAGACCAAGCTTTAAAAAGCTAGCAGGCTGTTTAAAAAGGCCCATCTACGTCGTTGCCCTCGTCGTGTCTCCTTCGACGTACCGCTCAAGTACGCATCAGTCGCCCCTCCTCGGGCGCCTAGTTTTGAACACCCTGCTGAAAATAGATTTTTTCAACACCGTGCTGGTTTACCACGGCTTTGACATTTGAAAAATCCAACGACTGATAAGGAATTTTTATAATAAAATACTTTTGACAAATAAGAGATTTTTACTTGAACTTTTCCACATCTTTATTTTAAACTTATGATTGAACAATGAAAATTTTATATCTTCTGAGAGGTATGGGGCTTATCGGTGTTTTCTTTTCTGCCTCTGTCGGTGCCGTTCCAAACGATGCCGAAAGGTTGGCAGATCTTAAAGAAATTCATTTCATTCTTCGTTCTCTCGAAGAACGAGGAAAATTTTCCATCAGTGCGCTTGATTTAGATCTTCCTTCCATCAAAGCCTACCGTGCTGTTGAAGAAGAGTTACAATCCCTTTCCATGCGGTATAAAAACAAACACCCCAAAATGAAAGCCTTGGCGCATCAAAAAAAGGAATTGAAAAATAAAATATTTGTTGAGATCGAAAACGAAATCGCGTTTTTAAATGAACGCGTTCGGATTTTTGAAACCGAAAAAATACAAACACCCCTAGAGCCTCCCTCCCCCCCCAC
>JACQJD010000031.1 GCA_016198185.1 Deltaproteobacteria bacterium
AGTGGAAAGCTTTCACCCCTATCCATCATGGCTTTTCCGCCAAAATAGCGAATTCCAGAAATTTTGGCGGATTGAAAGAGTTCATCGGTATGATGGAGTGTGCCCATATCCAAAATCGTTGTGGTTGCGCTTTTTAAAAGTTCGGCAATGCCAAGACAAGCAGATAAAAATAACGAAGCAGGTGTTAGTTTTGCTTCAAATGGCCAGATTTTTTTTTGGAGCCAATCTAGAAGTTCAAGATCTTCTGCCTGATTTCGAAATAACGTTTGGCATAAATGAACATGCGTTTGGATGAAGCCTGGTAGAACCCAGCACCCGGTTGCATCTATACAGGTGTACGTTGTTTTTTGTCGATCTAACGTCTGTTTTAGATTTTTTCCAATTTTATGGATTACATGGTCTTTTATCCACAGATCTTGCATGAAGATGCTTCGCTTAGGGTCCATTGTCACAAGCGTTCCATTTTGAATTAAAAGGTTCATGTTTTTTAGTTTCAAGAGGGATGGTTAGGAGCTTGGGTCCTGTCCTTTTAGATAGGATTCAGGGCTAAAGGCATGGGGCAAAAGGTCCTTTAGAAAAAATGTTTTATAAAGGTTTTTGGGATTGGCGACAATAATTTCAAGGTCGGGCGCAAATTCTCGGATGACTTGACGACATCCGCCACACGGAGCCGAAATTTCTTCATTTCCGGTTACCAAGACCAGTTTTTTAAATTTCAGATATCCTTCTGAAACAGCCTTATAAATGGCGACCCGTTCAGCACAAACACCCAATGGGAATGAACAGTTTTCGACATTGACGCCTAAAAAAATATGATCATCTTGGGTCACCAAACAGGCTCCTACCCGATGCCTGGAATAAGGCGCGTAAGCTTTTACTCGTATTTCCGATGCCAATTTTATGAAAGAGAGTGTGGTATTCATATTTTCAACCTAGGATGTTTTATCTATGGTTATAGCGAGATCTTTCAAAAATTGTCCAAAGATTTTTGAAGCGCTCTGGGTAGCTTTTAAGACTTCTTCATGGGAGACCGCATGTTGCTGGGCGGCACTATTGGTAATACAGGAAATGGCGCAGACGCGCATCTGTTGATGTCTGGCCGCAATAACTTCTGGCACGGTCGACATGCCAACCGCATCCGCCCCCCATTTTCTAAACATTTGAATCTCCGCAGGGGTTTCATAGCTTGGGCCGGAAACAGCCACATAGACCCCTTTTTTTAAGGGCAAGTGATGTTTTTTGGCAATACGCTCTGCAATGGTTTGAAAGGGTAAATCATAACTGTGGGTAAGATCTACAAACCTTGAGTTTAAGGGATCATTATTTTTACCGCGTAAAGGATTTATGCCCATAAAATTAATATGATCCCGAATGAGCATAAATGATCCTTTTGGAAATTTTTTTGAAATGCCGCCAGCCGCATTGGTGAGGATTAAATTTTGGACCCCTAACTGTTTTAAAATACGTACGGGGAAAGTAATTTCTTGTGCACCGTAGCCTTCATAATAATGAAGGCGACCTTGAAGGGCATAAATAGATACACCTTCCAATTCACCCCAGACAAATTTGCCATGATGCCCAGGAACGGTAGACTCAGAAAAATGGGGGATGTCTTCGTAATTTATGGAAACAGAAGGTTTGAGTGACTGAACAAAATCTCCTAACCCAGATCCTAAAATAATGGCTGTCTTTGAAGCACGGTTCAATTTGTTTTTTAGGAAACACCCTGCTTTTTCAACCTGATCCATCATGAAATTGAGGATATTATTTGATGATCATCCCTGCAATGGTGGCCGTCATAAAACAAGCGATAGAGCCAGCAATCATGGCTCTAAGCCCAAGTTTTGCAAGATCCCCACGTCGTTCCGGGGCCAAGGGTCCAATGCCTCCCAATTGAATGGCAATTGAGGATAAATTGGAAAAACCACAAAGTGCATAGATGGCAATAATTTGAGATCTTTCTGAAATAACACCCTCTTTAATGAGAGGAACCAAGTTCAGATACCCTACAAATTCATTGATAATGGTTTTTTGACCCAACAGATTTCCTACTTGGAGGCAATCACGCCAGGGGACGCCCATGATCCATGCGATCGGCGAAAATGCCCATCCAAAAATTTTGTCTAATGTTAAATGGATAGGTGCTTGGCCGAAATAGAATAAAGCATGATCGATTCCTTTGCCAACCATCCAATTGAACAAGTGAATAAAAGCGATAAACGCAAGGAGCATGGCCGCAACATTGACGGCTAATTTTAATCCTTCTGAGGCTCCCCGTGCTGCAGCATCGAGTGCATTTACATCGGTAATGGGCACCTGAATTTTTACATAACCAGAGGTCTGGGAAGCTTGCGTTTCTGGGAACATAATTTTTGCAATGACAAGAGCCGCTGGTGCAGAAATGACACTGGCAGCCAGCAAATGTCCAGCACCTGCATGGAGCCCCGCTTCCGCAATGAAAGCAGCATAGGTAACCATGACAGCCCCTGCAATGGTTGCAAATCCACCGACCATGAGTGCCATCAACTCCGAATTGGTCATATTGCTAATATAAGGTCGAATAAATAAAGGGGCTTCGGTTTGTCCGACAAACGTATTGGCGGCCGCGGCCAACGATTCCGTGCCCGATGTTTTCATGACCCGCGA
Source organism: Deltaproteobacteria bacterium (assembly GCA_016198185.1). GTDB lineage: Bacteria > Bdellovibrionota > JACOXK01 > 2-02-FULL-40-11 > 2-02-FULL-40-11 > JACQJD01. The sequence goes on from JACQJD010000031.1 coordinate 2,647, forward strand.
CATGACCCATGCCATGGCACCGACCACACGTTGGAGAATCCCAAAATAATACAAAACAGCGGTTAAAGAAGACACAAAAATAATAAGTGGCAGAACTTTAAGAGCAAAAATAAATCCAAACGTTTTAGGGTCGGTTAACATATTTCCAAATAAAAAGGCAGTGCCTTGATCGGTAAATGCCAAAAGGCTTGTAATGGTATTTGCAATTTGATTAAAGAACCATGCCCCAACAGATGTTTTTAAAATGAAAAGCGCAAAAACCAGTTGAAGTGCAATACCACTGATCACCAGTCTTACATTGATAGCGGCTCTGTTATTGGACAAAAGATAAGCCATGGCCATGAGGACAAAGAGCCCCCAGAAACTGACCATCTTATCGTAAATTGAAATCAAAGTAGGAGAACTGGAGAACGGAAGCAAAACAACCGGAATTCCCGCTGCAATTAAACCAATGAACAAAAATTTTTTAAAGGTGAGCCATTCAGAAATTTTTTGATTGGCATTGGAAAAAAAGTCTAGTTTAGACATACTTAAGCTCTCTTCGCTCATACCTGTACCCCCTCTTGGTAAATCTGTTATTCAATGATTTTTGCGATGATGGACATCTTTTTAGGTTTGGAACTTTTGATCGTAAAAGCCATCTTCAGGAGCTTCCAAACTTCGGACAGTTTTTTCTCATTATTATAGTAAATAGTCAAGATAGAATCCCCTTTTTGAAGAGGACTTCCTACTTTTTTATGAAATTGAAATCCTACCGCTGGGTCAATGCTATCTTCCATTGTTTCTCGACCTGCCCCGAGGAGACATGCAGCCATTCCAATGGTTTCTGTATTTATTTGACAAAGATAGCCGTTCTGAGGAGCTTGAAACTCTTTTTGGAAACGAGCTTTCGGTAGGAGTGAATAGGTATCTATGATATGGGGGTTCCCTCCCTGTTGTTGAACCAAGGTTTTAAATTTCGTAAGCGCTTTTCCGGACTCAATGGCTTCTTTTGCCAGAGCGATGCCTTCGGCTTTTGTTTGAGCACGTCCTGTAAGCAAGAGCATATGAGCCGCGAGATGCAGCGTTAAATAGATCAAATCTTTGGGGCCACGACCTTTTAAGATTTCAATACTCTCAATGATTTCCAGGCTATTGCCAACCATACTTCCAACAGGTTCATTCATGTTGGTGACCAATGCGACTGATTTTCGGTTAAAAGCTTTAGCGATTTGCACCAACCATCTGGCAAGTTCGCAAGCCTCTTTTAAATTTTTCATAAAAGCACCAGAACCGAATTTTACATCGAACACCAAACTTTCACTGCCTTCCGCCAATTTTTTGCTCATGATAGAAGCGCAAATTAAGGCAAGTGTCGGTACGGTTGCGGTCACATCTCTGAGCGCATAGAGTTTTTTATCGGCAGGCGCAATCTCAGGGGTTTGTCCCATCATGGCCATATGAGATTTTTTTAAAAAATTTTTAAACTGAGAGAGGCTTAAGTTGACTTGAAATCCTGGAATGGCTTCTAGTTTATCGAGGGTTCCACCCGTGTGGGCTAGGGCACGTCCTGAAATCATTGGGACTGCAATGTTGTAGCTTGCAACGATGGGTACCAGCGTTAAAGAAAGTTTATCTCCCACGCCTCCGGTGGAATGCTTATCAACGGTGGGAACAGGTAAGAATGAAAGATGGAGTATTTTGCCACTTTGCATCATGGCTTTTGTAAGATGCACCGTTTCTTGAAATGACAGTGGTTTAAAATAACAAGCCATTAAAAAGGCAGACATTTGATAGTCTGGAATTAAGTTCCGCACAAAGTTTTGAATCAACGTATTGATTTCTGCTTCGTTGAGGGGGATGCCATCCCTCTTTTTTTGAATGATATCCACGGCACGCATTAGCTGAGCTCTTGCCAGAAACTTTTGCCATTTTGGATGGGGGCAATTTCAAAAATATCAGCCAGCGTTTGCCCCAAGTCGGAAAAAGAAGCACGGGTACCCAGATTTTTTGATTTTAGTTTTTTCCCGTATACCAAAAGAGGCACGTACTCTCGGGTGTGATCTGTGCCGGGAAAGGTGGGGTCATTGCCGTGATCTGAAGAAATCATGAGAATGCCATCTTCTCCCAGGGCGTGCATCAGCTTGGGTAAGGACTGATCCATTTCTTGGAGCGCTTGAAAAAAACCATCCACATCATTGCGATGCCCATACAGCTGATCAAAATCGACCAAATTGGTAAATACGAGTCCTGAATCGAGTTTTTCAATTTCTTCTGCACTGGCACGCAGCCCTTCCAAATTAGATTTTGTTTTGATGGAAGTTGCGATTCCCTGATGATTAAAAATATCTGCAATTTTTCCGATGGCGATGACGTTGATATTTGCTTCTTGCAACTTGTTTAATAACATGGGTTCAGGGAGTGCAATAGCATAGTCTTTACGATCAGCAGTACGTTTAAAGGATGAGGGGTTATCTCCCGTAAAGGGGCGCGCAATGACTCTGCCAATTTGATAGGAATCGCAAAGCCGTCTTGCGATTTCACAGAGGTGATAGAGTTCTTGAATGGGAAAACGTTCTTCATGACAGGCAATTTGGAATACAGAATCAGCCGAAGTATATACAATCGGGAACTCTGTTTCCAGATGTTCTTGACCCAATTCTTTAATAATTTCTGTGCCTGAAGCGGCTTTATTGGCGAGAATGTTGCCAACGCCAGTTTGTTCAATAAAATCTGAAATGAGTTTTTGGGGAAATCCATGAGGAAAAGTTGCAAAGGCTTTTTTAAGATGAATGCCCATCATTTCCCAATGTCCGGTGGCGGTATCTTTTCCAGGAGAGATTTCAGACATTTTTCCATAAGAGCCCAAGGGCTTATTTTGAGAAGAGATGCCCGGTAGCGGATCAATATGTCCCAATCCCAAACTTTCAAAATGGGGAAGTGGAAGGCCCCCTTTTTTTTCTAAAATATGTTTCAGGGTGTGAGCACCTGGGTCGCCATAAAGGCTCGCATCGGCAAGGGCGCCTATGCCAACGCCATCCATAATGATGAGGAGTACCTTTTTCAACAGGCTCCTCGTTTAATAATGCCCATGTGCTTTGCCTTGCTGAGTGACAATGATTATTCCAGAGGAGGTTCCCAATCGGTTGGCGCCGGCTTCGATCATTTTGATGGCATCTTCGTAAGTACGAATACCACCGGAAGCTTTAACGCCCATGGTTTCACCCACGATGGTTTTCATGAGCTTAACATCTAGGGGTGTTGCTCCTCCGGGTCCAAATCCTGTGGATGTTTTCACAAAGGCGGCCCCTGCAATTTTTGAAAGAACACAAGCAATGATTTTTTCTTCATAAGAAAGCATGCCTGTTTCCAAAATGACTTTTACTGGGTAAGAAGCCGATGCTTCGACCACTTTGGCAATATCATAGACCACTTGTTCATAGTTTTTATCTTTGAGTGCCCCAAGGTTCATGACCATGTCGATTTCAAGAGCCCCTGCCGCAATGGCCTCACGTGCTTCGAATGCCTTGGCCTCTGTGCTGGCTGCACCCAATGGAAAACCCACCACTGCCACGGGTTTAATAGAAGTTCCTTTTAATTCCGTAGCCACAAATCGAATGTTGGCGCTATTGACGCAAACGCCTGCGAATTGAAATTGTTTGGCTTCATCGCACATTTTTTTGAGTTGGGTGTGGTTGGCATCTGGTTTTAAAAGGGTATGATCAATATAAGCGGCTAGTTTTTTGGGATCTATTTTTTCCATCGTTAACGGTATCGGTTTTTTCCACTGAAAACTTTTGGCAACCCCAGGGTTTTTCCAAGGGTATTTTGGAGAAGAGGGTTGTAGAAGGCCGCGATCCAAAAGCTTATTCTTGACTTGGGTTGTAATTTTATCAATCAAAGGATCCGTATTCATGGTGTGGGGTATATAACAATGCAATCGTTACACTGTCAACCTTCAGGCCAAGCACTGAGTTACAGGAAGGACTCTTGTTCGACATCCTCTTCATGAATAGGATATAGTGCGATGGCAATGAAGCACGTGCATTTGATCATTTCAGGCAAAGTACAAGGTGTTTTTTTTCGAGCTGAATCTAAGTTGATGGCAGATCGTCTTGGGTTGGGTGGATGGGTGAAAAATGTTCGTTCTGGTGATGTAGAGATGTATTTGTGTGGCTCAGAAATTCAAGTCAGAAAAATGGTTCTGTGGTGTCAACAGGGTCCAGCCCGTGCAAAGGTCGAACAGGTTCAAGAAGCTTGGGATTGTGATTTGGGGTTTTATGCTTCTTTCGAAATTTTAGAATAATCTGACCATTGATTTTCGATGCTTGGTATGCTAAAAAATAAATTTATATGCCATGTGTTCATGAACATGTGGCTTAAAGTATTTGGTAAACAAAAGATTTAGATAAATTTTTGTTTAAAAATTTGAGCATAATGTATGCCGATATACGAATATTATTGTAGAAAATGTGATCAAAAGTTTGAAGTTCTTCAAAAAATTTCGGAAGAACCCCAAAAAAATTGCAAAGTTTGTGAGGGCCCTTGGGAAAAACTTATTTCCCCAACGGCGTTTCATTTAAAAGGGACTGGATGGTACGCCACTGATTTTGCTGGAAAGTCTAAAACCTCTCAAAAGCAAAAACCAGCAGAACAAACGGGATGTGCAAAGCCGAATGGTTCAGCGACATCCTCTGGGACATGTGGGGCCTCCGAAAAATCAGAAAAAAAAGCAGCTTCCTAATGTTACCTTGATCGATCCATTTTCTCTTCATTCGTAGTTTGGCACTTTTAAGAAAGTAGGTTTTGTATGAGCAATGAACTCATTATCAATGCTACAGACTATGAAACACGTGTTGCGTTGATTGAAAATGGTTCTGTAGCGGAACTGTATGTTGAACGCCATGGTGAAAAGGGAATTGTTGGAAATGTGTACAAAGGGAAAGTCGTGCGGGTCCTTCCTGGCATGCAAGCTGCCTTTGTCGATATCGGCTTAGAAAAAGCAGCATTTTTATATGCTGGGGATGTTTATCTTTCAGATCAGACGACCCCGATGTCGCAAGTGCATCTTATGGAGGGAGAGGTAGATGCCGATATCCCAGAATCTTTTGAAGATGAGGCGACCGGTGAAGGCATGGAAGAGCATGCTTTGAAAGAATCAGCGGATGAAGGGGAAGGTGAGGGCAGCGAAAACGGGGGCACGGAAAATCATTCACATGTTGAATCTGGAAAATCTGAATCACGGCCAAAACCCATGTCGCGTTTTAAGAGAGGAGCTCGTCGCTATCAGGAAAGATTACACATTGCAGATCTCTTAAAAGAAGGTCAGGAAGTTTTGGTTCAAGTCACAAAAAATCCAATTAGCACAAAAGGTGCTAGGCTCACCATGCATTTGTCGATTCCAGGAAGAAATTTGGTTCTGATGCCGAGTTATGGCTATGTGGGGGTTTCTCGAAGAATCGCCTCTGATCGAGAACGAAAACGGCTCAAAGAGTTTGTTCAAAGTATTTGTCCGCCAGGCTTAGGGATTATTGTTCGTACGGCGGCTGAGGGACAGAAAAAAAATGTTATCCAAGCCGATCAAGAATATCTTACCAAGATTTGGCAGGGGATCGAAAAAGACATCCACCATGCACCGGCACCTTTTTTATTGCATGAGGAGTTAGACATTGTTCTTCGAACCTTAAGGGATATGTTCGTGGATCATGTGGATCGCATTATTGTGGATTCTAAAAAGGAGCATTTAAAAATTTTGCGATTTTTGGACAGTTTTAATCCTGCCATGAAGCGTGTGGTCAAGTATTATAAAGGGCGAGAACCTATTTTTGATACGTACGGGGTTGAGATTGAAATCAATCGAGCCTTGGGACGTCGGGTTTGGCTTAAATCAGGAGGGTACATCATTGTAGATCAAGCAGAGGCGCTGACGGTGATCGATGTCAATACAGGACGTTATGTCGGAAAAGAAAATTTTGATCAAACCATTTTAAGAATCAATTTAGAAGCGGCACAAGAAATTGCCAATCAACTACGGCTGAGAAACTGTGGGGGCATTATTATTATTGATTTTATCGATATGGAAAACAGGCACCATCGTGAAAAAGTGTATCGAGCCTTTGACGAATCTTTAAGTTACGATCGAGCTAAAAACTCTATTCTTAAAATCTCAGAGTTGGGACTCATTGAAATGACGCGCAAACGAACGCGAGAAAGTCTCATGCAAACGCTCTGCGGTCCTTGTTTTTATTGTGAAGGGAAGGGGTATTTAAAAAGCAAGAGAACCATTATTTATGAAATTTTTAGAGAGCTTATCAAAACACAAGGGGATATTCATACGCGTGTCTTGCAGCTCATTGTCCACCCCGAAATTGAACGAGAAATGAAAGAAGATATGCCGGATGGTTTGGAAAAAATCGAAAAACAAGTTCACAAAGAAATTCAACTACTTACCAATAGAGATTTTCATGTGGAGCAATTTGAGATTAAAAGTCAGGCAGTTTCTGCTAAAAATGATTTGACACCGCCAGAAAATGTTCCTATAAACGGGGATTCTCAATAACTTAAGGAATTTTTGATATGTATGCCATCATAGAAACGGGCGCTAAACAATATAAAGCACAAGTCGGTGAGCTTTTGTCCGTAGAAAAACTTGAGAAAGAATCTGGGAAAGAAGTGATCATGGATCGCGTTCTTTTTGTCTCCCATGATACCCAGCCGACCTGGGGGAATCCTTATATCAAAAATGCGCAAGTGATTTGTGAAGTGGTGCGTCAAACCCGAACGCCTAAAATCATTATTTTTAAGTATAAACGTCGAAAGTCATCGCGAAAGAAAAAAGGACATCGACAACCGCAAACCCTTTTAAAAGTAAAAGCAATTCAATTAAACGGGGAAATGTTGGCACAAGAAACCGAGGTTTCGGAACCCAAAAGGAAGACACAAAAAACAAAGACAGCTCAAAAAACCACATCTCTCAAAAAGAAAACGTCAAAGAAGGTAGTTAAAGATGGCGCATAAAAAAGGACAGGGCAGTACCTCCAATGGTCGTGACAGTCATGGCCAACGTCGAGGCGTCAAAAAATTTGGGGGTGAGCAAGTGAAAGCTGGTAATATTTTGGTTCGTCAGCTTGGAACCAAGATTCATCCTGGGGTGAATGTGGGATGTGGCAGTGATTTTACTTTGTTTTCAAAAGTTGAAGGGCGTGTTGCTTATGAGCGTTTGGGGAAGAAAAAAACACGCGTGAGCGTTTATCCCTCCTAATTTTTTTAGTTCCACCTCAATAAAATAAAATAGGATTCTATGAAATTTGTAGATGAAGCCATGATTGATGTGCAATCCGGTGCAGGCGGCAAAGGTGCGGTTAGCTTTCGTCGTGAGAAATATATTCCAAAAGGGGGACCGGATGGAGGAGATGGCGGGCGTGGAGGGGATGTCTATTTGATCGCAGACCCTTCGATGACAACCCTCTTGGATTTTCATTACCAACGACATTTTAAAGCTCAAAATGGAAGAGATGGACAAGGACAACTGAAAGCGGGGGCTTCCGGGGAAGATTTGTATCTCAAGTTACCCGTGGGAACGCTCGTTAAACATGCGCAGACCAAAGAAGTTATTACGGACTTAACGATTCCTCATCAACCTTTCTTAATTCTCAAAGGGGGGAGAGGGGGAAAGGGGAATCATCATTTTAGAAGTTCTGTTCACCAAACTCCTTTTTTTGCACAACCAGGTGAACCATTGCAGAAGTGTCCTTTGCAGTTGGAACTTAAATTATTGGCAGACGTCGGAATTATTGGATTTCCCAATGCAGGGAAATCCACTTTCATTTCGGTGGTTTCGAATGCACGTCCTAAGATAGCAGACTATCCTTTTACAACATTGGTTCCCCACTTGGGAGTCGTGCGTGTTCAAGATCAAAGCTTTGTATTGGCGGATATACCCGGATTGATTCCAGGTGCACATCAGGGCGTCGGACTGGGAATGCAGTTTTTAAAACATATTGAGCGAACCAAACTGTTTTTACATTTATTGGATATTTCTCAAGAGGATGTCGAAAAGCGTTTTCAACAAATTTGTGAAGAATTGAATTATTTTAACAAGAAGTTATTATCCAAAAAGCAAATGGTTGTTTTAACGAAAGTAGATTTGTGTTTTGATAAAGCTCACATTGAAAAGCTCACACACTCTTTTATACAAAAAGGGTATGAATGTTACGCCATTTCATCGGTAAAACAGGAAGGAATCAAAGAACTTTTGCAAACGGTGGCGCGAAATCTTAAAATGCTGGATGGCCATGAATAAAGTAGCTCTTTTGGGTGGCATGTTCGACCCCATTCACTGGGCGCATGTGCGCGTAGCAAAGCTTGTGATTGAAAAATATAAACTTGACCAGCTTTATTTTGTTCCTGCGTGGGTCTCCCCCCATAAAACACATCTTACCGCAAGTGCATCTGCTTCTCACAGATTGGCCATGGTGCAACTGGCGCTTCATGGACTAGATCATGTTTCGGTTTGTGAGTTTGAAATCAATCAACGGGGTGTTTCATATACCATTGATACCTTGCGACACTATCGAAAGAGTTTAGAAGCTGCTGTTTCTTTGTATCTTGTCGTTGGGAGTGATGTCTTTTTGAATTTTGAAAATTGGAAAGATGTTCAGGAGATCATCTGTTTATCGAATATCATTGTGGTTTATAGGCCTGAGTTTCCTTTTGTGCCCTTGGAAGAAATTTTTAAAACAAAAATCGAGGTGAAAGAGTTTGAGACCCTAGAACCCCTCAAAGAGTATCGTCATACTTCTGGAAAACATATTTATTACGAACCGCGCATTTCATTAGACATTTCAAGTTCTGCGATTCGTCGCAGTATTCAAGTGCAACAAGAAATTTATTCATATGTACCTCAAAAAGTGGCAGCCTATATTTATGATCATAAGCTCTATCAAAAAAAAGAAACCGAATAACAAAGATCTAGCAAAACAATTTGTTTTGCATTGTGCTGAGTTGGCCCTCGATAAGAAAGCCTTTAATCTGGTGATTTTGGATGTGCGCCCTTGGCAAGGATTGATGGACTATCTTTTGATTTGTTCGGCTCAATCTTCTGTTCAAGCGCAGAGTCTTTCAGATTATATTTATGAAACATTAAAAAAAGAAGGACGAACTCCCATTGGCATGGAAGGACGTGAACAGGGGCGGTGGGTTCTTCTGGATTATGGTGAAGTGGTCATTCATGTTTTTTATGAATATATTCGTGAGTTTTACGATTTAGAAGGGCTATGGCAAGATGCATCGCGTCTTCGAGTTCCCAAACACAAGCGATGAAAAGTAAAATTAGTATTCTTTTATCTGCAAAATTAAAACAGTCCTATGTTCGGGAAGGCATGCAATATTATCTCAAAAAAATAAGACCATTTGCGGATGTCGAAATTTACGAATCACACACTGAAAAAAAGTTTAAGGCGATGTTTTTTGAAAAAAAGGTGGATTCCTATGTTATTGCTTTAGATGAGCGCGGCAAGCACTGGACCACGCCAACGTTCGCAGAACACTGGCAGCGAATTTTATCTCTTAAGAAAGGTAGGGTGTGTTGGGTGGTGGGAGGTCCTTATGGCTTTTTGGATTGCCCCAAGGCAGACGAGATGCTAAGTCTTTCCTCATTTACACTCAATCATGAAATGGTGCCTCTGATGTTCATGGAACAACTTTACCGAATTCATACATGGTTAAAAGGGATGCCCTATCATCATGAATGACCCTGTATTGCTGGTTGTATTAGATGGTTTTGGAATCAATCCCAAAAAAGAAGGCAACGCCATTGCCCTGGCCAAAGCCCCAACTTTTCGGAAGCTCGAACAGAAAAATATGTCTCAAATTCAAACGAGTGGTTTGGAGGTAGGGCTCCCCAAAGGCATTATGGGAAATTCAGAAGTTGGGCATACCAATTTGGGTGCTGGACGCATTGTGTATCAGGATTCTGTGAGAATTAATTTGGCGATCGAAACAGGGGATTTTTTTAAAAATGGCACATTGATGGAGGCATTTCGTCAAGTTCAGGAGGAGAAAACAAAGCTTCATGTGATGGGCCTTTTATCGGACGGCGGTGTTCATAGCTTTGACACGCATTTATTTGCATTCATTCAGGCAGCCAAACAAAACGCGATTTCAAAACTTTATCTCCACTTGTTTTTAGATGGCAGAGATAGTCCACCCACGAGCAGTCAAACCTATGTTGAGCGGCTAAATAAGATTTTAAAAACGCAGGGTGTTGGAAAAATTGCGACTGTTTCTGGGCGTTATTATGCCATGGATCGTGACCAGCGTTGGGAGCGTACAGAAAAAGCTTATGTTGCTTTGACGCAACGAAAAGGGTTTCAGGCTACATCGGCCAAAGAAGCGATTGATCGCGCACTTCAAAGGGGTGAAACCGATGAGTTTGTTCAACCCACCATCGTTTTACAAGAAGGAACGATTGCCCCCGAAGATACGGTCATTTTTTTTAATTTTAGACCCGATCGTGCACGACAATTAACACGGTGTTTTACAGAAACGAATTTTGATTTTTTCTTACGGCCGAAACCTCTTAAACCAGCACATTTTATATCCATGACGCAATATGATGTTCGCTTTCAGGTGCCCGTATTATTTCCTCCCGTGACCTTATCTCAGGTTCTCGGTGAAGTCATTTCAAAGCAGCAAGCGATGCAACTTCGAATTGCTGAAACTGAAAAATATGCCCATGTTACTTATTTTTTTAATGGGGGCATTGAAAAACCTTTTCCCGGAGAGGAAAGAATTTTAATGCCATCGGTGCGAGAGGTTCCCACCTATGATTTAAAACCGGAAATGAGTGCGTTTGAAATCACAACGAGAGTGATTGAAAACATTCAAAAAAAGATATTTCAATTTATTTTGGTTAATTTTGCCAATGCAGACATGGTGGGACATACAGGAAATTTAAAAGCCACCATTCAAGCGGTTGAGGTTTTAGATCGTTGTATGGAAAAAATGATCGAGGTGGCGGAGAAGTTTCATTATCATCTTTTAATAACAGCAGATCATGGCAATGCTGAAAAAATGATGGATGAAGCGGGAAACCCCCATACGGCGCATACGACGTTTCCGGTTCCGTTTTTTTATATACCAGCCAGGGATCAAAAAGTGAAATTAAAAGAGGGGCGATTGAGCGATTTTTCGCCTACGATCTTACCTCTATTGGGTTTTGATGTTCCAAAGGAAATGACGGGTGAAAATCTCATTTTGGCATCGTCTTGATCAAATCCTAGAAACATTTTTTTCACTTTGGATTTTAACAAGTTGTGCGTCTTGTAAGCGAGATTGCCAAGGGCTTATGTGCGCCTCTTGTGTATCTGCGATTCAACGTGTGAGGAATACAGATGAAGCGGTGCAAAGTTATGGCTTTTATGAAGGTGTTTTAAAAGATCTCATTTGCCAATTTAAATACGAAAATAAATTTTCTTTGGCAAAGCCATTGGCTTCTTTGCTGGTGAATCTTGTTCCCAAAGGGGTTGACTGTTTGGTAGCGGTTCCACTACATTCTAAAAAATTAAGATCTCGTAAATACAATCAATCGCATCTATTGGTACGAGAAATTGCGTTTCAAACGAGGATTCCAGATGAATCCCGCGTTTTGCGAAAAACCATTTTATCGATGTCTCAGAAGGGTTTATCCAAGACAGAAAGAATTTTAAATATTAGAGACACGTTCAGCGTATCTCTAAATTTATGGGGAAAACATGTTTTAATGATTGACGATGTGTTAACCACCGGTGCAACGGTGATGGAATGCAAACGAATTTTAAAAAAAGCAGGTGCCGCCAAAGTGTCTGTTTTGACATTGGCAAGAAGCATGATGGCGTCTTCGTTGGTGGATTATCCGAAAAAGGTGCATGGACATGTTGTGTAAATTTCAAGATACATTACCCAAAATTGGTGTAATCCTGATCTTCTGTGTGGCAGGTGTTTTTTTATTTTTCAATTTGGATGGGCACTATTTATGGAAAGATGAAGCTGAAACAGCGTTGTTGGGACGGAGCATCTTGGAAAAGGGTTTGCCCAGTGCGTTTCTTGGAAAAAACCAGATTCATATCCATCTTAAAGAATTTTTAAGGTCCGATGGTATTTGGACATTTCATCCGTGGTTGCCTTTTTATGTGACCGCGGGTTCTTTCAGAGTCTTGGGGGAATCTACCATTTCAGCACGCCTGCCTTTTGCGATTCTTGGGTTTTTAGCTTTGATTGCCACCTATTTTTTAGCACTTCAACTTTCACGGTCAAAATTATGTGCATGGTTCAGTGTGGTTTTTCTCACTTGTTCCATTCCTTTTATGCTGCACATGCGAGAGTGCCGTTATTATGCCCCCGCTGCTTTATTTTCCGTTCTCATGATTTTAGGGTATATTCGTTTTTTTCAATTCAAGAAATATACAGCCCCATTTTTTGTGATAATTTCAAATCTTCTGTTTCATTCGAATTATGGCATTTTTTTGCCCATCCAGATGGCTTTGATTTTGCATGCCTTTATTTTCTATCGCCGTGAACCCAAGTTTAAGTCTTTCTTGGCAATAGAAGGTTTGGTTTTTATGATGACATTTCCTTGGTTTGTCTATTTCAATGGCTTCCAGCATTCGTCACATGTTTTTGGCTGGAAACATCTCAGCCATCATCTGCAATATTATTTTCGATTGACGTATAAATTTATTTTTCCGGTCTTTTTTGTAGTGGGACTTTATTTCTATCAACTTATTGGCAAGAAAAAGGAGTTCATTTTTACTTTCCTACAAAAGCTCGAAAGAGAAAGTATGGGGCTATTGGGGATGATTCTTCTGGTTTCTTATGCTTTTGTTATTCTTGGAGATCAACGGTTTTATCGGTATGTGATTCATCTCGTTCCGATTTATATGATTTTATTGGCAATGATCTTTACAGGATGGTTTCGGTCTCAAAAATGGGTTGCGAGCGTTTTCTTTTTGTTCATGATCGGGACCAATGTATTTTATTATTCATTGCCTTTCTTGGTTCTGAAGGTGATTCCGGAGGGAATTGTGGGCCAGTTTTTATCGCTAGAAGCGCTGAATCAACTTAAAACAAAGCAAGCCAAAATTTATTTTTCTCCCGTTTCTCAATATGTTGATGAACTTACCCACCCTGCGGATGACATGAATCAAAAGCTCGCAGCATTTTTTTTAAAACGGGCAAACCAGAATGATGCCATTGGTATTGCTTATTCAGATCATTCGTTGATGTTTTATACTGATTTTAAAATCATTAATTTATATTTTGAAAAAGAGCAGTATCCAGAATGGATTGTGTTTCAACCGGAATGGTTTGAAGAAATCTATGGTCCACTTCACCAAAGTTCTTATGTTAAAAAAATGAAGACCGATTATGATGCGATGGTTACGGATATTGCGGACCATCGATGGGGGCAGCGGCCAGATCCTTATGAACATGCATTTCGCTCAGAAATTTCCGTCCCTCGAATTGTTATTTATCGCAAGAAGAAAGGATAGCGATGGATCTTTCAATTGTAAGTCCCGTGTATAATGAAGGGGAGAATGTAAAACGTCTTTATGCCGGATTGATGGAAGTTCTCTTGCCCTTGGGGATATCGTTCGAAATTGTTTTTGTGGACGATGGAAGTCAAGATGAGTCTCTGAAGATCTTAAAGAAACTTCATGATGAGGATCCACGCGTGAAAATTGTAAGTTTGTCTCGGAACTTTGGGCTTCAGGTAGCGTTATCCGCAGGATTGGATGCCACACAAGGTAAAATTGTTATTACCATGGATTCTGATCTTCAAGATGAACCCAGCTATATTTTGAAATTAATCGAAAAGTGGAAAGAAGGCTATGAATGTGTGTATGCCATTCGGCAAAAAAGGCATGAGACTTTTCTTCGAACGTTCTTTTTTGAGTCTTTCTATAAAGTTTTTAATTATCTTTCAGAAGTAAAGATTCCTGCCAATGCCGGTGATTTTTGTCTTATGGATCGAAAAATTGTGGATGCCCTGAAACTTTTACCTGAACGAAAGCGATTCATTCGAGGACTTAGGATGTGGGTGGGTTGCCGGCATACGGGAATTCCGCAAGATCGTCCAGCAAGACCGAAAGAAACATCGATTAAACAGGGTTTTAAAAAATTGTTTAATATGGGGTTTGATGGGGTCTTTTCATTTTCCTATGTGCCCTTGCGCTTGGCCATTGTGATGGGCATTTTGAGTTCTATCTTTGGATTTATATTGGGATTAAAAGTTTTGTATGAAAAATTTTTTACGACAAAACCGATTGTGGGTTGGACATCTTTAATGGTGACCATTATTTTCTTTTCAGGCATCATTCTTTTATTTTTAGGGATCATCGGGGAATATCTGTGCCGAATTTATGACGAAACGAAGGCGAGGCCTTTATACTTTGTCAAAGAAAAAATAGGATTTTAAGGTGTTGTTGAAAAAGGCCTATCTACGTTGCCCGTCGTATCGACTTCAACGTACAAATCCAGTATGCCTCGGTCGTCTCGCACCTTCGGGCGCAGTGTCTCCCGGGCCTTTTTGAACAACACCTTGAATGAGATTCCTTCTCTTGTTATAGCTATTGATGCGTGTATCAATAATTAAGGAAAGGGGGCGAATAGAGAATGAAGCCTAAAATTGGTTTATCGGATCCAGCCTTAAAAGGGGTGGTGGATATTTTGAATACGGTTCTTGCAGATGAATTTGTTTTGTATACCGAGACCCTAAATTATCATTGGAATGTGACGGGGGCTCATTTCCATGATTTACATACCTTTTTGGATTCTCAATATAAGGCCTTATTGGATAATATTGATGACATTGCAGAACGTGTGAGAAGCCTGGGAGGAGTGGCGACTGGCAGTTTAAGTGAATTCTTAAAACAAACCAGGCTTAAAGAAAAATCTGCAATGCAAGCTCAGGCGATGTTGGAAAATTTACTTTCAGATCATGAAGCCTTGATTCAATCGCTAAGAAAAGACCTGCAAACATGCGATCAAAAATTTCATGATATGGGAACCAATGACTTTTTGACGGGTCTCATGGAAAAGCATGAAAAAATGGCCTGGATGCTGCGTGCCTGCTTACAAAAGAGTTTATAAATTCGTTTACAAAAGCAAACGAAATTTTGGAAAGAAAGCAAAGCTTGATGAAGCTCAAACACCCGAGGATCTTCTAAACCATCGTATTCAATGAGTCTTTATACGACTTAACAGGATAAATTACATCATGTCATGCCGAGCGTTAGCGAGGCATCTCAGTGTTTAAGTCAAGGTAAAAGAGCGAACAAATATAAATGTTTAGTCTGCAACAAAAACAAGAGATGCTTATTTTTTATAAAAGAATATCCAAAAATTGACGAGGGGTAACGATTTTTATGTGTAGAAGTTAGGACAATATCTGACACTTTTCTCTAGACTGTGGGAAAAGAAATGAGTTACCTCGGTTATTGAACCAACAATAACCAGGCCAAATGGCCACAAGGAGGTAACTCATGACATTAAGTCAACAAATAATCATAAAACATAAAGTAGGTCTACTCAATCTTGCAGAGGAACTTGGAAACGTTTCCAAAGCCTGCAGGATGATGGGTTATTCCAGAGACACGTTCTATCGGTACCAGCAAGCCAAGGAAGAAGGCGGGATTGAGGCGCTGCTGATTAAAAACCGAAGAAAGCCCAATTTCAAAAACCGTATAGATGAAAAAACAGAAGAAGCAGTGGTGAATTTTGCCATTGAATTTCCAGCCTATGGACAGATGAGAGCTTCAAATGAACTGAGGAAGCGTGGTGTTTTTGTTTCGTCTGCAGGTATACGGTTAATTTGGATGCGACATAATCTGGAAGTTTTTAATAAGAGGCTCTCTGCTCTTGAAAAAAAGATGGCCGAGGAAAAAATTATTCTGACCGAAGCCCAGCTTCAGGCGCTTGAGAAGAAAAAAGAAGATGATTTGGCCTCAGGTGTCATTGAAACAGAGCATCCGGGCTATTTGGGAAGCCAGGATACGTTTTATGTGGGTACGATCAAAGGCGTTGGCAGAATTTATCAGCAAACTTTTGTTGATACTTATTCCAAAGTTGCCTTTGCTAAACTCTATACAACTAAAACACCGATCACGGCTGCAGAGGTTCTCAACGATCGCGTCCTGCCGTTTTTTGGAGAGCATGAAGTTCCACTTCTTCGTATTTTAACGGATAGGGGAACTGAATATTGCGGAAAACACGATCAGCATGATTACCAACTCTTTTTGGGGATCAATGATATCGATCACACAAAAACAAAAGCAAAGCATCCGCAAACCAATGGAATCTGTGAGCGATTTCACAAAACCATTCTTCAAGAATTCTATCAGGTCGCTTTTCGAAAGAAAATCTATCGAACGATTGAAGAGCTTCAAGAGGATCTTGATCGATGGATAAAAAATTACAACGAAGAAAGGACGCATCAGGGAAAGATGTGCGATGGAAGAACGCCAATGCAAACTTTTCTTGACGCAAAGAAAATTGTGAGGCAAAAGATAAACGATCTCAATTTGACAGTCTGACAATTTTTGATTCGTAACCGGGGTAACTGTCAGATCAAATACTAAGTTTGATCTTGCAACAAAAAAGTGGACACAGAGTTAAGAGATATGTGCCACCTCAAAATCTCTGGGAGAAC
>JACQJD010000027.1 GCA_016198185.1 Deltaproteobacteria bacterium
AAAAAGATTTTTATTTAACTTAGATTTATAGAAATGAATAAGCCAGTGTTAATCCTAAGCTGGTATTTGCTAAGATGGATTTACTGACCGAACCCACTTCAGCAGGACTCTTACTGTCATCTCGAGCAGGTTCATAGAATTTCTTTAAATTTTGATTCGGTGCTGCAAAAGCAACGCCCAATTCCGTTTGAAGGCCTTTAACACCAGGAATGGCAACGCTGGTTCCCAAACCTAATTCAAAGGCGTGACCATCATCTTTGTTGGCATCGTTACCTTCGCCTCTTCTAATGTACGAAATCCATGTGGCACTGGTGCTGAATGAAACAACCTCATTTAATGTGTACCCTACGTCCGCAATGTGCATCAGTTTATAGTCAGGATTTACTTCATCTTTTGCGTTCTTATAATTGAGATAAGAATACATAGATCCTGCTTGGGTGACACCAAAAGACCACCCCCCCACGGGTAAGGAAGCATTCCATGTATAGCGTGCTGCGCCTCGATTTGGATTTCGATCACTTCCAATTTTTAAACTGTTTTCAGTTAAAGGTAAGAAATAGCGAAGATCTCCACTAACCGTTACATCGCTCACCTTAAAAAGATTTTTATTGGCAAAAATCAAACCTGGATCTTGCCAAGCAAATTGTTGCCCTGCTCTTTTCTTTTGTGAAAATGTATTTTTCACTTGTCCTACAACCGTCAAGGACGTATCCGGTGAAAAAGGTCTGGTTAGACTCAAGGTGGTCGTATTGCTCATTGCTTTCTCAGCCTCACCAACCAGATCACGACTCAATTCAAATTTGATAGAACCACTGACCGGTGCTGGTGCCACTGCTTCAACTTGGGCCGTTTGTGTGGCTTGCGCTAAAACGTTATTGTTTAAAGCAACCAAGCCCGCTCCTATCATGACCAAACTCATCATCCATGATTGTAATTTCATATTGTTATTTCCTCCAATTTATTCATTTTTAGGGGTTAAGTCGCAAATATATAAGCAAATAAAGTGCCATTGTCAATGGGGAATTTAAAAAAAATCTAAAACAGTCAAAAACGTTATTTTATTCAATAAAATCAATAACTTAAAAAAATACAACCTCTGTGATCTAGTCTGGATCAGCGTTTCAATCATTTTTGACGTGTCTCAATTTTTGACTTTCTAAATGGCTAATAGCACCTAAGCCACTGTAATGATAGTGGTTTCTGAAATTGTGTCAGATTCATGAACATGTCAAATCCTTAGGCGAGCTGACGGCGCTCTCCCAAAAAGTGAGGAAAATATGATTTTCCTTCAAATCGGGCGCGTCCTTTTAAATGTTCTTCGATGCGCAAAAGTTGATTGTATTTGGCCATTCGATCGGTACGACACAGCGAACCGGTTTTAATTTGTTTTGCAGAGACGGCGACCGAAAGATCTGAAATAAATGTATCCTCCGTTTCACCGGAACGATGCGAGATCACTGTTGCAAACTGAGCATCTTTGGCCATTTGAATGGTCTCTAGGGTTTCTGAAACCGTACCGATTTGATTGAGCTTAATTAAAATGGCATTGGCAACCTTGTCTCGAATACCTTTTTTAAAAATGTTAGGATTGGTTACAAAAATGTCATCCCCAACCACTTGAATGCGCTTGCCTAATTTATGAGTAAGCGCCATCCATCCTTTCCAATCCCCTTCTCCCAACGGATCCTCAATCGACAAAATGGGATACTGCGCAATAAGCTTTTCATAATATTCAACCATCTCCATCATGGATTTTGCATTCGTTTGATCCCCCAAACGATAGGAGGATCCTTCTTGAAATTGACTGGCCGCACAGTCTAAGGCGATCCAAATATCTTTCCCAGCCTGATAACGACTTCGATCAATCGCCTCTAAAATAAGATCCAAGGCTTCTTCATGAGATTCTAAATTCGGTGCAAAGCCACCTTCATCTCCGACAGCCGTGGAAAGATGTCGATCTTTTAGAATCGCTTTTAGAGAATGAAAAACCTCCACACCCGCCTGTAATGCCTGTGAAAATGTTTTAAACCCGATGGGCATAATCATAAATTCTTGAATATCTAAGTTGTTATCTGCATGGGCGCCCCCATTTAAAATATTCATCATGGGAACAGGTAAATAAAGAGCTTGCCGCCCTCCAAGATACCGATACAGCGGTTCACGCGCATGATTGGCACATGCTCTTAAAACTGCCATAGAAACAGCTAAAATGGCATTGGCTCCAAGCCGTTGTTTGGCCTCTGTTCCATCTAACGTCATGAGAAATTGATCAATCGCTTGCTGGTCATCGGCTTGCCGACCCTTTAAGGCCGGCGCAATAACATGATGAATATGATGAACTGCTTTTAAAACGCCTTTTCCTTGATAGCGCTTTGGATCCTTATCTCGCAACTCCAAGGCTTCACGTTCTCCAGTGGATGCCCCAGATGGAACTGCCGCACGCCCCCAATCGCCAGAATCCAAAATGACATCCGCTTCTACGGTAGGATTCCCTCTTGAATCCAAAATTTCTCGCGCCAAAATGGAATGAATGCGGATCAAGGTCGCACTCCAGACATGGGCAACATGACCGTCACCCGTGTCCCCTCGCTGGGTCTGCTTTCCAATTGAATGTCTCCTTGATGCTGCTGAACAATGCTTAATGCCGTACTCAAACCCAACCCCATATTATGTCCTTCTTTTTTGGTCGTATAAAAAGGATCAAAAACTTTATTTAAATCTTTCTGATCAATTCCACATCCCGTATCCGAAATCTTAACCATCACCCAAGGAAGTTTAGACTCTGTCTCGACCTTAATTTCACCTTCGCGGTCTATGGCCTGACATGCATTGATAAACAAATTTAAAAAAACTTGGTTTAGTTTTGGCAAATTACACCGTACCCTTGGAAGCAAACCATAGTTTTTAACCACCCTGGCTTTCTTTTTCAACTCATAGCGAAGCAAATTCAATGTTGAATCCAGGCCTTGGTGAATGTCGGCCAATTGCATGTCTTCGGGCGCCATTCGCGCAAAGGTGTTTAAATCTTCAACGATTTGTTTCACGCGATCCAATCCTTCTTTCGATTCTTGTAATAAAGCTGGAAAATCTTTTAAAACATAGGTCACATCATGATCGATTAAAAAATCTTTCATTCGTTTCTGAATGGCAACAAAGTCTGCATCTGAAAGTTGATCGCCTCCCCAGGGAGCATCAAAAATCCGGATAAAATCGGTTAATACTTTTGTGTATTCCGTGGCACGCTGCACATTGCTCATAATAAATCCCAAAGGGTTATTAATCTCATGGGCAACACCGACCGCCAACTGACCAATGGAAGCCAGTTTCTCAGATTGAATTTTTTCATTAAAGGTTTCCGTTAATTTCAGATGGGCTTTGGTCAACGCATCGTTTTTTTCTTCGAGCTCTCGATTCTTCTTTTCAATGAGTGAAATGGTTTTTTCCAACTGAACAATGGTGTCTTGAATGAGCTGGGGACTCAGAGAAACCTGAGTGTCTTTTTGACCAAAAAATTCTTGCTTGTTTTCCCATCGAAATTCATAGGTACAGTCATTGATCTTTTCAGAAAAGGCATGCCCCAACTGCCAATACATGGGAATCGATTCAAATATCCCTCGCAGGTAAGACAAATGAGGATGTTTCGCATTTGCTCCCGAAAATTCTAAAATAACATGAAATTCACTTTTTTCTTTCACGGTCAGTTCAATGTCTTTATAAAAATAGCCAACAAATTTTCTGGCCTGATGAAAAATAAGACAAGGATCTCCGATCATTCGAAAGACCGATTCCAGAACCCCCCAGGCCCCTAATTGTGCTGCTTGCCGTCCCAATTTGTAAGCAATATCGGGATCGTAAAACGAAATTTCTAGACGATTAAAAAGGGTTTCAATGACATCTGTGGATATCCAACTGTTGGCATCTAAGAGATGCTCTTTGGAAACAGAAACATTTTCTAAAAATTGCTCTAAGTTTCGTTTTTCTTTGTCAACAAATGTTAAAATAGAGCTTGAAACTCTACAACTGACTTGTGGATCCACACGCGAAAGCGTATCCAAAGCCTTTTTTAATTTCAATCAAAAACAAATTTATAAGAAATTTTTGACCAATCGTGAAAGCAGGGCTTTGCTTTTTTCATTTAAATTATAGAATTTAATCACCATCCCGCCCACACTTTCCAGATCTTCTCTTTCTACAGAGATGATTTCTCCATCCCCTTCCAGAATCGGCACCCGAGAGTCTTTGAGTGTAAAGAATAACCGCACTCTGCTCCCCAAAGGAAGCGCTTTGGTTGTTTTTACAAAAAGCCCACCACCGGGTACATCACTCACATACGACATCAAAAACTCATCAAAGTCATTGAATGCCGCATTGACCACAATTTCATTTCCAGCCAATTTTTTTGTCTCGTGTGAATGTTTCAGTATGTTTGTATTGATGTGTGTTATCACGCAGGCTCCTTTTTGTGTTTTGCTACTGCGTCAAACTTGTACCACACACCTTGTTGATGCCGAGCTCTTGTAAGACATTTCTAATGCAACGCGCTGTTCAAAATATAACATAGCCTAACCTTAAAAACAAAGTTTTGTTTAAGACTTCTACAGTGCATTATTTTTAAACAAAAAATAGAGGCCCATCCGTCCTACCATCTTAAAATCAAAAATAAAAAAACATTAATAGTTTTAAATAGTTACAATATTTTTTAAAATATTTCCATCTCTGGCATAAGAGTTGCTTCTACATATGAGCGCATGTTGATCCCCCCGCAAACCACGAAAGAGGACACAATCTTTATGTCACAATCGGATCCCAAAACATCCAATGTCGTGCATTTGGCGGACTATAAGAAAAAAAAGGCAATGAATATGACCAAACACCAACTCTATCAACTCTCTAAAGCAGAATTGTTAGATCAGCTGATTCAATATTATGAGACGGTCAAGAAGGATCCCTTTTCTCTATCGATTGCGCTCTGGGGAGAAGACTTAATGGATGTCATTTCAGCTAGAGCTCTCACACGAGAACTTTCTGATTTGGCAGAACAACACCGACTGCAAGGCCCCACCCGCGTTTTTAAATTAGACTAACGAGGTTCATCTATAATAAATTAGCGGCCAATTCGGCGAGCTCTGATCTTTCGCCTTTGGTTAAGGTCACATGCCCCGCAATGGCTTCATTCCGAAAACGCTCTACCACATATGTTAATCCATTGCTTGAAGCATCGACATAAGGATTATCAATCTGATAACAATCCCCCGTTAAAATAATTTTTGTATTCTCACCCACACGCGTAATAATGGTTTTGATTTCATGTGGCGTTAAATTTTGGGCCTCATCTACAATCATATATTGCTGAGGAATGGATCGACCCCGAATATAGGTCAAGGGTTCAATGTTGAGCATGCCTTGACTCATGAGTTCCATATAACCATGTTTTCGTGATCGACCTTGCTCTTTCGAAGAATATCCGGTGTTCCCCAATAAAAATTCTAAATTATCAAAAATGGGCTGCATCCATGGATTTAATTTTTCTTCAATATCGCCCGGTAAATAACCAAGATCTTTTCCCATCGGATAAATAGGGCGAGACACCAGCAATTTTTTGTATTCGCCCTCATCCAAGGTTTTTAAAAGCCCTGCGGCTAAGGCCAAGAGCGTTTTACCCGTTCCTGCTTTTCCAACCAAAGACACCAACCGAATGTGGTCATTGAGCAATAAGTCTAATGCAAAACTTTGCTCTAGGTTTTTTGGAAAGATCCCCCAAATACCTTCCTGGCGCTTGCGAAGCGGCACCAACATTTCTTTTTTCCCATCGTATCGTGCTGCAGCTGTGTGATTTTCATTGGTTTCGTCTTTTAACAACACACATTGATTGGGATAGAGTTTCATTTCAGAAGGCGGTTTCATCAAGCGCTCTGTATAAAACTGATCAATGGCAGCTGTCGGAACGATGGCTTGGGTCATCCCCGTATAGAGATGGTCTATGTCAACAGGCTGTGGGTCATAATCTTGCGAGAAAACCCCTAAAACATCTGCCCTAATTCTTAAATTCGTATCTTTTGTTAAAAAGATGACCTGATGCTTAAGCTTTTTTGTAAGCCTGAGTGCCGCAGCCAAAATAATATTATCATTTTTTAAAGCACTCTTGTGGGCGGGAGAAGAAAACAACTTTCGCTCAGACTCGGATAGATCAATTAAAAGCTTGCCGCCTTCTTTCCCAATTTTAACCCCTTTGGCAAGGTTTCCTTTTTTACGAAACTCATCCAGATAGCGAGAAAATTGACGAGCATTTCGACCGGTTTCGGTCATGTCTCTTTTGAAGGCATCAATTTCTTCCAAAACCGAAAAACAAATAATAACGTCATGCTCTTTAAAGCGCAAAATAGCTTGCGCATCATAGAGAAGCACATTGGTATCCAACACAAATGTTTTCTTCATGGGCAGGACTATAGCAAAAAGAATTTTAGGGGGATAGAAAAATAATCCCTTCCTCGTTATTTGTTTTCAGATGTCCTTTTTTGAGTGGGAGTTTCTTTTTGAGAGACTTCTTTGGAATCTTTGGGCACCCTCAAGTCCTTTGGTTCATATTTTCTTGCACGCCAAGCACCCAACGAAACAATCTCAGAATGATCGTAAGATTCATTCGGCTCAAAAATTTCAATTTTAACATGGATACTGACTTTCTGTTCTTCTTTGTATTTGGTTATTTTTTCAAAGCCGATAAACTTATATTCTCGTTCCACCCCTGCTTCTTTGAGTTTCAAAGAAAATTCGAGTCTTCCGGTCTCAGGCTCAAATAGCGCTTTTCCAGAAAAAATCATCAAACAAATATCCCCAAAATAACGCCTTCGAATTTTACGCTCTTCCTGGATATTTTCAGCGTCTGGATCATCTTCTTCAAGCGTTTCAATTTTGTCTTGGTTCGTTAAAATGACCAATTCTTGAATCTGATATTTTGCGTCCTCATCTTTGACCACCGAAAAATGCACAGTTTCTATTTTTAATTTAACCATTTTTTCGAGTTCAGCCCGTTGATGTTGAACGTGTTCCAACTCTTCTTTTAATTTGAGTTCACTTTCATCTTCGATGACAGTGCCACTGGGTTCTTGAGCAACGGCAGTAAAAAGACTGACGGTCGCTTGACGCTCCATTTGGGCTTTAAGCTCGCCTTCTTTGGCTCGTGCCAAATGTAACTCTTTAATTTCATCTTGCTTGGCAGTTGTATAGACTTCGCCATTTCCCAAAAAACTTCCGGAGAGCTCAAAAGATTTCTTGGGTTTTTGATACGCGATGGGCTTGCTATCAAATCCGCAAGATAAAACAAGACTTGCGAGAGCTGCCCCTATCAAAGAAAATGTAAAGTACTTCATATAAATCTCCTTACCCTATTTCATAGCAAGACGCGTGCCAAAACAAAGACTTAATTTTATAAATAAAATCAAATAGATAGAAACACTACCCATCAAAAAACACCTTTAAAATTGACACACAGTGACAATTTTTGTCACTGTGCAAATATCCATAAAAAAACCGCACAGGACTTTTAAAGGCCCTGTGCGGTTTTTATCCATGCACTCTTTGTTTTAACGAAGTGGGTGCATAAAAGGGAAAAATGGAAGAGATTATTTTACATCACCTCTTGGTGATCCACCAATGGTCACCTCCATTTGGTAACGATCAGAGGACATACTTCCACCTCCAGATGTAAAGTTCATTCCAGACGTCGAACTCTCATCACTGGATTGTTCTTCTTCTTTGACTGGTAGTTCTTCGTTCACAGCAGGTTCTTCTGCTTTGACTGGTGGTTCTTCGCTCACAGCAGGTTCTTCTGCTTTTACACCGTTTTCTTCCACGGGTGCTTCAATCGCAGCAGCAGCAGGAAGAGTTTCACCTGTTGGTTCTGCTGATACTTCACCTGTAACAGCTTCACCTTGGTCTTCTGTGCTCGGAGCAGCATTTGCTTCAACGTCCGCAGCTGGCTCTTGAGTCGCTTCTTCTTGTACCTTTTCTCCTTCCAGTTTTTTAAGATCTTCTTCCGTCAGGTCTTCCCATTTGTAAATGGAAAAATAGCCATACTGAAAGAGATCGCTGTTTTTTTGCACTGTGACTTTGCCTTCCAGTTCAACGCGTTTTTTTCTCAAAAACGTTGTTTTACCGTCGACCACTTCTTCTTTCAAAGCATGAACTTCATGCTTTTTAGGTTCAGAAAGATCCACAGCATACTTCACAGACTCAATCTCAAATGCAAAAGAACTGAGACCCAACTTAGGATCATATTTAAGATCCTTGGTCAGAATAATCCCTTCACGTCCAGACATTTCAATTTCAGCTCTATAGCCATCAAATCGAATGTCTTGTAAGATGCGGATTTTTAAGATGTTCTTTTGTTCAAGATGTTGAGACAGCATGTCCTGACTGGAAGTAGAGAGCTTCATTAAGTGATCGACATTGGATTTCAATGTCTCAAACTTTTGAAGATCTAGCCCCTCATCAATCGTTACAAAATTTAAGCCATTTATTCTTTCGATCTTTGTTTCAAGATCTTGTGAATTGAAATGACTTAAAAGTTTGACACGCTCTGCTTCATGGAATGCAGTTGAAAAGGTATCTCGTTCTTCAGCCGACATTCCTTCTCGCAAAAGAGAAAGCTGTCCTTCGATACGCTCTTTCTCAAAGACAACCTTTTTTGCTTTTCCACAGCCCATCAGAACAAAAATCATGGTTCCGAGGGCAATGACTGTGATTAATCGTTTCATAAAGTTACCTCCTTGTAACGTTCCACATTGTTGTCTTTTGGCCCCAATGCCAAAAGATCATTGGAGAGGGATTGCAATCAAAGTGCCAAAACAAAAAAAATGAAAAAATGCTCTCATTTCATGAGGATGGCTCATTTAAAGACTTTTGAGATATTTCAAAAAAGTGTTTATTTTATCGTCAAAATGACAATTTACGGCACTGGTTGGCCGCCTCCTGATGATGAGCTCTTCTGATGCAATATTGATCGTAAGTACAGAGAGAGAAGGTGCTAATTTTTGGAGATCAACAAGCGTTGGCCAGGCTGTTTTAAAAGCACTCAAATACACAAAGTATTAATTCGAAATTTAACAACCCTTTAATTTGCGCAGCGGACTTTACAGCGAGCAAACCAAGAATTTTGAAGCTCCTCCTGAAATCGAGTGAGCACAGCTTTCGCAAACGCCTTGGGATCCATCTGATACTCTTTAAGGCCACGAGTGGGGATAGGCGTTCCTTCGCTGATCACATTGATCCCGGCATGAATCAAAGAAGAAACTTGAGAAAGCGTTGCAATGGAAACCGAAAGTTTTGCTTGGCCATCGTAAATATCATCACCTTTTCGTTGCAACAAACGCCCAAGCTGGGCTTCCAAAATTTCTTTTACAATTACGATTAAGAGTCGTTGGCGATAAACTGTTTTTTCAAGATCTAAATCAAAAAATTCAGCTAAAAAATGGACCATGCTTTGAGAAAAAATAGGACGCTTGGCTTTTACATCTTCCAAATCCACCATATGGTGTAAAGATACATCCGCAGGTCCTTCAAAACTCACCATCGCATCTCCACACAGATTAAAATTTTTGTAGATCCAAAGCGGCGAAAGCTGAGTGCCATCGTAGGTCAGCTTTTCATCTACCCAGTGGACTTCAAACCCTTTCATCCGATCTTCCTTTCATGGCCCTCTCATAACGCAAACAAGATTCACATCGACCGCATCCTTGCATCCCAGATTGATAGCAACTCCACATGAGGTCAAAAGGCGCCTTGAGTTCTCTTCCCAGTTGAACAATTTTTTTTTTGTTGTAGGCCAGCGTATAACACACCACTTGCACGTTGCTTAAAGTTGAAAATTGAAGCCCCTGATTCACAAGAGCTACGAAGGAAGCAGAGTTATCTGGAAATGTTTTGGCTTCTTCTCCATTAAACCCCACCACCACGCTTTGCGCACCCAGTGCTTCTGCAAAACTTGCCGCAATCTGAATAAAAACACCATTTCGATTTGGCACCCACACTTGGCGTGCAGACTGCTTGGTTTTTGTGAGATCGTCTAATTCTGAAGTTTTTAATTGCGGAAGATCGACCTCTGCTTGAACCAAAGCTGTCTGGGTTAAAGGTTTAAGCCACTGCAGGTCAACGACCTCATGGCGAACGCCGTATTGCTTTGCAATAAGCTTTGCATGCAAGATTTCACTGGCCGCTGCTTTTTGACCATAATCAAACGTCAAGGCACACACCACCGCTCCTTCTCGAAGCGCTTTGCAAAAATTGACGGTCGAGTCTAATCCCGAAGAAAGTAACACCACGCTTTTCATTATGATTCCAATTTTGATTTTTTTACGAAGGCATAGGCATTGTGCGCATGAATAGATTCTTCATTTTCACATTCGACGGCATACCACTCAATGGCTGACCACTCATCCAATTTGACGGCAACTTCTCTCACCACATCTTCTGCAAATCTGGGGTGATCATAGGCTCTTTCCGTAACCGCTTTTTCATCTACCCGCTTCAATAAAGGAAATAATTCACAACTCGCAGAATCTTCCACGAGATGGATCAAATCTTCAATCCACACAAATTGGCTAAAGCGAACCACGAGCGATACATTCGATCTTTGATTGTGCGCACCGCGATCCGAAATTTCTTTGGAACAAGGACATAAGGTGGTCACCGACACCCCAACCTTAACATAGAAATCCTTCCCTTCGACGCTCTTGCTTCCCCACATCTTGCAAGTATACTCCATGAGGCTTTCCGCCTGCGAAACCGGTGCTTTCTTTTGAACAAAATAGGGGAAAGACACTTCAATCACAGAAACGTTGGAGTTGAGCTTTACACGCATGGTTTCTAAAATCTGATCTAAATTGTTCACATCAATTTCATTGCGATATTGATTTAAAATCTCAATAAATCGGCTCATGTGTGTCCCTTTAAATTTATCTGTTAAATCTACATACATATTAAAAGAACCAATCGTATGTTGGACACCCTGAGCTTTATCTAACACTTTAATGGGATATCGAACATTTCGAACCCCTACATGATGTAAAGAAATTCCTCGAACATCTTCTAAATTTTGAACATCAATCATGACGTTACCTCTCCCCTATAACTCGCACCCAAAAAATCTGTTTCCCAAATCGTAACTTTTTTGAGTTGAATCGGATACGCTTTGAGTTTCTCCTTCAAAGATTCAAAACAAAACCGCGCCACATTTTCTGAAGAAGGATTGAGGTCCTCAAAGCATTTAAGCTCATTTAAAACCCGATGATCGAACAGATCCACCAAGCACTGCGTTTCATGTTCAACCACAGAAAAATCAATCACAGTTCCAATGGCATCCAATTGCGGGGCTTCTACCACCACATCGATTTTCCAATTATGACCATGCAAATTTTCATAAACACCTTTTTCCGACTTCAGCTGATGCGCTGCAGAAAAGTGATTCTTTACGATGACTTCGTACATAGAAACGTGATGTATAGCACTAACGCAGGGGTAATTCAAATAGGTAGTGCTCAAAGTTGCACACCTTACCCTCTCTGGAGATCACGCCTTCTGGGGGTGGAGATATAGACTCCTGCTTTCCAACTCCCAGAAGAAGAAGTAAATTCTACGATGTTGCGGAAGTGGAGGGCGTATCCGAACTTGATTTTTTAGATTTGGATTTTAATTTAGAAGTTAGTTCATCAATTTTTTTGTTTAATTTATCCAAATCCTCTTTGGTCGGCACATTGAGAAGATTAAATACGCGCTCTTGCGTCTCACACATCTTTTTTTCCAACTCATCTTTGGCTTGAAGCGCAATTTGGTACACATTCGACTTTTTAAAGTTTTTTACCCAAGGAGATTTTTTGAGCGTCTTTTGAACATCATTCATCATCCGATCAAATTGCTTTTTCCCCTCTTCGCTCGTTTTTCTTCCCTGATGAAGCCATTTTTGAGCCTGATTTTCAAACTGATTGAGCGTTTTATGCACCTTTTGCACGCGTTGTGAAATTAATTTTTGAATTGATTTCATATCCACTTCTAACTTTGTCATAATTTTAATCCTTCCTTTCTTCTTTTCTTTAAAAATGATTCTCTATTTAAATACAAATTAAGGTTACGTTAGCACTGGCCATGATGAAGTCAAGCTTTTTTACGCGGTGCGTTAAAATCCAAATTCTTTCACGCGAAGTTGAATACGAGCCGTCCCATTCCATTCATTTACTCTCGGAGAAAACAATACCGATTTCATTTTATGAACCTCTCCCGCATGATGAGACAATTGAAATCCAATCGCTTCCTGTTGCTGCCCTGAATCTTGAAGCCACAATTTTAAATGTTTCTCAGCCACAATATGATGACGAGCCACTTTAAACCCCTCACACAAAAACACAGGCTCTGGATTTCCCATCCCAAATGGCTCTAAGAGGGCTAAATCTTCAATCAACTCTCGATCTACCTGAGCTAACGTTACCCTTAAATCCACCCACGTAACGGGCGTGAAATCATCTGGAGAAACCATCTTGCGCACAACCTCGTCAAAGCACCGACGAAAGGAATCAATCCTATTTAATGGAATGGCAAACCCTGCTGCTGCTTTATGCCCCCCAAATGTTTCAAACTGATCCGCACAGGCTTTTAAAGCTTGGTATAAATGAAGCGCCGAAATACTCCGACAAGAGCCCTTCCCCATGGTTTCTTGTTCTGAAATTAAACAGGTCGGCAAATAATACTTTTCAACCAGTTTTGAGGCAACAATCCCAATAACCCCTGGATGCCAATGGGGGGAAGATAAAACCAAACTTTTTCCAGAAAGGTGAAGTTTTTTTTCTTCGACCATCGTCACCGCTTGATGAAAAATTTCATCCTGAAGAAAACGTCTTTTTTGATTTTCTTCATTTAGAACACGGGCCACCGCTAAGGCTTCATGATAGTCATCGCTGGTTAGAAGTTTTACAGCCAAAGTCGCTGTTTGGAGCCTGCCCGCTGCATTTAACCTGGGCGCCAATTGAAATCCAACTTCATAAGTTCCAATTTTTTTATCTGAAATGCCACTCACTTCACACAAAGCATTCACCGCAATTCTTTTTTGAGTAGATAGCACCGATAATCCCTCTTTAACCAAAATATGATTAACCCCTTTTAACGGAACCAAATCGGCGATGGTTCCCAACGCAACGAAGTCTAAATAATTTCTTAAATTGGGTTCTTTTCTTTGTGAAAAATAATTTGTTTCTCGTAAGGTCTGTCGCAATGCCATGACCAAGAAAAATACCACTCCCACCCCCGATAAATGTAAATCGGGAAAATCACTATCCGCCCTCAGGGGATTTAAAACAGCATGGGCGTCTGGCAATGCAGGCGGAATAATATGATGATCGGTTACAATGAGATCTACCCCTAACTGAGATGCCACTTGAGCTTCAGCCACATTGGAAATACCACAATCTGCTGTAATCACCACACGCCCACCCTGTGCTCGAATTTCTTCAAGGGCTTTGGCATGTAACCCATACCCTTCTCTCAGTCGATGTGGAATATGGAATTGAACCAAAATGCCCAATTCTTTAAAAAAGGTTAAGAGCAAGGCCGTTGCCGTGGTCCCATCAACGTCATAATCGCCATACACAAAAATGGATTCCTTGCGCTCCATGGCGAGCACAATACGGTCCACAGCCTTTTTCATATCTTTCATTAAAAAAGGAGATGGCAAATCTTTTAACGACCCTTTTAAAAAGAGGTGCGCTTTCTCAATTTCTTCTAAATCGCGATTGATGAGAATCGTTGCAATGGGCTTTGAGACGCCCAACGAACGACTCATGCTTTCCACGTTATCAGGATCTGGTGCTTTGAGCAGCCACCGATGTTTCATGCTTTTTTGGATTCAAAATAGCGGTGCAAAAATAAAAATAGAGGACTCGCAATAAAAATGGTTGAGTACGTTCCTGCAATAAGCCCAAAAATAAGAGAGAAAGAAAAGTCGTGGATCACCTGCCCTCCCCATACAAAAAGAGCAATGACAACCAAAAACACCGTAAAAGAAGTTATGATCGTTCGACTCAAGGTTTCATTAATGCTGCGATTGACAATTTGAACAATGCTCAGCCCTTCGAGTGATTTCATGTTTTCACGAATACGATCAAAAATGACAATGGTATCATTCACAGAATACCCAACAATCGTTAAAAGTGCCGCCAAAATAGTTAAATCAAATTTTTTCCCTGCCAACGTAAACACACCGAGGGTAATAATCACATCATGGATCAAAGCGACCACCGCTCCTGGTGAAAATCGAATATCAAATCGAAGTGCCACATAGAGCAAAATTCCGATCAAAGAATAAAACATTGCCCAAGCCCCTCGTCTTTTTAGATCTGAGCCAACACGCGGCCCCACCACTTCCACTTTTGTAATTTCAAAAAACTCTTTTCCTTTGGCCGCTGTGAAGATTTTGGAAAGCTCCTCCGAAACAAATTGATTCTGTTGATCCGCTTGTTCCAATCGAATTAAAAATTCACGCTCTTCTTCTTTCCCAAAATGTTGCACCATGGCATCTTTCCAATTGGCCTTCTCTAAAATGTTGCGAACTTCGGCAGAATCAATGGCTGTTTTAAATTTGACATAAATTTCTGTCCCACCTGAAAAATCAATCCCAAACTGCAAACCTTTAAAGAAAATAATAAAGAGAGATAAACACACAAACAAAACTGAAATTCCAATAAAAAATCGCTGGCGCCCAATAAAATCAATATTGAGATCATACCTAAAAAAATTCATTAAATGCTCACTTTCTCAATTTTTAATTTCAAAATAAAAAAATCATAAAAAAGTTTAGAAATGAAAACGGCGGAAAACACGCTGGTACAAATGCCAATGGTTAAGGTAACTGCAAATCCTTTCACAGGCCCCGTTCCTTCAGAAAGAAGGGCAAGTGCTGCAATCATCGTCGTTAAATTTGCATCCAAAATAGAACTCCAGGCCTTTTCAAAACCAGCTTGAATGGAAACCTTTGCAGATTTCCCCGATCGAATTTCTTCCCGGATCCGTTCAAAAATAAGCACATTGGCATCCACCGCCATCCCCAACGTTAGAACAATGCCTGCAATTCCGGGCATGGTGAGCGTTGCCCCAAACATCGCCAAAAGCGCTAATAAGAAAACAAGATTTAAAACCAAAGCGACATTCGCCACAACACCAGCAACTTTATAATAGACGACCATCATTAGCACAACGAGCAAAAGGCCCAGCAAAAGTGATTTCTTACCAGCCGCAATCGAATCCGCTCCCAAAGAAGGCCCCACCGTTCTTTCTTCTAAAAGCTCAATGGTGGTTGGCAATGCCCCCGCTCGAAGCACCAAAGCTGTATCCTGGACCTCTTTTAAAAGTTGATTCAGATCATCTCTCGCCCCAAAGGTAATTGAAGCCTCGCCATTTAGAATGGGTTCATCAATTCGAGGCGCTGAATGCACCATGCCATCCAAGACAATGGCCAGCCTTCGATTTACATTATCACTGGTTAATTTTGCAAAGGGCTTTGCACCTTGCGCTGTAAATTTTAAAGAAACATCATAAAGATTGGTTCGAGGATTGGTCACCACCCGTGCATCCCGCACATGATCCCCCGTTACTTGTGCCTTTTGTTCTAACAAATAAGGGATCCACCTCGCTTTTTGGGTTTGAGGATCCACTTGTTTTTCAAAAGCAAGCTCCCTCTCTTTAGGAATTTTATCTTTGAGGGCTTCTCTCACTTGAGCCAAATAATCCGAAAATTTTTCTCCTTTTTCCGAATCAAATTTAAGACCCTTCTCTTTCTCAACCTGTTCAATCCAAGCTTCAATGGGAAGCGGGGGCTCAGAGGCATCCACCAACTTAAATTCTAATTTCGCTGTCCGCCCAATCAACTCTTTCGCACGTGCTGGATCTTGAACACCAGGCAATTGAATTACAATGCGATCAGAGCCTTCTGCTACAATCGATGGTTCTGCAACGCCAAATTCATCAATTCGGTTTCGAATGGCCTCGATCGACTGCTCAACCGCTCTTTTAATGTAAAAACTTCTCTCTTGAGAACTCAAGTGCAATACGAAAGAAGTTTCTTTTTGCTCTCCAAATTCAAACGCATATCGTTTGCGAACCAATTTTCGAAGTTCTTTGACATCTTGAGATGCAGGATGGATTACTTCAATGTCTGATGATTTTTCAATTTTCTTAACTTCGACAGAAGGAAACTTTGATTTGAGTTCTTCTGCTAAATCTTGAGCAAATACAGCCGTATTTTCTTGAACAACACGCTCGGGATCAATCCCCATCACAATATGGAGGCCTCCTTGTAAATCCAGCCCCAATTTAAGTTCTTGCTTGGGGACAATATAATGTGCCCACTTTGGAAGTCGATCACTAGAAACAAAAGAAGGGACCAAATACAAAAGACACAAGATCGTAAAAAAAACAGTTCCTAAGACTTTAAACCACCAGGATCTTGGCACACTACACTCCCTTTACAACTCTTGCGATCTGAATACGGTCGATTTTAATTTGACACTCTGGGGCAATTTCTAAAGTAACCACGTGGTCGGTTAAGCCATGAATTTTGCCATGAAGGCCGCTGGCGGTCACCACGTCATCCCCTCGTTGCAAATTTTTTAAAAAGTTTTGATGCTCTTTGGTACGCTTCTGCTGTGGTCTGATCAATAAAAAATAAAAAATCAAAAACATTGCGGCAAAGGGAACCAATAAATCAAAAAGCCCACCTCCTGAAAAAGGTGCCTTAGTTTGTGCCCAGGCCACAGATATCATTGGTATCATTAGACTCCTCGACTTTCATAAAATTTCTTTCGAAAGGCTTGTAAGTTTTTGTTTTTAATTGCGTCTCGTATAACGCGCAACAAGCTAACATAGAAGGAAAGATTGTGTAAAGTATTTAATCTGGCAGAAAGAATTTCGCCACTCATAAACAAATGCCGCAAATAAGCCCGTGAAAAATGAGAACAGGTGTAACAGGTACATTCAAAATCCAAGGGGTTCATGTCAAATTTATATTTTTCATTGGCGATATTGATTTTTCCAAAAGAGGTAAAGAGGCTCCCATTTCTCGCATTGCGGGTGGGCATCACACAATCAAACATATCCATCCCAGAAGAAATACATTCTAAAATATCTGTGGGGCGCCCCACTCCCATCAAATAGCGTGGTTTTTCTGCAGGCAAACGCGGGGCAAACATTGAGACGATTTCATGCATGGAAGGCATATCTTCCCCCACACTTAATCCGCCCAACGCATATCCTTCAAAATTAAATTCAATCATATTTTCTAAAGATTTTTGACGAAGATCCTTAAAAAGCCCCCCTTGAATAATACCAAACAATGCCTGATCTTTTCTTTTTTTAAATTCTTTGCACCGCTTGGCCCACCGAATTGAAAGATCCACCGCAGATTCAACTTCTTGTTCCGTAGCAGGATAAGGCGGGCACTCGTCAAAGGTCATCAGAATATCGGCTCCCAAAGATTCTTGAATCTCAATTGATTTTTCAGGACTCAATAAAATGGACCTCCCATCTAAATGAGAACGAAAATAAACACCTTCTTCTTTGATATTTCGAAGTTTCGATAAACTATAGACTTGGTAGCCTCCACTATCGGTCAAAATAGGCTTTGACCAATTCATAAAGGCATGAAGCCCTCCGGCTTTTTGAATCACTTCGCTCCCTGGCCTCATCATTAAATGATAGGTGTTGCTGAGCACCACTTGAGCACCCAGTGTTTCAAGTTCTCGCGGATCCATCGCCTTGACTGCGGCTTGCGTTC
The DNA here is from genome assembly GCA_016198185.1 of Deltaproteobacteria bacterium. GTDB lineage: Bacteria > Bdellovibrionota > JACOXK01 > 2-02-FULL-40-11 > 2-02-FULL-40-11 > JACQJD01. The sequence goes on from JACQJD010000027.1 coordinate 17,807, forward strand.
CAACGGGCATAAAGACCGGCGTTTCGATGTCACCATGGGGCGTTTTTAAGATGCCGCATCGCGCCTCTCCATCCGTATGAGTGACTTCAAATGAAAATGCGGTCATTGGATGGAGGAAGATTTCATTTCAGTTTTCATCCATTGAAGATATTTGGCATGCCCCATCGTAATTGGAATGGCAACCACTTGAGGGATCTGATAAGGATGGTTCGCTAAGATGATTTTTTTTAATTTTTGAAAGCGTGATTTTTGACTCTTGATGAGCAATAAACATTCCGCATCGCAACATATTTTTTTCTGCCATAAATAATGGGATTCCAAACCGGGCAAAATTTGAACACAAGCCGCCAAACGCTCTTTGAGAAGAAGGGTTGCAATTTCTTGTCCTACTTTTTTGGAAGGAACCGTTACGAAAATAACCATAGGTTTCATAAATCGTAGATGTCCTAACAGCCCCTCTCAAAAAAATCAATCTTACGTTTGGTAAGCAAACATGTTAGATTTGGTTTGAATTTGCCTTGCCTATATGAAAATTAAAGTTTTTGTAAAACCAAATTCAAAGCATCCAAGAGTTGAAAGAATATCAACATCAGAATACCGCGTTTATGTCCATGCTCCACCCACAGAGGGAAAAGCCAATGAGGCTGTGATTCTATTGCTCTCTGAGTTTTTTTCAGTCCCAAAATCGTTCGTTTCAATTCGAAGTGGCGCTCATTCAAAAATAAAAATCATCGAAATTCGATCTTGATTCGTTCAGCGGATACCAAACTTCGCCATTTTTTTATCAGCAACACCATGTCTTTCCCCCATCCATTGATACTTCAAAATTCATCGTCAATTATTTTTTCAGCTTAAAGCTAAGGTGACTCACGCAGTGAGTCCTGAGGGCCGAAGACCCGAAGACTCTCGGCGAATTTCAGGATGAAAGAGCCTGTCATCCCAGACGCGAACGTAGTGAGCGATCTGGGATCCAGGTATTTAAAGTCAGGATGAAATGCGCTACGCGCATTTCACCTCGAGGCCACGAAGTGGCCGAGGAGGTCTCCTGGTTTACAGCAGTGAATTCCATTCTGGATTTAACTTTTCGATTAGTTTAATTTTATTGTTTCTGGAAAGTTTTTTAATACGTCTTTCAGATAAAATTGCTTCATCTTTTGAAGATACTTCTTCGAAATAAACCAGCTTTGAAATATTATATTTCTTAGTAAATGCCTGTTTCCACTGACCTTCGTGTTGATCTCTTCTGCGTTTAATATCATCGGT
>JACQJD010000004.1 GCA_016198185.1 Deltaproteobacteria bacterium
AAAGAAGAAAAGGATGAGGTTTTATTTATGACAAAACGTGGGGAGACCGTGCGGCAAAAAATCCATTTCTTGCCCTTAAGGGTTCCTTTTTTCTTGACTCCCTTTTTCATAGACATTCCGAGCGCAAAGCGCGAAGAATCTCGTTGGAGATCCCTCGAGCCTTTGGCTCTCGGGATGACTTAGGCAACAGTCTCCAAAGTATGGTAATATTATAAGTATGAAAGTGGATAAATATTGGCTTTTAATCGGTATGGTTGTTCTTCTTGCCCTGGTGGCGATTGGTTATGGCGGTTTCCATTTAATCGCACAAGAAGGTCTCCAGGGGCTTTTTACACGAGAAGTGATGGGCGTGGATTTGAATCAAAAAACGATGGCCCACATCTCTATCTTTTTAATCATGCCTTTTGGATTGGGGGGAATCCTTATGGCCATTTATCAATTTTCGGCAGATCTGGCCGTAAAACTTTTAAATGTAGCGGCCTTATTGGTCTCTATCCTGGGAAGCACCATCAATTATTTCCTAACCTTAACTATTGCTTTTCTTTTCTAAGAGAATCTTTATAATCATTTTTTAATGAAATACGCTGCAGACATTATCATTGTGGGGGGCGGTATTGGCGGACAAGTGTCAGCAAGAGCATTGGCTTATGCTGGCTATCAGGTAATTGTCTGCGAAGCACAACCCAAATTAAGTGGGTTTCAATCTGTGATGACCCCCATTTCCATTCAAAACATCCCAGAACCCTTTGCCTTGAATTGTTTACAAGAAGAGCATCTTTCAACGCTTCATCTGCCCGTGGACAGGTTAATGCCCATCCAAACACACGGTCCTCTTCTTTATGAAAAAAAACTTTGGCGTGAAGTTGCACCCGAAGAATTAAAATCTGAACAATTGCTGTTTTATTTTCGAAATTTTAGCTGGCCTCGCGGTGGATTCCCAACCTCTGATTTCTGCAAACATCCCAATATCCAAATACATCTTCACGAGCCCATCACCGACTGTGAACTATCTGAGAACAAAATTCAATCGGTCCGAAATTCGAAAGTTTGTTTTTCTGGACGTGCATTTATTTTTGCACTCCCTTCAGATGCGATGTTTCCATTGCTTCGAAAAAATTTTTTGGAACCTCACTTTTTAAAACAATTTCAAAAGAAAAAAGCCATTTCTGCGGTAACCCTTGATTTTGTGCTGAAGAAAAAAGTATCGCAAGAAATTGAGATTTTAATGTCTTTAGATCCCGTCGGGGTCGGTTTTTCCCCTTCCAATAGTGATCCCTCTTTGTGTGCCCCCGAATATCAAATCTTACAATGGATGTTTTTCTTACCTCCAGATGAAGGGAAGGATAAAGAAGCCATGGCAAAAACAATGATGGCTGGCAAAAGGTTTCTTCAAAGAGTTTTTCCGGGATTCGAAGAACAGTGTTTATGGCAACGTATTGGGATTTTACCTCAAATTACTTTGCAAGAACCTTTGCATGATTCGCCCCATGCCATTCCTCTTTCAAACGCTTTTTGGGTTACACATGAATTTGGCCAAATTTCATCTGCAGGACGTCCTTCGGTACTTCAAGCGTTGAAAGTTTGTGGCCGAGTCCAAGAAGCTTTAAAAAAACCACTATAATTTTGATAAGAACACAAAAATATCGGGAATCCCTTTGGTTTGAACCACAAAAGACCAGGTCAGAATCACTTCACCATTTTTTTCAATCATGCCCGTTGGCGGATTGGGGAAAGGTGCGGCTTGTTCAAAGGCAAAGAGCGCAGCACCATCGATGTCATCTATCCCCGATGGTTTGGTAATTGAAATTTTTGAGAGTTCTCCATTTTTGTTGAGCGTAATGTGTAATTGCGTAATGAGATCTTTAGAGCTTATTTCGGCCCCTTGACTAAAAGCATGTTGGATGCGACGGCGCAACTCTGGTTCCCAATACATTCTTAAACGATCTTTGATCCGCTCAAAATAAGAATAAAATTGAAATTCGCGTGTATTGAGGGCTGTTTCTGAACCAAGTTTGACTCCCGGCAAATAATCATCGGTTTGAGAAGGGCCTGGCGAAGAAGGTTGAACGGCCGCGGGTTTACGCGGCATGGCCTTCAATCCCAAATCTGACAATTTTAATTTTGGGGATGTCTCCTTTACAGAAGAAGGTTTGGAGCCATTTTTTTGTACTGCTAAAGAGGAGGTTGTATTTTTGGTTTTTCCAGTGTGTTTGGCTTGGGTCTCTTTTGGAACAGACTGATTTTGTTTGCTTAAATATTTGGAACGATCTGGAATTTGATTGTTTTTGGGTTCTGTCGCATCGACAACTTGTTCTTTGGGTAAATCTTCTAAATTAATTCTTTGAACAACAAAGGTCTTGGACTGCTTTTTTTTACCACCCACTCTGGGCATTGTTAAAACGACCGCATGCAACAGCAAAGAGAGCAGTAGAAATACCACCGTTTTTGGACGATACCTTGGAGAATCTTGCATGGTCACAACACCTATCTTCTTTATTATACTGAGTTTTTTGCTTTTATCACTACATTCATCTGTATCGGCTAAATCACGTAAAACATTAGACTTTTTAGGCTTCCTGCCGATCCTCATAGGTTAGACGCGCACAAATCAAAAATAGTTTAGAACAAGAAAGCTTCTTGAAAAACAGACGTTTATTTTATAGATAATGATATCCTTGGCATGGTTAAGTTTCTCAAATTTTATTCAATCCTGATTTTGCCTTTTGCAATCTTTCCTCCCTCTCTGAACGCAGGGATTCTTTCACCGATTCCTTATCTCCAACAGATCACCCCTCATGAGGCGTCCATCCTTTGGGATACCCATTTTTCTTCTTTGGCAAGGGTGTGCTATGGCACAACGCCAGAAGTCAAACATACACTGATCTTGACGAAAAAAGCGCATCACCATCACCGAGTTACCCTTCGAAATCTAAGACCCAACACTCGATACTATTACAAAATTTATTATTATGATCTCTTTCCTTCTGAAATTTATTCCTTTAAAACCGCCCCTCTTCACGAAAAGGCTTTCTCATTTGCTGTCTTGGGGGATAGCGGCAACTCTAGTTTTGACCAATACCTGATTGCCCTAGAACTGGAGCAATACCGTTATGACTTTTTGCTTCACACGGGAGATATCGTCTACCCCAAAGGGAAAAGAGAAGATTATTTTTTAAGATTTTTTTTCCCTTACGAGCATATCCTTCACAGAGTACCCATTTATCCAACACTTGGAAACCATGACGCTCATCATTGGAAGGATTACGTGAACATATTTCACTTACCCAAAAACAATTTGGAACACTCAGAACGATACTATTCCTTTGATTGGTCCAATGCTCAATTTTTTAGTTTAGATTCTGTCTTTTCCCCATTTGAGGTGGGTTCTCTTCAATACCAATGGTTGATCGAGCGCCTTTCTCACTCTCAAAAGACTTGGAAATTTGTATACTTTCATGTTCCGATCGTAGGATCCATGACCCAAGGCATCCATCAAAAATTGAAAGAAGTGCTGATGCCTTTATTAGAACAATATCAAGTAGATGCCGTATTTATGGGGCACCATCATTTATACGAACGAACCCGTGCTCAAGGGTCTTCAACTTTATATATCATTACGGGCGGGGGCGGGGCAGATTTGGATGATGATTTTATCCAACCCAACCCTTTCTCAGAAAAACTGATTCAAAAACATCATTTTTTATTGGCCAAGGTACGCGGCCGCACATTCACCCTGTGGGCCATAGATGAACATGGAAAAATCTTGGATACCGTTTCTATTGAAAAATGAATTGTCTCAACAGCCCTTATTCTTCTTCTTTGATATCTAAAATTTCTCGTAATTGGGGAATGACCGCATGGGCGGCTTGATACCCCGCCAAAAAAGCCTGACGTTTTTTGCTAAAATCTAAAAAATCGATGTTGGAAACTTGGGGGCGAATCACCATGTCTGCAAGCTTAAGCTGACGTGCAGAATGGGCCATAGAGGTGATTTTATAAGATTGCAGGGTAATATCTTCCTTATCTCTAAAATGATATCGTTCAATCCCTTGCATCAGATCCACCGCAATCATCAAATCTGCCCCTCGAGATTTAGCAATATCCACCGGAATACCATGGTTAATTTCACTGGAAACCAAAGCCATTTGATTGTACCGAATGGGTTTAAAAAAACCGGGAATCGCCATGCTACTTTGAACCGCTTGGGCAATGGATCCTTTTTCAAAATAATGAATCTTGCCTGTCTTCAAATCGGTGGCAACCGTTAAAATAGGAAAGGGTAATGCTTCCAATCGATCCACCACAATTCGCTTTTTAAGAAAATCTAAAATTTGAAAATTTAAATACGTTGATTTCTGAAAACTCATCATATGCCATTCCAAATCATTCGCACTTTTTTTATTGGCATATAAAGCCGCGACCAATGCTCCCATGCCACTCCCTACAATTAAATGAAAAGGTATTTTTTCTTCTTCTAAGGCTTTGATAACACCTGCATGGGCAAAACTTCTCGCCATCCCTTCTCCCAGAATGAGCGCAACCACAGCGCCATCCGATTCAATATGATAAATATTGGGCCTTGGTTTTGGTAACCCACAGCTTAAAAGTCCCAAACCAATTCCGAGCACCACACTTTGTTTCAAAATATATTTACAATGAAATAACATGGGCATTCATTCCAGCGGTAGTGTACCACGGATCATAGGTGAATAAAAAGAGTTGGTGGTCGCTGGCGTAATGTTCCAGTAATTTTAAACATTTCTGACGCCGCTCATAATCAAAGTTCACAAAAGGGTCGTCCAAAAAAACCGGAAGTTTTCGGCCACTCCCTAAAATTTTTAACAATGCAAATTTCATGGCAAAATAAAATTGATCTTGCGTCCCACAACTCAAAGAACCAAAAGGAATATCTAGCTCGTTCCATTTTAAAGCTGGCAGAAGCGAATCTTCATCAAATTGAATGGTTTCATACTCTGCGGGGGTCACTGTCTTAAAAATTTCCTGAGTATCTGCAGCAAAAAGTTTCAAATGTTCTTTACGGTATTCGATCACCAACCGCGCCAACGTTTCTTTGGCCGTCCACAGCGCTTTCGCCTTAATTTTTAGCTGCCGTTCTTTTTCTTGGAGATCAAACAAATCTTCTTCCAACGTAAAGGGACTATCCATCCCTTTGGAAAGATAAATGTAGTGCTGCTTCTCGGCAGCAATGAGTTCTTCCAGCCTTGTAATTTCTTTGAGATGATATTCCAAAACTTGATGCGGATGCTCTTCATTCAGAATATCTTTTTGGTATTGTGCCTTGAGTTTGGATATTTTTAAAAGTTCTTCTTGTTGAATGGCAATACGGCCTTTCAAATCTTCTTCCGAAGGCAGCACTTCCAACTGACTTTCAGTCTTAATCAACTGAAGTTTGTACGCCGTATACTCTTTTTTAAAATTAGAATATAAATTAATTAAGATAAAAGTTGGAATCACCATTGGAAATAAAATCCACGCAAAATTAATCCAAAATTTTATAAAAACACCCCAAATCAATAGGTAAGATGCAAAACACAATCCAATGGTAAAACGATTCAAAATGGGTTTTGTTTTCTGAATCAAAGATTGTTCGTTGGAAAGTCGCTCAATCAATGCTTTTTTCTTCTCGTGTTCAGAAAGAACCACTCGAATCTTTTTTTCTTGGTCTTCCAAGATAACGCATTGACGCTCAGCCTCTAAACTTTTTTGAAGGTTTTCTACAATTTGTTTTTTTTGCTGAAGACTGCTTTTATAGTCAGCCATTTTTTGAGATATTTTTTTAAGAGAAAGGCCCCCTTCATGTGCACGTTGAATCCGTCGTTTGATTTCCTGTATTTCTTCTTGAAGCCTCTCTAAAATACGATCATTTCGTTTGTCCATCCCTTGTGGATTTTTTTTTGTAAGATCAAAATATTTTTCTTCCAACTGACGAATCATTTCATCATATTTAAATTCGGCAATATGGGAAACCAGTTGCTTAATTTGAATGGAGGTTGAAGGTGTCGGCGGAATATGCAATGCCCGCTGCTCAAGGAAAAGAGAATTTTTAAAAATTTCCGCGTCCGAGAAACCAAATAAAGATTGAATTTTTTGAAGGTACAGATCTCTTTCTGAGCTTCGCCCCAAAGGAGAGATTTTCCCTTCAAACGTCGTTTGAGCATCTGCCCAAACCACATAGTCTTGCAGGAAATCACGGGTCAGTGTCATTTCTTGAGCGGCCTCTTCCAACTTAAGCGTCGCTTTGTAATGATGCGGATTTTTCCAAGGCAAATACCGCTCCCGCTCTGATTTAAACCCAAACAAAATTCCAAAAAGGGCTTGAAAAAGAGTTGTTTTCCCACTTTCGTTATTTCCAACAATCAAGTTCAACCCTGGCTTAAAATCAAACGTCTGAGATTGAAATTTTCCAAAATTCGATAAAAAGAGTTGTTTAAAATACATTAGGATTGCGCTATCTTCTGAAATTCCGTTAAAATTTCTTTAAAGGCTGCTTGATAGATTTCTTGTTCTTCGGGATCTGTCATCGTTCCAATTTTTTCTTTCATTTTTCGAATAAAAAAACCTCGAATACTATTTTCTTGTTCGAGTCGCATAATCCATTGGCTGTCCACGACTGTTGTCTCATCGATCAGCTCCAAATAAGCAAAATAGGGTGCGCACGCTCCTGCTATTTTTTCAATATCCAAAACCTCTTCCCAAAGTCCTCGTAATGTCAGACGCGCCAAAATGGAAGCACCCCCCTTTTTTTGAATTTCCTTTAAGAGTTGCTCCTCCTGTGACAACAAAGAAAGATCTACCTCAACATCGATCAGGGTTTTAGAATTCACTGGAACCTGAGAAAGGGTTACTTTGGCTGCTGCACCCGAAGAAATTTCAATCCAATGAACAAAACGATCCCCCTGTTCTTTGAACCGCTTTCCCTCCGGTGTCCCAGGGTAACTCGCTCGAATCCGTCCCTGTTCCTCGTAAATCAAAGCATTGTGATAATGACCCAGCGCTAAATAATCCAATCCCAATGAAAAAATCTGCTCTTCCGTGATCGGAAAATCTTTTCCATAAATTTTCCAATTGGGTGCATTTTGAACCGACCCATGGAGTAAGCCAATATGAATGCCCTCTGAAGAACGACGTTTCAAATGACTCAAATAAGGCGTCACTTGTTCTGGAAGATAAGCAATTCCATAGAAATAAACGTGCTCATTTTTTCTCTGAATATGAATGGGATCTTTTAATATGGGATCTTTAAAAAGAACCGTACTTTTCCAAAAGGGATGCCGATACACATGATCGGACGCCATAATGTTGTCATGGGTTCCCGGAATTAAAATAACCTGGGTGTCATTTGCAAAAACTTTTTCAAGTTCCGCTTGAACCCGACCAAAACAAGCCTGTGAGGGATGAGGAGAATCAAACAAATCGCCTGCAATCACCAAAAAATCTGCTTTTTTTTCAATGGCCACTTGGCAAATTTTAGAAAAGGTTGCCAAAAAATCCTTCTGCCTTGTTTCGGCATAATCTCCCAAAGATCGAAAATGAGAGTCTAAATGAATGTCTGCCGTATGAATGAATGTAATCGCCATGAACGATACTATAACGATCTTACTCAAAAAAGTTCAATTACTTCTTTACGATTGAAATAAGAGGTTGAGAATTCAGCGCTCGTTTTTTGTTCACTTTATGGAGCACAAATTTGGCGATCTGGACGGGATCCAGCCCACACTGTGCTCGTAATTCTTCTGGTTTTGCATGGTCAAAAAATTGATCTGGGATTCCCAAGAGATGCAGCTGGGCACGAAGCTCATGGCAAGCAAAAAGTTCTGCCACCGCAGATCCAAACCCCCCCATCAATACGTTTTCTTCGATCGTAACCAAATGAGGAATTTCTTGGCCGAGTTTCAGCAGCATCGTTTCATCCAAAGGCTTCACAAAGCGTGCATTTAAAACCAAGGCACGAATGCCTTCTTCTTCCAACAGCTGAGCAGCTTTCATCGCTGGATAAACCATCGCTCCCAAAGCAATCAACGCCACATCGATAGATGCACTATCTTCAAATGTAAAATTTAAAGGGGAAACAACTTCTGCTTTCCCAACTTCTAATATTTTTAAAGTTGGATCTAAAGGAACCCCATACCCATTGCCTCTGGGATAACGAACGGCCGTCGGTTGATTCAGCGCAAAAGACGTTTTCACCATGTGCCGTAACTCATTTTCATCTTTGGGTGCCATCATCACCATATTGGGTAAACACCGTAAATAACTTATATCAAAAACACCATGATGGGTTGCGCCATCTGCTCCCACAAAACCAGCTCGATCTAAGAAAAAATGAACGGGTAAATTTTGAAGAACAACATCATGAACAATAGGATCAAAGGCACGCTGCAAAAATGTAGAATAAATGGCGCATGCGGGTTTAAATCCTTCGGTAGCCATGCCAGCAGCAAAGACCACCGCATGTTGTTCTGCAATGCCCACATCAAAAGCCCGCTCAGGAAATTCTTTCATAAATTCATCCATACCCGTTCCGGCAGGCATTGCAGCCGTAATTCCTACAATGCGTTCATCTTCTCGTGCACAGGCAATCAAAGCCTCTGCAAAAATAGAAGTATAACTCGCCGTCGCTGCTTTTTTTGAAGTTGATTTTCCAGTTACAATATCAAAAGGGCCTACCCCATGTGACCCTGCAGGATCTTGTTCTGCAGGGGGATAGCCTTTTCCCTTTTCTGTAATGACATGAATCAATAAAGGAGAAGACGTCAAATGATCAGAAATAGTCGAGAACAAATCGACCAAAGTCCCCAGATCATGTCCATCTAAAGGGCCAATATATCTTAACCCCAACGATTCAAAAAAAATGCTGGACGAAAAAAGGGCCTTGATAGAGGTTCTTAATTTTTCAATCGGTTTTAAGAGAGGAACGCCGTGGTCTGAGAGAAGAGACAGCAAATGTTTAAGCTCTGTTCTCGTTTTCTCATAAAGATCACTGGACGCTCTTTTGGTTAAAAATTGGGTAATGGCCCCCACATTCTGCGCAATCGACATGCCATTATCATTTAAAATAATGATTAACTTTTCTTTGAGATGGCCACATTGATTCAAGCCTTCGTAGGCCAACCCACCGGTAAGTCCTCCATCCCCAACGACAGCAATCACATGATGATCTTCTTTTTTAAGACGCTTAGCGGTTTTAATTCCCAAGGCCGCCGAAATAGCCGTGCTGGCATGCGCCGTGCCATACGTATCGTAAGGACTTTCCTCTCGCTTTGGGAACCCACTTAAGCCATGGGTGCTTCGAATGGTGTTGAGTCGCTCTTTTCTGCCTGTCAATGCTTTATGGGCATAGGCCTGATGCCCGACGTCCCAGACAATTTTATCTTGTGGCATTTGAAAGCAATAATGAAGCGCCAGAATCAAATCGACGGCCCCCAAACTTGCCCCCAAGTGCCCGCCATTTTTAGCACACACTTCAATAATGGCAGATCGAAGCTCTACTGCAACCCTGGGAAGATCTTCTTTTTGAATTTGTTTTAAATCAGCAGGGGAGTTAATGCCGTACAGTAGACTCATTCCTTCCGCTCCACCACATATTCAGCCAAATCACGCAGTGGATTTGCTTTCTCACCAAAGAGAGACAACGCCTCTACCGCTCTGGAAGCAAGTTCTCTTGATCTCTGCCTTGCTTCATCCAAACTGAGAATGGAGGGAAATGACACTTTTTTCTGGGCAATGGGTCCTTTATAATTATCGGCCATATCTAAAATGTCATCCACCACTTGAAACGCTAACCCGAGATTTTCACCATAACGCAACAACGCTTTTAATTGCTCGGGAGTGCCTCCAGCAGCTTTGGCCCCACTGGTAATGGCTGCTAAAATCAGATTCCCTGTTTTGCGAATATATAAAAATTCCAATTCTGGATAATTAATTTCATCATCTCCTTTTTTTTGAAATTGAATATCGAGGTGTTGCCCCCCAATCATACCGCTTGTGCCGCAGGCCATCGCCACATCTTCAATAATTTCAAGAAGGGTTTCTGCAGAAATATTCATTTTTTTCCGTGCTTCACTGAAAAGACCAAAAGCTTCTGTCACCAACGCATCCCCTGCCAAGATGGCAGTTGCTTCATCATACTTTCGGTGGCAAGAAGGTTGCCCGCGTCGGTAATCATCATCATCCATAGCCGGCAAGTCATCATGAATCAAAGAATAGGTGTGGATCATTTCAATGGCACATGCAATGGGAAGAACATCTTGTGTTTCCCCCCCCACCGATTCAGCGGCTGCGCACGTTAAAATGGGACGTAATCTTTTGCCACTCGGAAAAAGACAATAATGCATCGCTTCATATAAGATCGCAAAAGGACCTTCTTTGGTACGTTGACGTTCCACAAAAAAAGTTTCCAGTGCATGATCAATCAGTGCACGACGCGTTTCCAAATAAATATTAAACTTCATGGTGAGATTATGCCGTGAACGTTTCTTTGGTCAACGTTCCATTTTTTGAAATCAGAATTTCTACTTTTTTTTCAGCTTCTTCCAATTTCTTGCTGCAAAATTGTGCAAGCTCAACCCCTTCTTCAAAGGCTTTAACAGAATCTTCTAAAGTAAGCTCTCCGCTTTCTAATTTTTTAACAATCGATTCTAATTTTCCAAGCGATGTTTCAAACGTGAGATCATTCGGTTTGGCTGGCTTCGTCATAATAGAAAGAAATTCATTATACGAATTCAAAAGAGACCGTCAAGTTTAAAGACTTGATTTTAAATTAAGATTTCAGCTACCATCTTTTTATAAATCAATAGGAGGCAAACCATGTCTGCTTATAAAATGCGCAAACAATACTTTATTAAAGGCCCTATCCAAGCACGGTATTTAATTGCAATGGTCATATCCATGTTGGTCCCCACCTTGCTGGTCGGGGCAGGGCTTTATTATTTACAAGCGACACTCATGGCGCAGCAATTGGCGATACCGGAAGCCATCTGGGGAGACCTGGTACCGGTTTTAAATAAAGTAAATTGGTATTTGGCCATTGGTTTACCTATTATTTTTGCAATCGTCTTTTTTTACGGCGTTATTATTTCCCATCGATTTGCCGGCCCTATGTTTCGGTTGGAAAAAGATTTAGATCAAATTATCGCTGGAAATCATTCTGTCCGGATCAAATTCCGAAAATATGATCGACTTGACAATATCGCCGAAAAACTGAATAAGGTATTGGATCGATTACCACCTCGATAAGCTTTCGAATTTAATCAGTCTATTATTAAGGAATTGAGGAAAGAGGCAACGGGATGATTTACGTTTTATGTCTTGCTATTTTTTTTGCTACCTTTATTGGTGGCGCCATTCCTTTGGTCCGAACCTGGAAACAAATTAGGCTACATCAATTTATCGGTTTTGGCGCCGGGATTCTTTTGGGAACATGTTTTTTATTTATGGTTCCAGAAGCAACGGAGTCGCTGGGTGGGCTGGTAGGGATCGGCATCCTCATTGGTTTTTTATGTTTTTATTTTTTGGAAAAATTCATGATGGTCCATGCTTGTACTGAGGTGGGATGTGAATTGCATGATATGGGATTACCCATTTTCATTGGGTTTTCACTTCATAGTTTGGTGGATGGGGTAGCGCTGGGATCCAGCTTTTTAGTCCCTTCTTTAATGCCTATTGTGTTTTTTGCGTTGCTTGCCCATCATGGCCCCACCTCTTTTGCGTTCACAAGCATTTTAAAAGTAGCTGGTTATACATGGCGAAAAATGTTTGCTGCCTTGTGTTTATTTTCGGTGATGATTCCGCTCAGTGCACTCACAACACATTTTTCATTGGTTCGCGTTTCTAATGAAGGCATTGGGTGGGTTATTGCTTTTTCTGCAGGAATTTTTTTACATATTGCCACCTGTGATATCCTCCCAGAAATTCACACATTTCATAAAAAAAATATTAGGAATTTATGGGCCTTTACGCTGGGCCTTCTCATCATGACTTCTCTTTATTTCTTTTTTGATCATGCCCATTAATCTTTCTTTCTAAAATCACTGCTCAAGTCACTTTCTTCTTACTCCGAAAAGAAGATGAATGGTTAAGCAAGCGTTGATCGTACTAACCCTCATGGTTTATTTTCCCGCCCTGGGCAGAGAAGTTATCTGTGTACCTGCTAAATTTTATGAAGCAGAACAAATAACGAAAGATGCGCTCAAAAGCATTGTCTACGATGTTCACAAAAAAAAATGGTATGTGGCGCTCCGCTGTGGGAAGAATAGAACCAAGATGGTAAGCCTCGAATTTGACCGTTTTAACAAAGCACAGTCTTTTTATGGCAATCTACAAAAAAAGAAAGTTTACGCCCACTTCAATAAAAAAGGCCTCTCACGTGTATTTATAAAAAATGAAGCCCCTGATTAAGATAACAGGATGAAATCGGCCTTTGGCCGATTTCACTTCGAGCGCCGAAGGCGCGAGGAAGTCCCCTGGTTTAGAGCAATGAATTCCATTGTGGATTTAGCTTTTCAATTAGTTTAATTTTATTATTTCTGGAAAGTTTTTTAACACGTCTTTCAGAC
>JACQJD010000025.1 GCA_016198185.1 Deltaproteobacteria bacterium
GAACCACTTTCTAACTTCCTTTTAAGTTTATCAGTTGAGCTCACCTAAACATCCTAAGCATGAAGAAATGATATCATATTTGATATCATTGTCAATTGATTATTTTTTAACCATCTGTCTAGAAAGTTTGTTGTATGCAAAATTTCACGTACATCTTAAATTCTTTAACATATTGAAAATATTTATGATTTTTATTCACTCATCGTCAATAAAAATGGCACTGTATTTGCAGTTAATTATAAATATAGAGAGTTTGGAATACGAAAAATGAAGAAAGTTCTTATCAAATATAGTTTCATCATGGCTATTCTTTTTTTAGGTGCATGTGGGCAATATACTGACGATCAAAAGAATGCTGCCACTCCCAATTATACAGCACAGAATTATAATCCGACGCCATATCCGTCACAGCCAACTCCTCCACTGCCAAATGGATCTTCGAACAGTAATAATTATAGCTGCAACGCATTGGAGAGTTTTGTCGATACAGCAACATCGTATGAAGCGTGCAACTCTTGGCTTTTAAAACTCATGGATCAGTGTAACATCCAATATTTTGAAAGTCCTTGCCTTCGATTCCAAAGACCGGCACCTAATCCTATTAGCGCTGACTCCTGCAGAACGGATGCGGATTGCCCTGGCGTAATGCAATGTATGTCTGCAGGCTGGGCACAGAATTTAAATGGTAACTGGACTTACCTTGGAAAATCCTGCGGCATTATAAATTAAATATGAAAATCGTTAACTCTTTGGGGCAAAATTTGAAACCGACAGAGCCCTTATTATCCTGAAGCCGGTTATCCATTTCAATACTTGCGGTACCTATTTCCAATCTTCGTAGTCGGGGACACATTAAGAAAAATGGAACCCTTATTTTGGAATCTACATTTTGATGATTTAGAGACCATTGATTTATTTTTAAAGAGCGGCGAAAGTATATTCACTCAAGTAGAAAATTTTCTTACGCCCATCGGTTCACAAAAAACTCAATGAAAAAGGCCCTGGCTTGGCACCCCTTGCTATACCGGCTATTTAGAGGTAAAAAGAAACAAATGAATATTTTACAACGCTCCATTTTATCCATCATTTTTTACTCTGTTTATTCCTTGCCCCTTGTAGCGGGCGACTATCCACTTACGTGGATTCATAAAGAAATTGATGATCAGGCGGTTCTTCAATTCAAAGATCTAAATGAAAATCAAATTGTTGAACAATTACGAAAAAAATATGGAATTAAAGTTCTCATTCTAAATAAAAAAGCTCAAAACAATCCCATGAATACAAGCCTTACCATTCGCAATGAAGAAATCGACGAAGCAGCGGTTTCTTATTATGAAGCAGATGAATTTAATCAAACGGCAATTAAAGTGATGAAAACTCCTTTGGCAGAATTTATAGGGCCCCATTTTCATGTTCATGAAGAACCTTCACTGGATGTCATTGCTCGACCCTACATGGATCAGCCCATTATTTTATTAACACAAAGTGCCACGCGGATGGCGATCATCCATGAATTTGTTCATTATTATCTTTGTGTCCAAAATCCAAAGGATTATATCAGAACACAAAATGGCATTCAGCATCATAGAGCCTGTATCGATCACCATGAACTTTTAACTTTGCACGAAAGAATGATGGAAGCACAGAATGTGGCCTTGTCCCTTCCTCAAAACACCACACAATCTCTAAAAATGGAAAAAGCAGAATCTTTTTATTTGGCAATGATAGAGTTCTATCTCAAACTTGCCAATGTATCCGTTCAGCGAGAAGGGAAAGAAGTCGATGTTCACCGTTTCATGTATGAGCATCGTGAAATGTTGAAACTCTCAGAAGATGAATCAATCAATGCATTTGGGAACGTTGGACGACATTTAAATGCATTAGATGAAGCATTATCTCCATTGGTTGAAGATCCAAATTTAAAAATCCTAGCACGTGATGTTCAATCTTATTCTCAAGTTCTACAGAATAAACACAACGCTTTTCTTGAATTACGCCAGAGCCTGATTCCAAAAATGCAAAGTGCATCCACATGGTATAATAGAAAAAAAAACAAACAGAATGAATAAGCCCCAAGAGATCGCAAATAGAATCATCTCTTCCAGAAGGGATGGTACTTTAATTAGAATCATGATGAAGCCTAAAATATTTCTCTTAAGTCTGTTGATGATCTTCATGGTGGGTACTGCACTCGAACAGAGCGTTTGGGCAAGAGCGACCAAAGGGAAATCCATCGAAAGTCCGTCCGTCTTACAAATGCCTTTTTCTAACCTTCAACAACAATTTGTTTTGATTCCAAAAGGTTCATTTATGATGGGCAGTCCTGCTGAGGAATCGGGTTTTACGGCAAAAGATGAGGCACAACATCTTATTGTTTTAACCGAAAATTTTGAAATCATGAAAACAGAAGTAACCCAATTGATGTGGTTTAAATTCACAGATAAAAATCCATCCCATTTTAAAGAAAAAAAATATTGTCCAAAATCTCATACCGTTATGGAAGGCGTTTCTCTTTGCCCAGATCATCCCGTTGAGCAGGTTTCTTGGAATGACGTAAAACAGTTTATTGACCTCCTGAACTACAGATTAGCAGATGGATATAGATATCGTCTTCCATCAGAGGCAGAATGGGAATATGCAGCCAGAGGCGGGGGAAAAGATGCTTTTTATTTTGGAAAACAGGATGAGAAAAAATTAAAGGAATATGGTTGGTTTTGGAAAAATGCTGAATCGAAAACCCATCCAATCGGTTCATGTCCTACCAAAGAAAAAGCAAAGCCAAATAAATTTGGTCTGTATGATGTTCATGGAAATGTATCGGAGTGGGTAAATGATTGGTATGGAAACTATGAATTTCATCATAAAACAATAGCCATAAAAAATCCCATCGGACCAAAATCGGGTTCGTACCGCGTTATTCGTGGGGGGTGTTGGAACAACAGCAATCCCCTACACCTGCGGTCAGCCAGTCGCTCAAGTCTTAATCCAGATCATCATTATTACTATGTGGGGTTTCGACTGGTAAGAACCAAAAAATGAATCCTGCCTTGAAGGACCTTTTGGTGCTCATGAGAGCTTAACTTTCGCGGTATCTTAATATCAATTTCTGAAAATGTTCTTTGCGCGTTGCCCAAATGGTTCGAGCGTTTTTTTCGACGAGTTTGGAAAGCCCTTTGTCCAAAGAACCTAAAGAAAGAATGTTTCCAATGCCTTTCACCACATTGAGAGATTTAAACCGTGTTTGCTGGGTTTGGCCTTCATACACATTATGAGAAATAAATTGAAAGGATTTCTCATCCAACTTTTTATAAACATCGATGGTTAAATCATACAAAATTGGGCCATAGGGTTTACCCTCTTTTTTTTCTTTTTTAGATTTAAGCTCATTCCCATAATCCACAAGATGTTGATTGACAACTGCAACCACAGAAGGTGAAAGTTCATAAAACTTGACCTGGATTTTATTTTTTGTGTTGTATGCCATCTCACTTTGATACACGCGATCCACTGTCAACTCATATCCACCTGGCACAGATTTTAAATCTGAGATCCCCTCTTCTTTTCCAGCACCACTCAAATAAAAAAGACTTTCTTTTGATTTTTGAAGCGTACTTTCTAAATACACTTGCAATGCTTTGAGTGCCCCCCCCTCAAACACATCTCGAATGATGACATGAAACAGATTTTGTCGGGCCGAAAACTGAAATCCTGACTCTCTGTTTGCAGGTAATTTTATTTCTCGCTCAATATCGCTCAGCATGGTCAATTTTATTTTTTTCTTCTCTTCTTTTTCTTCATTTTTTTGAACCTGTTCGGTTTGGGCTTTTAAAAACCGTTCAAATTGGGTAGAGGATAAAAGCGGTAGGGTTTCGCAGAGATGAAGTACTTTGGATGATTGTGAATAGGAATGGCTGCCGATCAACCATAGAACCAACGACAGAAAAAAGGGGAGGCTTTTGCTTCGTTTCATCAGAGCACTTTATTGCAAAGGTGCCATGGAAAGCTCTTCAATCTTTCGATACAAGGAAGAAAGGCTTAATCCCAAATCGTTCGCAGTTTTTTTCTTATCAAATCTGTTCTTCTCTAATACCCACTGAATGTGTTTCATTTCATAATAACGCATGGCGTCCTTAAAATTATGCTGGCTGGGGCGACTGGCAATCGAAACAAGTTCCGATGGCAGATCTTTGAGATCCAAAAATTGCGTTGTGGTATCTGACAATAAAATCGCTCGCTCCAATACATTTTGAAGTTCCCGTACATTGCCCTTCCAGGGATAGTTCATTAAAACTTCTAGGGCTGGCTCTGTCACATAGCGAATTTTTTTGCAGAATTCTTCCGAATACACCCGTACAAAATATTTCGTAATAAAAGGAATATCATTTTTCCTGGCTCGCAATGGTGGGATTTTTAATTCCACAGAATTGATCTTAAAAAAGAGGTCCTCCCTGACATTTCCCTTCGCAACTTCTTTCATCAAATCTTGAGAGGTAGAAATGATAAGCCTCAGTTTATCATTATCCATCACGCCACCGGCATGCAAAAATTTTACCAATTTTTCCTGGAGAGATAAATCCAAGGTTTCAATTTCATCCAATAGCAACGTCCCTTTGGCCTTACGTAAGAAAACGCCTTTTACCCCAAATAAAGATTCATCGAGCTGCTTTTCATTATAACTACCACAGCGAATAATATGAAACCCCTCTATCTTGCCTCCAGATTGATAATGAATGGCCCTTGCCAATCTTTCCTTACCCACACCCTGTTCCCCTGAAATAAGGACTGTGGCCGCAGAACGCGCCACCTGCTGCATTAAAGAATAAATGGCTTTCATTTCAGGTCCTTGTCCTAAAACATTATCAAATGCAAACTGCTCCGTCACATAGCCACTGAGCAATCGTTGCTCTAAATTTAATTTTTTAAAATTGAGCAAATGCTTTAATTTCAAAAGAATGTCATCAAAGACCAGTGGTTTCGTCACATAATCATAAGCCCCTTTATGAATGGCTTCCAACGTTGTTTCTCTGGAACCATAGGCCGTCATCACAATAAAAAAAGTTTGAGGTGAAACAGATTCAATCTTTTCTAAAACCTGAAGGCCATCGATTTTAGGCATTCTTAAGTCACAAAAAACGACATCGTAAATTTGATTTTGGATTTTATCCAAAGCCTGCTCCCCATCAAAAGCAACATCTGCTTCATACCCTTCCTCTCTTAAAATTTGAGAAAAAGATTCACACAGCGTTTTTTCATCATCGACAATTAAGATTTTAATTTTATCCATCCCCTATTCCTTTTATTTATAAATGGGGAGTAAAATACGAATTTTTGTTCCTTGTCCTACAATGGATTCCATTTGAACATCTCCCCCAAAACTTTTAATCAATCCATAACTTACCGATAACCCCAATCCCTGTCCTTTTCCAATGTCTTTGGTTGTAAAAAAGGGTTCAAAAACACGTTTAAGATGTTCCCGTGAAATACCACAACCCGAATCTTCCACATCGATGAGAACACTGTTCTTTTCTGAATGGGCTTTTACAATTAAATACCCTTCGTTGGCAATGGCATCAAAAGCATTCATAAAAATATGATAAAAGGCAATGCTCAATTGTTCTGCTTCTGCCTTAACGCGTGGTAACTGGCGCTCAATATGCGATTGAATATGAACCCTTTTCGGGTTTCTTTCCAAACAAACTTTCTGAAGACAATTTTCAATAACAAACTTTAAATCCACAGCCATAAATTGGGGCTGGTCTTTTTTAGCAAAATCACTGACATTTTGAATAATGGAATGAATTCGATGTACATGGGTAATCAATGTTTGCAATTGCTGTGTCATATAAGCATCTTGCGTTTTTCGTTGGAGCAATTGAATCACCGAAGAAATAGATGCCAACGGATTTCCAATTTCATGTGCTAGCCCTGCAGCCAAGGCACCAATCGCTGCCAATCTTTCTCTTACTTTATGTTCCGTAATATCTCGCTCAATACCTACCATTCCAATAGACTTTCCATGTTTATCGCGAATTAAAGCCGTTTTTAAATGCGCCGTAAAAATGGAACCATCTTTTTTAACATTACGGACTTCTCCCTCCCAAGTATAAGGAGCCCCCAGTGTGCAACTTAGCATTTCCTCTCTTTTTTTCATCGTATCTTCAGACATAATCATGACCGCTGTACGACCCAACATCTCTTCAATGGAATAGCCCAATTTGAGTAAAGCCGCAGGATTGGCATATAAAAAACGATCTTCTAAATCAGCAATGAAAACGAGATCAGAGACCGAGTCAAGGGTCGCGGCCATCCAATCGAGACGTTCTTCTTCTAATAATTGTACTTTTTTTAATGACATGTGTTTCGAATGGCTTTTGCAATATCTTCGATCAAACAAGGTTTTACCAGACAGGCATCTACATTTAAAGATTTTAATTCTTCTTCACTCAACTTTTCATTCACGCCTGAAATTAAAATAATTTTGGTGGACACTTCTTGATTCTTAATATACTTCACCAAATCAGATCCAGAAATACCCGGCATATGAAGATCTGTTAAAATAACATCAAAATTTTTCTCCTGAATTTTATGAATGGCTTCTTTGCCATCACTCGCTTGTTCAACATCAAATCCTTCTAACGATAATAATTCTGCCGTTGCTTTTCGGTAATCCTTTTCATCGTCGACCAACATAATTTTCTTTCGTTCCACGAACGCAGCATCTTGCTTTTCAATCGGCAATTGGATCGCAAACGTTGTCCCAATGGCGGGCGTACTTTCCACCATGAGCGCGCCCTTGTGTTCTTGAATGATATGACGAGAAGAAGACAATCCTAATCCCCGACCTTTTTTTCCTTTCGTTGAAAAATAAGGATTAAATACTTTGGACAACGTTTCGGAAGTCATGCCAATACCACTATCCGAAATAGAAACTTGAACACATTCCCCCCTAAGTTCCGTTTTAATTTCAATCATTCCATCTTTTTTTTCTGAAATGGCATCTACCGCGTTCAAAATGAAATTAATAAAAACTTCTTTCAAGGCCAACACTTGTACCTTCACTTTTGGTACTTCTCCCAATTGCAAAGATACATGAATCGTAACTCCTTTTCGTTTGGCTTGATACTGCCAAACCGAACGCGTCATCTCAACGACCTCAGATAAGAGATCATTTAAATAAATCCATTCGTACACTTTGAGAGCAGCGTTTTCTTGAAAGGTTTGCAACTTGTGCGCCATCTGGGTTGCTTCTTTTGCCGCCTGTTCAATCGCCTGAAGTTCAGGCCCTAAAGGGCTTTCCGCAGTTACCCGCTTTCTTAAAAGCTGCGCTTGTGCCAAAATAATGGAAATCAAATTATTTAAATTATGGGCCATGCCCTCAATCGTATGAAACTCACCTTTTTTTGCCATACTTCGTTTCTCCTTAAGCACTTTTACCCTATGTGCAATCTATATGCCAACTGGGAAAAAGACGGCACAAAAACCAAAAGTAAAATCAAGGGGTTACAAATTCTCTTTTTTTTGATTTCTCAAAAATAAGAAAATATCCGTCGAACTTCTGGTCGGTGTCTAATCCAAAGACAGAGGCAGTTGAAAAAGGCTGATTTAATGGTCTTCCAAAGATCTTTTGAAATTTGGTTACCGCTCATACCTCTGAGGCTCGAAATGCAATGCCGCCTCAGAGGTATGAGCGGTAACCATACGCAAAAAATTTTTAAGGCTCTTAAATCAGCCTTTTTTCAACTGCCTCAAAGACATGTGAGGTTCCCTACATCAATTTTGCAATTTTTTCTTCATCGGGTTTCTCAACAACGCCTTTTTCGGTCACAATGGCAGAAATAAGTTGCGCGGGTGTCACATCAAAGGATGGGTTATAAACAGCTACGTCATCAAGGCCCATTTTGTGGCCTTGAATCACCATGATTTCTTCACGGCGTCTTTCTTCGATTGGAATATGTTGACCCGAGGAACAGGCCTGATCAATCGTAGAAGTTGGGGCCACAACATAAAATGGAATTTTGTGGAAATGCCCCAAAACTGCCAACGCATAGGTTCCAATTTTATTCGCCGTATCTCCATTTCTGGCAATTCGATCAGCTCCTACAAAAATGGCATCTATTTTCTTTTGAGCCATGAGCGAAGCTGCCATATTGTCTGTAATCACCGTCTGAGGAATGCCTTCCTTATGAAGTTCCCAAGACGTTAGTCGTAGCCCTTGCAAATAAGGCCTCGTTTCAGAAACAAACACCTCAAACGATTTTCCTTCCTCGAACGCCGCACGAATCACACCCAAAGCTGTTCCATAACCAGCAGTGGCCAAAGCCCCCGTATTGCAATACGTTAAAACTTGAGCGCCCTCTAAAATAAACTTTTTCCCCTGTTGTCCCATCTTGCGGTTGATCTCAACGTCTTCTTGATAAACAGCCATTGCTTCCCGTTCCATCTGAGCTGAAACACTTGCCACCGAACGATTGGAAAGTGATTTAAATTTTAATTTCATTCGATCCAACGCCCATCTTAAATTGACTGCGGTCGGACGCGTGTAAAGTAAAAGCTCGTATAAATTTAAAAACTCTTTTTCAAGCTGCTCAATATCTTTGGCCTGACTTTGTTTAAGCCCCAAAGCTATTCCCATGGCCGCCGCCACTCCGATGGCAGGGGCTCCGCGAATCACCATATCTGAAATGGCACCTGCCACTTCTTGCGCTGAGTAGAGTTTGACATAACTTTCTTCGAGCGGAAGTTTTCGTTGATCTAACATTTCAACGCAATCCCCCCGCCAAGCAATGGTAAAAAATGTGTTTGAGGGCTCCATTAAAAAGGAAGCTCCACGGGAAGATCGATTCCCAATTTTTCTTTCACCTTTTCTTGAACTTTTTTTGTAAGAGACTGTTTGGCCGCACGCTGAGCCACTTTATTGACATCCACTTGAAAAGAAAACTGAGGCAAGGTTCCCGACAGTAAAAAGGGGAAACCCACTTTTCCCTGCGCATTGGCCAAAGAAGCCAAGGAGCGAGATAATTTCTCCTTGGGCAATAAGACCTCTCCAGAATATCGAATTTCCTTATCAAAAGTTGCATACCCATTGAGCGTTGCTTGATATTGGGGTGTGTCTAAAAAGGCATCGGGCGTGTATAATTTTCCTTCTTTAATAAAGAGTGTGGATCGAATAAAATTAATTTTGCCATCCAACTTTTCTTTTAATATATCCGATTCTGAAAAAATAGCTAAAATCTTAAGTTGTTCCTGTAATGTTTTTCCAATATTGAGTCCTTTTAATTCGGCCTCCTGAACCGCTATTTTCCCTTGTCCTTTTAAGGTTCGCTTCATCTCAGGCCACAGCAACCCTCGACCTGAAATCTTTAAATCCCCATCTAATTTTCCAATCAATACATCCTTTAATAACAAAGGATTGGCCATGGTTAACATCTCATTGAGCTCAAAGGTTTTGATTTCTGTTGAAAAATCATAGGTTGGCTGTTCCCCCGCAAGGTCCACTTTACCCGAATTTTGAAGCGTTCCCTTAAACGCTTCTAAGTTTAATTTCGAAAGCACCAACGTTAATTGATTCAATTCAAATTGTCCGTCAATCTTGGAAAACAAAGCTTTCTTAAAATATAATTTTTGAATCGCAATACGCCCGCTGGCTTTTAAGCCTCGTAAAATTTCATTGTTTCGAAAATTTCCCAATAGATCCTTTTGCTGAGAAACAACAGGGGCCGCCACGGCAACGGGCATCCATATCCATCCGCCGAGAGCCATTTTTGGACCCGATAACAATTCATCCAAATCTACTTTGTTGGCGTTTAATGAGATCGTGGCTTTTAAATGATTTAAAACTTCCGACACGTTGGTTGTAAGCTCCAGTTGCGTTTCTTTCATAGCAAGCTTTAAGTGTGATTGAAGATCAACGGTACAGACATCGTATTTCTTCAGAGGGCCCTTCACCTTACCCGCCATTTCAAAAGTTCCCTGAATCGCAAAAGGATGCAAAAAACCAAAAGACTTTCGAAGCTCTGCCAAAGAAACAGATGGCGTAGATACCTCAAGATTCGCTTGCAATGTCTCTAAATCTGAAATGCTCCCTTTTAATGAAATCTCCAAGGCCCCTAATCCAACTTGAGAATTCAATTGAATCTTTTCAATCCTTTTTTGTGCCGATGTTTGAACTTCGGCCGTCCCCTTCGCTTTGACCAGCCCTTGAAAAAAGGCCGGGGCATTCGCGCCCCCAGCAACAACAGCCGCAACATCAAAATCAATGGGGTCATTCAAAGACACGTTTTTTAATTTTACATTCAAATCGCGAATGACCGTTTTAGATCCAGTCCCCTCATCGATATACTGAACTTGCGCTTGTTCCACCGCCAATGTCACTTTGGCATTGATTAAAAATGCGGGCAACACCCTCTGGGTTTTAGAATCTTTGCTGCTTTTTTGAACCACAACATCGGGCTTGGGTGCTGTCTTTACAAGACTCATCACATTGAGTTTTCCTTGCTGATTTTTAACAAGATCTATTTTAGGCGATAAAAGTTCGAGCGTAACACGGGGGTGAAACATCAATAATGAAAACAAAGAAACTTTCACTCGTACATCTTCTACAAAAAGAATTTCGCGGTGTTTAAACGTATCTTTCGATTCTAATGACATTTTATGGGCTTGAATCGTCAACCCTCGAAGGCTTACAGAAGACACTTGAAAAGTGCCCTCAATATTGTGATTAATGGTTTCTGTGATCTTGCCTTTAAAGGCGTTCATGTCTATCCAAAAAGGCAATGAAATAACGACCCCTAAAACAAGAACAACGACAATCCCCAAGCCAATTAGAATTTTTTTGATCATGTGTCTTCCCTCTCTAATTTATTTTTTAAAAGCTCACTCACGATTTTCGGATTTGCTTTTCCCTGCGTTTTTTTCATAATCTGTCCTACCAAAAACGAAAACTTATTTTTCTGACCTTCCCGATACTGCTTCACCAAATCACCCTGTTCCGAAACAACAAACTCAATCACCTTTTCAAGCTGTGCCGCATCTGAAATTTGCTCCAATCCTTCTTCGCGAACAATTTGGCTCGGCATTTTCCCTTGTTTCAATATTTTTTCAAACACGTCTTTTGCAATCTTGCCAGAAATCGTACCCTTTTGAATAAGACAAATCAACTCTGCCAAATGACCTGGCGTCAAAGAACTGCATGCAACCTTGGAAACTTCAAATTCACGCAACACTTCGGAAAGAATCCAATTACACACCAACTTTGGATCGCCTCCCCGATGAACGGTTTGCTCAAAATAATCTGCCAAACTTTTTTCCTGTACCAACAGTTTGGCATCATAGTTTGTTAGCTGATACTGCGTCATGAATCTCTGTTTTTTAACTTGCTCAAACTCCGGAAGGGTGGATCGAATTTGACTCACCCACTCCGC
Source organism: Deltaproteobacteria bacterium (assembly GCA_016198185.1). Lineage (GTDB taxonomy): Bacteria > Bdellovibrionota > JACOXK01 > 2-02-FULL-40-11 > 2-02-FULL-40-11 > JACQJD01. The sequence continues at coordinate 11,421 of JACQJD010000025.1, forward strand.
TGAAATTTCAAGAGGCATTAAATCGGGCTCTGGAAAATAACGGTAATCATGGGCCTCTTCTTTTTGGCGCATCGAAAAAGTCTTTCCCTCGTGCTCATCCCAAAGTCTCGTTTCCTGAACAATCCTTTTTCCCTCTTCCAAACACATCCGTTGCCGCTCCATTTCATAAAGAATGGCATTTTCAACAAATCGAAACGAATTAATATTTTTAATTTCAACCTTGGTTCCAAAACGGTCACTGCGTTCCGGACGAAGTGAAATATTCACATCACACCGGAAACTACCTTCTTCCATGTTTCCATCACTGATATCTAAATATCTTAAAATAGATCTCAGGGTTCTTAAATATTCTGCCGCTTCTTGTGCATTTCTCAAATCCGGCTCAGAGACAATTTCAACGAGGGGGATGCCCGCACGATTATAATTTACATAACTATAGCGTTCGCCATGCACATTTTTGCCCGCATCTTCTTCCATGTGAATGCGGTGGAGTCTGATTTTTTTAGAAGTGTTTTCGAGCACAATTTCTACGACACCCGCGGTTGCCAAAGGTTTATCATACTGAGAAATTTGATACCCTTTTGGAAGATCTGGATAAAAATAATTTTTTCGTGAAAAAATAGAGGTTGGCTGAATCTGGCAGTGCGTCGCCACCGCCATTTTCAATGCAAATGCGACCGCTTTTTCATTCAGAACCGGAAGACTTCCTGGAAGCCCCATACACACAGGACAGACATTTTGATTTTCAGATGCATGAAATTCTGTTGCACAACGACAAAAAATTTTACTCTGAGTCCTAAGTTGGGCATGAACTTCCAATCCAATAATGGTTTCGTAATTCATAACGATGGTTTCCGCGTATGCCAATCGGTTGCAGACTCATACGCATGTCCCATCTGAAATAAACGCTCTTCCTTAAAATGTGGACCAATCAGTTGAAGCCCAATGGGTAATTGTTTTTGATCAAACCCACAAGGAAGAACCAAAGCAGGCAAACCTGCCAAATTAACAGACGTTGTAAAAATGTCTGTGAGGTACATTTCCAAAGGATTCTCTGTTTTTTCTCCAAGTTTAAATGCGGTTGTGGGAGAAGCTGGGGTTACAATCACATCACACTGTTTAAAGGCTTCCGTAAAATCTTTTTGGATCAAGGTCCTTACTTGACTCGCCTTTTTATAATACGCATCGTAATAGCCACTGCTTAACACAAACGTTCCCAACATGATTCGACGTTTCACTTCACGACCAAAGCCTTCTCCCCTCGTTTTTAAATACATCTCGGCTAACGTCGAGGCCGTTGCTCGAAATCCATACTGCACCCCATCATACCGTGCCAAATTGGAACTCGCTTCTGCCGTACAGATTAAATAATACACTGGAATGGCATACGAAGAATGCGGCAATGAAATCTTCACCCGTTTTGCACCTAATTTTTGAAGCTGATCGATCGCCGTATGAACTGCTTTCAAAACCTCTGGATCTATCCCCTCCCTAAAATATTCATCTGGAATACCCATCGTTAAGCCTTTTAAATCTTTCTTCAAAGCAGTTTGATACGATGGCACGGGTATCGGATGAGACGTAGAATCAAAAGAATCATAACCAGCCACAGCTTCTAAAAGCAACGCCACATCTTGAACGGTTTTTCCAAGAGGCCCCACTTGATCTAAAGAAGATGCAAAAGCAATGACGCCATACCGACTGATTCTGCCATACGTTGGTTTTAAACCTACGACCGAACATAAAGCGGCAGGCAATCGAACGGATCCCCCGGTATCGGTCCCAAAACTTCCCAAACATTGCCCGGCTGAAACACTGACCGCTGAGCCACCGGAAGAACCTCCCGGGGTTCGTTCTAAATCCCATGGATTTTTAACAGGCCCAAAATAAGAATTTTCATTGGAAGATCCCATCGCAAATTCATCCATGTTGGCTTTTCCGACCAGCACCACATCATTCTTTTTTAAACGATCGACCACCGTGGCATCATACGGAGGAATAAAATCTGAAAGAATGCGGGAAGAACAGGTCGTTTTCATCCCTCGGGTTAAAAAAATATCTTTGAGTGAAATGGGAATCCCTGCCAAAGGAGACAATGCTTCGCCACGAGCTCTTTTTTCATCTACTTCTTTGGCACAGCAAAGCGCTGATTCTTCACAAAGCGTGATAAACGTATTTAATTTCGGTTGTGTCGCTTCAATCCGTTTTAAGACAGATTCTGTTAATTCTTTAGCACTTAAAGATTTCTTTTTTAGCAACGCCTGCGATTCAAAAATCGTCAAATGAAAAGGTTCCATGCGCCTTACTCAATATCAATAATTTTAGGAACTTTGACAGCTCCCTCTTCATGTGCAGGAACCATCGATAAAAATTCCTCTTGCGATAAAGAACGCCCAATCTCATCTTTACGTAAATGACTTTTTTGAGGAACCACATGGTAAGTGGGGGATACTTGGGAAGTATCCAATTGATTGAGGGTTTCGACATAATCTAAAATGGAAGAAAGTTCTTGAGAATACCGCTTCACTTCTTCTGGATCCAGCTTGAGCCATGCCAATTTCGCCAATCTCTCGACCTCTTGCGGTGATATTTTCATAATTTAGTTGCTCTAGCACCTTTTCAAAAGGAAATCTATCTTATTGTCTAGTGATGCCAAATTTGCTATAAATATTCATAACTTACGAAATTTTGGAGAGCAAAATGCCTATCTTAAGTCGCAAACGACCAGAAGGACCTATTGTGGGATTGGATATTGGAACCTCTGCACTGAAAGTTGCTACGGTTGAAGCCCGTCATCCAACCTATTCCGTAAAGAAACTCGGGCGGTTAGCGCTTCCCACTGGGACCATCGCACAAGGAGAAATTATAGATGCCCTCACTTTAGAAGGAGCGCTGAAAGAATTATTTCAAAAAGAAGAAATTCGTTCTGTATCGGTTGCATTTGCAGTCAGTGGACCCGCTGTTTTATCTAAACGAATTTCCATCCCTGCCATGAATGAGGATGAACTTGAAGCACATTTACCGGTATTGGCCGCTCAACACCTTCCCTGTAACCCAGATGAATCCAATTTGGATTTTCAAATTTTAAATACGATCACAGACCAAGCCCAAACCATGGAGCTCATGCTCATTGCCGTTGAGAAAATCTATTTGGAGAGTTTTCTGCGTGTCATTGAAAATGCAGATTTACATCCCGTCGCTGTAGAAACGGTCGCCACCGCCTTTTCACATTTATACGAACCTATTGAAATCGTACCTTCCCACGCTTTGATTCAGATGGGGGCAGAGATGACCCATCTCATGATTTTTGAAAAAAATTTATGTATCTTCCATCAAACCTTCCTGACGGGTGGCCAAAACATCTCTCAAGATTTAAGAGAGGCGCTGCACCTTAGCCTTACCGAAGCCGAAGCGCTTAAAATTAATTGCTCTGCGCAACGTGATCTACCCAAGGAAACCCTAACCATCATGGAAACAAGCATGCGCTCTATGCTGACGGAGGTTCATCAAGGATTACAGTTCTTTCTTTCTCAAAACCCAAAAGTTCATTTAGATAAAATTTTGCTTTCCGGCGGAGCTTCTCTGGTATCAGCGCTTCCAGAGTGGACCAGTCAAGAGTTCGGATACCCCACCGAATATTTCTCCCCTTTTAAAATCATTGATCGCGGTGGAAACATACGAAGTGCGTTTGAATTAAAACAAGAAGCTGCCATTTTTTCGCTTGCCCTGGGGCTTGCCATGAGAAATTGCGGATCATGAAAAAAACAAAAATCAATCTGTTGGGAAATTCTCAAAAATCTGCTGACCTCAACCCTCTCTTGAAACGTCCTGTTCGCACTTATAAACCATCCCTGTTTGTGTTTATATTTGCCTTTATTTTAATTGGATTTGAAGTGGCTTTTTTAATCTCTTTTTATCAAAACATTGATCACAAAAATGCAGAACTGGAACTAAAACGTTTCTCTCTGAAAGACCAAATTTCTGTCGTTGAAAAAGACCTTCAAGCACAATCGAGTATTTTACCACCTCCAAAACCAACGCTGGATCCCAAAATCATGGATGCCCTTAAAATGGAGCAGCCTCTTTTGATCACCCTTCTTTCGACCATCCGAGATCACCTGCCTCAAAATGCTTGGATCTACCACTTGGCTCACCATGAAGACAACATCACCATCACGGGGTACACCTTCACCCATGAAAGTGTTTCACAGTTTTTATCTGAACTTCGCTCTTCTCAATTATTTGAAACCGTTAAATTGATTTTAACCGAACAAACATTGCTTGAAGAACAAAACGTAAAACAATTTACCATTCAATGTGGACTGAAAGGCGTATGAATCGATTCAATTCCTTACTCCGGTTGTTTTTGCTCTTTACGCTCGCGGTTTTTATTTTGATCTTTTTTTATGTGGGCCTTTATTCCCCTCGGGAACAACAGCTGTTGCGATTACAAACCGAATTAGAAACCCTTGAAAATTCGCTACAAAAATTAACCGCTCAAAAAAATACGTTGGCTTCAAAACAACTGCCCGCACCAACCCCCTCCCTGCCTTCAGAACTTGTCAATGCTTTTCCCAAAGAAGATGAAATAGAAATTTTACTTTCCGAATGGACTCGAGAGAGTCAAAAATTGGGAATTCATTTTATTCGATTTAAGCCTTTACAAGAAAAGGAGCTTCCGCCACTCGTTGAAATGCCCATTGAAATTGCCATTGAAGGAACGTTTGATCAGATTTTAAATTTCTTTCAAATCGTCACTTCTCAAAAACGAAAAGTTCTGATTTCCAGTGTTGATTTATCCAAACCCAGATCTGAAAATAGCGTTTATTTGATTCTGGCCAACGCAAAAGCCACCACGTACCGTCAACAAGGGAGCCAACCATGAAAAAATACCTTTATGTGCTTTTGGTCATCATCCCCTTTCATCTTCAGGCTGAACGCAATCCGTTCGCACCTTTGGTAGAGCCTATGAAACCCAGACCTGTAAAATCTTTGGAAGATGTTTCGTTGCAAACCATCACGCTTAAAGCCATTCTTTGGGGAACGGATCGGAATATGGCTGTTTTTGAAACACCCGAAGGTAAAACGTTCACCGCAACCGTAGGTACACGGGTCGGTAAAAAAGATGGTAAAGTAACAAGAATCGATGATAACATTGTTGTCATTGCAGGATCTTTTGGAAAAGTAACGTATCAATTCGAAGATCAGATAAAATGATCAAAAAGTCTCTCTTGATGGGTGTTCTGATTTGTACTCTTTTGGCGGGGTGTTCCGGAAGAAAACCCAGAGATCCAAATCAAACCTATCTCGATGAAATCAAACACGTCAAAACAAAGGATATTTCTCATGTGGGCCTCTTTACCACCAAACCCGTATCGAACTTTTATATTGATAAAACAGAAAGCCCCTATGCGTTATTTTTAAATCTTCCAAAATTAAATGTAAGCCAAGTCAAGTTTCCAAAAAAGATTAAAGACCCCGCCATTAAATCCATAGAAGTAAAAGAAGTGCCCTCTCCGGAAGGAAAGACGAGTCAGCTATGGATTTATTTAAACCAAGATGTTGATTTTACAACACGACAAACGGAATATGGTTTACGCGTAGATTTTAGACCGCTGGGTAACCCTTTGCCAACGGTGGCAGAACAAGCGCCCCCCAAAGCACTCTCAACCCCCGATGAAGAAGCAGAAAAAGAACGCTCCGACGACGAAGAAAAAGAATTGCAAGAACAAGAAGAGACCGAAAGTGAAACGGGTGCTCCCACCATAGGCGATGCAGCCCCAACACCCCCCCTAGAACCCATAGAGCCTTCTGAAAATAAATCATCGCAAAACGTAACAGATGACGTAGAAGAAGACTCTGAAGATTTAGCCCCTCCTTCTGAATCCACCCCAGAGGTCTTGCCCCCTTCTAAAACCGAACCCCAAGCACTGCCCCCTTCTCCAGAAGATGAAGATGAAGAAGAAATCGAAGTTGAACCACCGAAAGATAAACGTCCCTCTTCTGAAGGAGCACCTTCTCAGAAAGAAGAACCTGCTCTTACCCAGAAATTGCTCCAATCTTTGAATCGAGAAACAACATCTCTAAAAGAACAATTGACGCTCGTCGCCTCCCAAGCGTTTGATCTTCAAAAAGAAGAAGAAGATCGTCGGTTGATTCTGGAAATTAAAGACTTTAAGCCCTCCTCCGCGGTTGTTCCGCAAGAATTTGAAGAGCTGGATAGTTTTCTACAAAAAATAGATGTCATTGTTCAAGAATCTCCTTATCCCAGCACCAAAATTATTTTTGAATTCAGCGAATCCATTGCGGTCAAACTTTCTCATACCGCCAATGAACTCAGCATCGAATTTAAAAAACGCCCTGTGGCAACTTATCTTGAAAGCCAAAAAAAGGCTCCCTTAGATTATGGACACTATTTAACATCCCCCACCCAATTGCCAGGACGAAAAATATCGATCCAAGCCAAAGACACGGATCTTAGCGAAGTGTTTAAAATGATTTCAAATGCCAGTGATTACAATATTATCGTTGGAAAAGATGTCGCTGGAAAATTAACCCTACGATTGGTGAATGTTCCTTGGGATCAAGCCTTTGTGGCCATCTTACAAGCTTACCGACTGGGCTATACTCAACAAGGAAATATTCTGAGAATCTCGACCTTGGAAGCACTCAAATCTGAAAAAGAAATTGCTTATCAAGCGTTAGAAGCAAAAGAAACCCTCGAAACACTCGATGTTTTATTTCTACCCATTGCTTACCGCAAAGCGGCTCTGATGAGCCGCCATCTCTATCCATTATTATCAGGCCGTGGCAGTATCTCTATTGACAGGCCTACGAATACCATTATTATCCGCGATACAAAAGAAAGGTTAGCGCAAGTTAAAAACTTCGTGGCCTCTTTAGATAAAAAATAACGAGTCATGCCCATTCGATATTTAACCGCCGGTGAATCCCATGGTCCCGCCCTTGTAGCCATCCTAGAAGGCTTGCCGGCTGGATGTCCTCTTGACAAAATCACCCTGCAAGAAGAATTAAATCGACGTCGCATGGGAGTTGGGCGTTCTCACCGAATGAAACTTGAAACAGATGAACTCGAAATTCTTTCTGGCGTTAAAAACAATCGATCTTTAGGATCTCCCATCACCCTTTTGATTCGAAACAAGGATTCAAAATCGTGGGACACCTTACCACCGCTCTTAACACCACGCCCTGGCCATGCGGATCTTGTGGGAACCCTTAAGTTTCAGCATGATGATATTCGCAACACCCTAGAACGTGCCTCTGCACGTGAGACCGCCATTCGAACTGCCATTGGGGCTTTGTGCCAATCCATTCTTAAAAAGTTTCAAATTGAGTTTTTAGCGTATGTTCGTCAACTGGGAAGCATTCGTATTTCAGATTCGCTCGACCCATGGGAAACACAATCCGTCATTTTAAACTCCCCCTTGTTATGTCCAGACACTGCCATTGAAAAAAAAATGATCGAACACATTCAATCTTGCCAAAAAAAAGGAGATACGGTGGGTGGTATTTTTGAAATACGCGTCAAAGGTGTTCCGTTGGGATTAGGCTCCTTTACACAGTGGGACAAAAGATTAGACGCCAACATTGTACATGCCATTTGCGCCATTCCAGCGATCAAAGGCGTTCAAATCGGTGAAGGATTTCGGGCCTGTGAATTTTTGGGATCTCAATTTCAGGACGAAATCTATTATCATCCCCAGAAAATAAAACAATTTGGGTTTTATCGAAAAACCAATCATTCCGGTGGATTTGAAGGGGGAATGACCACTGGCCAAGACATTGTCATTTCTGCTGTCATGAAACCTCTTTCTTCGCTGCCTCGAAAAAATCTTAACAGCATTCACCTTGTCAGCAAAAAAACTTCAAAACCGCTTGCCCAACGAACAGATACCTGTGCCGTTCCAGCAGCCGCTATCGTAGCTAAAAATGTAACCGCCATTGAAATTTTGAACGCTTTTTTAGAAAAATTTGCTGGCGACTCTTTTTCAGAAGTGTTAGATCACTTTGAGCATTACTTAAAATCTTATGAAAAAAATTTGCGTACGCCCCCCGAGCAAAAAACCGTATAACGCTTACATCGCTCATAAAGAAATCTTGCAGAATTTAGGTTCACTCATTGAGAAGCACACTTCTTCGAAAAAACTTATCTTGTTGTTTTCAACCCATCTCGATAAATTCTATGCAGATCGAATTTTAAAGTCGTTAGCCTCACACTTTGAGATCCAAAAAATTGAAATTCAAGACGTTGAAAAAAATAAATCATTCGCCCAGGTTCAAGAGCTCATTGAAAAATTAACCGCATTGCGACCGGATCGATCAACCCCATTGGTTTATGTTGGAGGCGGCGTCTTAGGAGACTTATGTGGATTCGTAGCCTCTATTTATCTGCGAGGATTACCGTATTTTGCCATTCCCACCTCTCTTATTTCACAAGTCGATAGTTCTGTGGGTGGAAAATGCGGTATTAATTTACCCCAAGGGAAAAATTTGGTGGGGACGTTTCATCACCCTGAGGCTGTCTTCATCGATGTTTCTTTCTTAAAGACGTTACCTCAAACTTTAGTTCAATCCAGTTTTTCAGAAGTCATTAAATATGCCATTATTGGATCTCCCAGGCTATGGAACATGCTTCATGCGCATAAGACAAAACTCCTCGAACAACGCGATCACAAACTGTTCACAACCTTGGTTTTTGAATGCTTAACGGTCAAAAAGAAATTTATCGAACACGATGAATATGATTTTTCTGAAAGAAGATCTTTAAATTTAGGCCATACGTTTGGCCATGCTCTCGAAACCTTTGGCCAAGGGAACAGTGACGTTTCTCATGGAGAAGCCGTTGCTCAAGGGCTTTATTTTGCGCTCCATCTTTCTTTAAAACACAAATTGTGCCAACACAAAACCCATCAAAAAATTAAAACCCTATTGGAACATTATGGCTTTTGCGAAAAACCTTATGATGAAGGGCTCCTCAAAGGATTCGCTTTTGATAAAAAAAGAAACGGAAAAGAATTAAATTGGGTTTTGATTCAAGACATTGGAAAAGTAAAATCGCATTCACTCGGGCTGGATTCTTAAAATCGTTCGTGAAGAATGAACGATATCTCCAGGTTTGATTTGATTTTTTTCAAACCACCCTTGATTGACCTCTAAGGCATATTTTACTTTTTCTCTAGATCGAACCTCGGGAGGTTTCACTGTCCAGTTTTCGGGAACCATATGTTCAATTTGCGTAATCTTGCCCGTGTGATCCATAAAAGCAATATCCAAGGGGATCAATGTGTTTTTCATCCAAAAGGTTACCCGCTCTTCCTGGGGAAAAACGAACAGCATGCCATGGTTGCTTTCTAAAAATTGCCTTCCCATCAGTCCTTTCTGCCGTGCATAAGGAGAAGACATCACTTCGACTTCCAAAGAAGCCCCCCGAATGACCATAAAATAGCGATGGGAATAAGGCCTTTCAATAAAGGTAAATAAAATCACCGCAAAAGAAATAAAAAACAGACTGGTATAAACTTTTCGATTGATATTGCTAAATTGAAACAGACCCATACTTTTTAAACTGATTTGTCAAAAATACTTTGATTTCAAAGTGTAGCACGTTATACTTTTTAAATCCATGATGAATTCCAGTATCAGTATTTTATTGATCGTCTATGCTTTATTTTTGGTGGCCATGCTGAGCTCGTATTTTTATTTCATTTTCTTCCAAAAAGAAAAACATAAAAGAGATCGGGAGTTGGGCGAACGAGGTGAATCTTTTATGGTGAACCGCACCACGCGAGAATGGTGGCTATGGATCACAGCCCCCCTTGAAGAATTTTTTATTCGCAAAAAAATTTCACCCAATATGATTAGTCTGTATGGCCTGATATTCGCGTTTGGTTCCTGTATGGCCTATGGTTTTGGTTTGTTTGTTTTGGGAGGTTGGTGTGTTTTGCTGGGCGGAACCATGGATATTTTTGATGGCCGTGTGGCACGTCGCACAGGCCAAGTTTCAGCTACAGGAGATTTTTGGGATGCCAATTTGGATCGCATGGGCGAGGCTCTCATGTACTTGGGGCTCTTAAATTACTACGCCAATCAGCTTTTCTTTTATGTGGTATTTGTAGCATTTTTTTCGGCCATGATGATTAGCTACAGCAAAGCCCGTGCCGGACAATTAGGACTTAAAATGACCGTAGGTGTCATGCAACGGGCTGAGCGCATTGTATGGATTGGCGTACCTTCGGCAATCAGTCCTTTATTTGCATCACTTGCAAACTATTGGCTCCCCATTTCAAAGACATGGCTGGCTTCGGTCGGGATTGCGGTCGTCGCATTGCTGGGCATGTACACTTATTATGAGCGTTACAGCTTCATCCACAAGCATCTTGAAAAGAAATAAAAACATGGCACTGCTCATGCCTCTGTAGCTCGAAAGGCAATGCCGCCACAAAGGTATGAGCAGTGCCATACGCCTATCCCCTCATAAAGATCCTGAATGGCCAATAATGGCACCTGAATTGCATAGAAAATTCTCTACCTTATTTTGAACTGGAATTGAGCTCAAAATAAGTAAACATGGTGTCAAAAGTTTTTTCACTGTCTAAAAATAAATCAACCCAAATGGGAGGGCCTATGAACCAAAAACAGGGATCTTTTTGCTTTCAAACACAAAAACGACTTCTCATGCTTTTCAATTTGATTTTCTTCATGGGGTGCTTTGGCATTGGAACCAGTTTGAAAGCACAAGACCGCTTCCTTTTGCCGCTTGAAGGAACCGATTGGTCAAAAGTAAGCCCTGGCGCACGAACGGATATTTTGGTTCAACTTGAAAAAACAGCCACAGCACCAGAATTTTCAACATTAAGCGAAACCGACCAAGAAAAGATTATAACTGTTTTTACCCAGGCACTGCTTCGAGATCCCGTAGAAACCATTCGTAGTTTTTCGGCATTGTGCTTGGCCAAATTTTCAACAGAAAAAGACAATTCAGAAATCATCGAAGCCTTGGTTCAGGCCTTTAAGTATGATTCCAGTACCATGGTCCGAAAAACGTCGGCCGCTGCTTTGGGAAATTACAATTTGGCCGATTGGCAAGTTTCCTTATTGGTTTTGGCGGCACTCAATCCAGAGACGCCACATCTTGTTCGCGGGGGTACGGTTGATGGCGTCTATGCCATTTCAGAAGACAAGAAAGCACCATTCTTACCATTCGTATCAGATGCCCTTGATACCAAAAATGCACACGATCGATGGTGGGCAGTTTTAACCGCTGGGGCATTTAGAAGCGCAGGAGCACCTTTGGTTCATAAGCTCACCAGCATGGTAACCAGTGATCCAAAAGAATGGATTGCAGTTGAAAGTGCTCTGGTTCTTGGAAAATTGGGGGAAGCAGCCGTTTCAGCTGTTCCAAGTATCAGAGACTTATTACAGCGCCCTTTAACCAATGGAAATTTAAAAAGAGTGGTTCATGCTCTGGATGATCTAAGCCCCTTTTCTTCAGATGCCAAGGTAGCTGCCTATCATGCCCGTTGGATCTATCCAGACAATTTTGTGAATGATATTCAAAATGGATGGTTCCGAAAAAAATAAGCTCTCAGTCGTCAATAATCGTTTTTTTTTAGCCAACCATTTCCAGTGGGGTTTGGTGGGCTAAGAATTTTTTAACCACGCCATTTTTAAATTTAATCGTCAGCTTGGTATTTTCCTGCTGCCCTTCGACACGACAAATAACACCTGCTCCAAATTCACCGTGACGGATCCGCATCCCTGTGTAAAAAGGACTTTCGCAAACATCTTGATTCACATCTTCCTCTTCAACCTGAGGGGCTTCTTTTTTAAAGATTCTTTGCCGACTTGAAACAGCTATTTTTTTCCTTAAATCAATTTCTTGAAGATAGTCATCTGGAATTTCATTTAGAAAACGAGAGGGCATGGCGTGTTGGATGGTTCCATGAACATGCCGAGAACGCGCGTGAATTAAATATAAATACGCTTGCGCACGCGTCATCGCCACATAACAGAGCCTTCTTTCTTCCTCAAGTTCTGCGGCATCCCCTTCCAGATGATGGTGTGGGAATAAACCTTCTTCTAACCCCACCACAAACACCACCGGAAATTCGAGCCCTTTGGCAGAATGAATGGTCATCAGTTTTACAGAGGACGTTTCTTCCTTTAATGCGTCTACATCCGAAACCAGCGAAATTTCTTCCAAATAAGCCAAGATCGTAACATCAGATCTACGGCTTTCAAACTCACCTAAAGCACTTTCTAATTCTTCCAAGTTTTCAATCCGCGCCAAGGATTCAAATGAATTTTCTTCTTTCAAAGCTTGAACATAGCCTGTTTGATCCAATAATAAATGATAGAGCTCTCGCAAAGATTTCTTTTGCCCTCGAATTTCTTCAATCATCTTTGTAAACGACTGCAAAGTAGCTTGGATTTTTGGCGAAAGCTCATTGTTTTGACACATGACCACCGTGGCTTCAAAGAAGCTCCTCTCTTCAGCCCTGGCACGATAAGCAATTCTTTCCAGCGTGACTTTTCCAACGCCACGGGCTGGGGAATTAACCGCTCTTAAAAAACTAACGTCATCTTTGGGATTTACAAGCAATCGAAAATAGGCCAGCATATCTTTAATTTCAAAACGTTGATAAAACCGCATCCCGCCATAGATTTGATAGGCAATGCCTTGCTCTCTCAATACTTGTTCCAAAACACGTGATTGCGCATTGGTTCGATAAAAAATTGCAAACTCATTGAGATTCGCCCCCGCTGTGACCCGTCTTAAAATTTCTGCAGCAACAAAACGTGCCTCATGATATTCATCTTCAACACTGACTTTACCTACCAAGCTTCCGGGTTGATTTTGGGTCCAGAGTTTTTTGGGTTTTCGAGATTTATTATTGGCAATGATGCAAGAAGCCGCTTCAATAATATTTTGAGTGGATCTATAATTTTGCTCCAAGCGAATTACCTTGGCAGAGGGAAAATCATGCTCAAACGATAAAATATTAGAAATATCTGCCCCTCGCCAACTGTAAATCGATTGGTCCTCGTCACCCACCACACAAATATTTTGGTGCACGGCAACAAGCTGTTTCATGAGCACATATTGAATATGGTTGGTGTCTTGATACTCATCAATAAGACAAAATTTAAACTGTTGTTGGTATTTTTCTAAGACGGCAGGATCTTTTTTAAAAATCTCAACCGTACGCATCAACAAATCGCCAAAATCCAAAGCATTGTTTTGAACCAGCTGCTCTTGGTATACTTGATAAATTTCACATATTTTTTCATCGTATGTAGAAAGGGTTTTGGTCCCAAGCTCTTGGGGGCCCCAGCCTCGATTTTTGGCACGGCCAATTTTGGCTTGAATGGCTTGGGGCGTAAAACGATCCATGTCCAGATTCAATCTTTTTAAGCATTGCTTAATCAAGGTAAGTTGGTCTGCGTCATCATAAATCACAAAATCAGATTGATACCCAGGCAACGCTTGAATTTCAGATCGTAAAATCCGAACACAAGCAGCATGAAACGTACTCACCCACAAGGACCGCGTATCAAACCCCAACAAGGTTTCAATCCGCTGTCTCATTTCACGAGCGGCTTTATTGGTAAAGGTCATCGCTAAAATTTGGGAAGGATCTGCTTTTTTTTTAGAAATCAGCGCTGCAATGCGATACGTTAACACCCGTGTTTTTCCGCTGCCAGCCCCTGCAACAATGAGCAGTGGACCCTCTAAAGTTTCTACCGCCTTTTGTTGTTGGTCGTTCAGCGATGTCATTCGACCGTAACACTCTTGGCCAAATTTCGAGGTTGATCAATATCGGTCCCTTTTTTAAGGGCAATATCATAGGCAATCAGTTGAACCGGAATGGCTTCCAAAATAGGCGTGCAAAGTTCACTTCGCTTTGGAATTTCAATCATATAGTCAGATAATTTTTTAAGCCGCTCATCGCCTTCATTTCCAATGGCAATCACCACACCATCACGGGCTTTGATTTCCTCGAGGTTGCTCAACACCTTTTCATAATGACGATCTTGAGGCGCTAAAATAATGACCGGCGTATCTTCATCCACCAATGCAATAGGGCCGTGTTTCATTTCCCCCGCGGCATATCCTTCTGCATTCATATAGGAAATTTCTTTAAGCTTGAGTGCCCCTTCCAACGCAATGGGATAATTCGTCCCACGCCCTAAATATAAAAATGTTTTTTTGCGGTAAAATTTTTGAGCAATTTTTTTAATATAGGCATCTTGCTTTAAAAGATTTTCCATCGCAAGTGGGAGACGAATGAGTTCTTGAATAAAATCAAAAGCCGCTTGCTCCGATAACACCCCTTTCACCATCCCAACATGAATGGCAAGTAAGCCAAACACCGTAAGTTGTGCGGTGAAAGCTTTGGTGGAGGCAACACCAATTTCGGGACCCGCATAGGTATACACCGTCACATCGGCTTCTCGGTCAATGGAACTTTCCTTCACATTGCAAATGGCTAAAACTTTAGCGCCTCTCTTTTTGGCTTCTCGCAACGCTGCTAAGGTATCCGCCGTTTCTCCAGATTGAGATGTTACGATCAATAAGTCATTCTTTCCAATCAGAGGTTCTCGATATCGAAATTCAGACGCCAAATCTTGCTCACAGGGAACATGAGAAAATTGTTCGAATAAATATTTCCCCACCATGGAGGCATAATAGGCCGAACCACACGCTACCAAGTAAATTCGTCCCAGAGGATTCAATTCTTTTAAAAGCTTGGAAACCTCCGGAAACAAAAGCCCTTGCTCATCCTTTCGAACCCGGTCTTGCAATGTGTGAATTACGGCCTGCGGTTGTTCAAAGATTTCTTTGAGCATGAAATGCTGGAATCCACCTTTTTCAATCATTTCTTGAGTCCAATTGATTTCTTTGATGGCTTTTGAAATGGGTTTGCCATTTAAGTTTTTGACGACCCACTGTCCCTTTTTGAGAACCGCCATCTCCTGATCCTCTAAATAAACAAATCGATGCGTATGCGAAAGCAACGCCGCAATGTCTGAGGCAATAAAATTTTCTGATTCGCAAACGCCCAAGACAAGGGGGGTTCCATTCCGAACGGCAATGAGTGTTCCCGGATCCCCTTCGAACATCACCCCAACGGAAAAGGATCCTACCAGTTGCTGTGCTGCCCGTTGAACCGATGTCTCAAAGTCATGCCCTTCGCGGATATGATCATTAATTAAACTCGCAATCACTTCTGAATCCGTATCCGAAGCAAAAGTATGCCCCTTCTTCAGTAGGGTTTCTTTAATCGAACTAAAATTTTCGATAATGCCATTGTGAACCAAAACAACGGAACCCGCTTGGTGAGGATGGGCATTCTTTTCGGAAGGCCGTCCTTGTGTCGCCCATCGCGTATGCCCCAAAGCTAAAAAGATTTCATGATGCGGCGTTGCAAAAAAATGAGGATCGGCCATCTCTTTTTGAAGCTGCGATAATTTGCCTTGAGACCGTTTGATTTTTATTTTGCCTTCTTGAAACAAGGCAATACCAGCAGAATCATACCCTCGATATTCGAGTTTTTTGAGCCCCTCGTAAATAATGTCTTTTGGATTTCTTTTACCAATATAGCCAACAATGCCACACATATTTATGAAGTCCGTTTCAGCCGTTTCTTTAACATGGGCATGTAATTTTTTTTGGTAACTTGTCTGGCTCTCGCAATCACCAGGGAATCTTTGGGTGCTTTGTGGGTTACAGTAGAGCCCGAGGCAATATAAGCCCCCTTTTCAATCACAAGGGGCGCAATGAGTTGACAGTCGCTCCCCACAAACACATCATCTCCAATTTTTGTTTTGGCCTTATGCGCATATCGCAATCCCCCGTCATAATTACAGGTAATGACCCCACAACCAATGTTCACCCGCTTTCCAATATCGGCATCCCCTAAATACGTTAGATGTGCTGCCTTGGAAGCTTCTCCCATCCGAGTGTTTTTTAATTCCACAAAATTTCCAATTCTAACTTCTTTTTCAATCCGACATCCGGGACGAATCCTCGCATAAGGACCAATGGTGCAATGTTCCCCAATGATACTATCTTCAACAATGGTTCCTGTTCGAATGACCGTATGGGATGCAATCACGGTTTTTCCTTTTAAATGCACGTTCGGTTCCAAAACAACATCCTGTCCAAGCTTCACATCGGGATCAATATAAGTGGTTTCGGGATGCTCGAGGGTAACCCCCGCTTGCATCCATTTTTCATTGAGTTTGTTTCGCATCACACGCTCCTCATGTGCTAAATCCATTTTTGTATTAATGCCCAATAAAGATTCGGCTTGTTCTAGACAAAGGGCTTGCTTCGTAGTGGCAAGCTTTATCAAATCGGTTACATAAAATTCTTTTTTGGAATTGTCATTTTTTACCTGGGGAAGCAATGAAAATACGTTTTCTGCAGAACTCACATACAAGCCTAAATTCATTTCTCGGATCTTGAGTTCGTCTGGGGTACACTCTTTCGCTTCTTTGATTTCAACAACGTCTCCACCGTGGCGAATCACTCTGCCATAAGGCGTTTCTATGGGAAGATGGGCGGTTGCAAAAGTTATTTGTGGGTTCTGTTGTTGATGGATTTCTAGAAGATCATAAATGTGTTTTGCTTCAATGGCTGGAACATCCCCAGAAAGAATGACCATGGGATATGAAAAACGTTGAAATGCAGATTTTGCTTGAAGCACCGCATGCCCGGTCCCCAAGGGTTTTTTTTGGTCTATCCATAGAACTCTTTTTTTCTGTTGTGCAGATAGCGCAACATTCAGAGCCTCTATCACCTTTTCTTTACCATGATTGACAATCACCGCAATTTTTTGAGCTTCCATAGATAAAAGGAGCTCTACAATATGAAGCAAAAGCGGCTTTCCACATATTTTGTGGAGCACCTTGGGCTCTGTGGATGCCATTCGCGTCCCCAACCCTGCGGCCATGACCACTGCACCAAATTTCATCGCAATACTATAACGATGGCCTTCGTGTAGATCAACGAGATTTATCTCAATGTCATTTAAAAATTACAACCACCGCACAGAAAATCCGAGTTGTATCGCTGCTTTTGCTAAACTTCCTTGGTCATCGATACTCGAAATCAGGAGTGTTTCGATGTTGTTAAATTTAAGTTTAGATTGATAAAGTCGAACCTGTCCTTCGGCATTCAGTGAAACGTTTTCAGACAGATCTAATTTAAATCCCGGGAGTAAATGAAGAACATTGATGCTTCGTTGTTCTGAATCGAAATCCGAATAATAAATTTTAGAAATCGAGATTGTAGGCGGTGCAATGCGACTATATTTTAAACCAGCCCAAGAAGAAAGCTCAGAAAAAAAATGGACTCCTGCACCCATAGAAATCGTTGCCACATCTCCAGCCTCAATGGTGACACCTTCATTACGTTTCGACCTATTCACTTTATATGAAACGGCCGAGGTTAAAAAGAGGGGAGCAAGCTCTATTTCCTTTAAATAGCCAATGATTAGAATGGAAGCTAAGTGATTTGTGAAGTTTTTGTAGAGCTTCGGCAATTCTGGGTTATCTTCTCGTAACCTTGTCATGGTTGGCAGCAGAAAGTGAATACCAACAGAAAAAGCTCCCAAATCTTGGGCATCCATTCGCTGAGTGAGCCCCACATCAATTCGACCCAATACGTTTTGTTGGCGAAACCACTCGCCATCTCCATATGATTGTTCTCTTAGGATTGTAAAAGGAATCACGGCTCCAAGTTCTGTTCCAAAATCAAAAAAACAACTTTGCGACAGTTGAAACTGCTGCGTGTTCGCCCTGTAAAGGCTGTAAAGGGCATCTCCATCATATTTTAATAAATCTGCTCCATAAAAAAATCCACCTGAAATACGATAAGCTGCATTCCGATTTGTATTGGAAAGTTGGGCCATCAAAGATGACGTCTCTTGAGCATCTGCCATTGGAGTCACTGAAGATATCCATAACGAAAGCACACCAAAAAACAAATGCATCTTAATCAATTTATACATAAATTTCTCCTTTATCTTAGAGGGCAAGTGCTTTTAACATGCTTTATATAAAAAACAAGTCCCTAATGATTCCTGCATAAATAATGTCGCAACATTTTGGGTTCTTTCTCTAATTTAGTGAGGAAGATGGGAATGGGTAATGATGAGAGGATGTTTATGCATGGGCTCTCTCTTTAACCCCCCAAAAAATGGTTTGGGATCTTTAAAATCCCAACCATTTTTTTGGGGCCTTTGGTTCGTTAGATTTCCAAATAAAAAAAAATAAAAGCAGCTGCCACCTCTAAAAGTGGCCAAGCTGCTTTTGTTTTTTATTCTTTTTCTTTAGCCCCCCCCAGGGGAAAAGGGATATTTTAAAGATATCCCTTTTTCCCTGGGGGGCTAAAGAAAAAGAAAA
>JACQJD010000026.1 GCA_016198185.1 Deltaproteobacteria bacterium
CGATTTACCTATGTAACGCCGACGCCTCATGTCAAAGGATTTGCAGGACTTCATTACACATTTGGTTCTCAAACACCCAGGGCAACCGTAGAATCTACACCTTTGCATCTCCAACCAGACACACAACAACAGAGCACACCAAAAGAAAAACCATCGATATCTGATTTTTCTTTGTACCCCATTGTTAAAATCGAAGCGGAATCCATCCAGGAAACTCCCCCAAAAGCGATGATTCGAATTGCTCCGCGCAAAACAAAGCCACAACGAAAATTAACCCCCAAACAAAATCAATCTACCTCTTCACCCAAAGAAGAATCCACCCCTATGGAAAAAAGTGATCAGACCTCAACGATCCCTTCCAAACCCGTGCCCCCTCCTCAGAAAAAATTAGAGGACGAGCCGGTTTTTATTCCAGATGCTTCAGGCGATGCTTTACTGAACAAACTGAAAAATAAAAATACAAACGAAGAAGCAACGGATAAGGAATTCATCGAACATTTTAGAAATTAAAATGCACGTAGCGCATTTTATCCTGAACGTAGCGAAGGATCTCGTTATCCCTCGCCCCGCGAAGGATCTCGTGGTGTTTTTGCTTTAAATTCAATATGCACGTGCATCTCATGTCTTTCTAAAAATTTCTCCATCTCTTTAGAAACATTGATCTTAGAAAAAACATTCGCAAGTTCACTCCGAAGGATGGCAAAAACTTCTTCTTTCCCCTTTTGGGCTTGGCTCAGCACAGATTTTAAAACATCTTGGGGCAGCCGCAGTTCAGAAAACGTGGAACGAATGGCAGCCTCCGTCATAAACAAAGCACCAAATCCCGTATAGAATGCTTTTTTAAAAATATCTCCAAATTTTGCATCCTCATTCACCTCAGCTTTTTTTTGATCTTTATCCATACAGCGCTTCTACCCTTTCTTTAAAAACCTCAATCACCTTGGGCAAGTCTTTCTTCACCAACCCATTCACAATAAAGGATGGAACCAAAAAACCAAATTCAACATCTAAGGAATAGGTCACGAGAATGCGATCCCCTTGGGGTTTAAACTTCCATCCGCCACTATTTTTCTTAAACAAATTACTGCGAACCAACCTCCAAGAAATTTCACAAGGAGCCTTTTCTTTAAATTCTAAGACATATTCAAATGTTTTTACTTTTTCGAGCGTAAAGGCAACTTGTTTGGGAGAATCTTTCTCCAGTTTTGCACTTTTAATCTCAGATAAAAACTCTGGGTATTTTTCATAATCGGTCACCACCGAATAAAATTTATCTTGTGGCAAATCATATGTTTCATGAATTGAGACTTTAGACATCAACCGTTCTCCTCAATAATAAGGTTTTTTATCAAAATAATGCGTGGCGCGTACTTCCCGAATGGTTCCGGTTTGAGAACGCATCACAATGGAATGGGTCATGGCCCCTTCTTTGGTAAATCGCACGCCTTCCAATAAGGCTCCCGTTGTCACCCCCGTTGCACAAAACATCACAGGCCCACTGGCCAAGTCCTCTAATCGCCAAACACGATGGATGTCAGCAATACCCATATGCTTTGCGCGCTCCATTTCAAGATCATTTCTCGGTTTTAAAATACCTTCCATATAGCCATTCTTACATCTGAGCGCTGCTGCAGCCAACACGCCTTCGGGCGCACCGCCAATCCCCATCAGCACATCGACCCCTGAACGAGGATAACAGGTGGAAATGGCAGCAGACACATCCCCATCTCGAATCAACATAATTCTGGCACCCGTGGAACGAACTTCCGAAATTAAATCCGTGTGACGTGGACGATCTAAAATAATAACCGTGATTTTTTCAAGAGGGCATTGCTTGACCTTTGCAATATTTTTTAAATTTTCAGTCGGAGATTTTCGAATATCAATCGCATCTTTTAAGCCAGGGCCTACCGCTATTTTTTGCATATACGTATCCGGTGCATGCAAAAAACATCCCCGGTTGGCAATGGCAATACACGCAAGCGCATTGGTATCTCCCCGTGCACAAATCGTTGTCCCTTCCAGAGGATCCAAAGCAACATCTACTTTGGGATGCGGCTCTCCCTGCCCCACGCGTTCCCCAATAAACAACATGGGCGCTTCATCGCGTTCCCCTTCTCCAATGACAACGGTCCCATCAAAAGAAATGGTATTGAGTGTGTGGCGCATGGCTTCCACGGCAGCGCGATCGGCTTCTTCTTCATTGCCACGCCCCATCCATTGGGCAGACGAAATAGCAGCAGCCTCTGTTACACGAACAAGCTCTAATGCAAAGCTACGATCCATGAACGTGGTTGTAACTGAAAAAGGATTTAACCGTCAATTATTTTGGAGGTCTGGGTTCCCTGGAGGTTTCTGCCGCCGGTTTTGGCGTGTTGCGTAAATCTGCATCAACCATTTTTTCCAAACTTTTAGGAGAAGGTACCTCTTTGGCCGTTTCAATATAATTTCGAAGGAGAATTCCAACTCGCTGCAATGCTACTTCCATGGCAAATTGCAATACAAAATTGGGAATCAGTCGGGCCATGTCTTTATCCGGTTTTTTGAGTTCCCCCTTAAATAAAACCATAATTCGTTCTTTTTCGGTTTGACGTCGGTAAAATCCTCTGCCCGTGTGGTTCACCAACGCAGGGGGCATTCTCAGCATATGATATTTTTCAACACCCACCGTTCCTTTTAACCCCACAAATCGTTCTATGTCTTTTGTGGTGTGTTTTAAGGACCTCGCAGGGACAATTTCCCAAACCACCTTGGCATGGTCCTTGCCCTCTTCTTCATGAACCCGAGCAAAGACTTCCAATTCATACGTCAGCAACAAGGCTTTCACTTCTGTCACCATGTGTAAATATTTTTGAAGCTTCCCTTGCTCTCTTCTGACCAACAATTCAGATTTTTTAATATATTGGGGGGCCACTTTTTGAAGATTTTCATAATCCGCCATAAATTGAAGTGCCCGAGAAGTGGTAACCCCTTCCACCAAACCCACCGCCGTCATATTTAAAATTCTGTTTTTTTTATTTTTTGGATCAGGATCAATCTTAACCACGCTTACAACTTCTCGCTTTTCCATCCGAGCGATCACATCTGGTTTTTTATAAAATTCCGAATTGGCATGTGCCAAACTGCATACACTTAAAAAAAGAATTAACGGCAAAGGATTCAAAAAGTGTTTCTCATTCATAGATGGTTTAATTCTTGGTAACTCTATCGGATCATTCCCATTTAAACTTAAATGTCAATGATGAAGGAGAACGGTTGTCATGGCTTTATTGTTAAATAGATTTACTTCTTGCACGGGCTCCAAAAGCGTCGCCTCTAAAGGAATGGTTTTGAGCGCGGGTGCCCGTAACCCCAATGCCGTACTGGTCGGAAGATAAAAATAAATCAAATAAGGATAGTAACGCTTTGAAAAAGGCGCTCTCATGTCCCACGTCACCGAAACGCGTGTTTCTTCATTCGGCATCAAGGAAGGAACAGGAACTTCGGCAATCTGCTGCAAATGGCTTGGAAAATCTTCGAGCCTGGGCATCCAATCTCGATAAGGCTTGGGGAAGAAAGCACTGGGAGATGAAAACAAATGGTCAATGTCATCTACGGGATTTTCTGGCGTATCATCATAATACACCAAAAGCGTGGTCGGATTGGTGCGCGCCCCCTTTAAGAGTTCGGTCGGTAATTTTTCATATCCAAAATTTTTAACTCTAATATCAAACTGGACGCGCGTTCCGTCTTCAGTCGCAACCTGTGAGGTTTGAATGTCTTCACTTAAAATAGCCAAATCAGGCTGCAACGTTCGAATACGGCCTGAAACCCGAATCGCAGCGTCATCGGCCTGCAAAGGACTGTGCGCTTGAACATACGTACGAAACAAAGGCCAAACTTCAATTTCGGTATCTTGAAAATTCGATAACCCTGTTAATTCTTCCTGCATCTGTCTCAAAATTTTCGCAATTCCTTCGGGAGCCGCCACTTTATAAATTTGATGATCTTCCACCGGCTTTCCGTCAATCCACGCCATCATCACTTTGTCGGGCGAATGGGTGGGATCAACCACCAACTCTAGACCGGCCACATCAAAAAATCGATCCATCATAAATACCATATCAATGGCTTTTTTTAAGGTCATGCCATCCACTTCAAACGTCCAAACCGTCCAACTCACATTCCGCAAAGGATCATAGATTAAAGACAATAGGTTGTATAAATCGACCGTATGGAATTTTCCTTTTAATAAGCCATGTGAAAAAAATTCAGAATTATTAAATGCAAAATCCACCCCCAGTGGTTTTGTCTTTTCATAAATGGCACTTACCATTAAATTTCCAAAATACGATTCTGTGTTTGGAGACTTATGAAGGTCAATGGCGCTTTCTGCAATTTCATCTGAAAAAATACTCTCAGTTTGATTAAATTTTTGAAGATAAATTTTATCAAGTTCTGTGCGTTTTTCTTGAATAAACGCATCAATCTCAGAATCTTTACGGTACTGCTCATCCACCGCCAGCAAATCATATCGGCAAGACCCCCATTGCATGCTATCTTGAGCGTAAACGAGATCCATCACACCTACAAATCGCCCAAATTCTCCTGTTTTTGCAAGCCAAGCCATATTCGATCTTGGGTCGGGGGTATCCCTCTCAATCACCATCGCCTGGTCCTTCTGATCTGGAATCACTTTATGATGAGAATGCCCACCAATCACCACATCAATCGCATCCACATGTTGTGCAATATCCAAATCATCTCGATCCAACAAAT
Organism: Deltaproteobacteria bacterium; assembly: GCA_016198185.1. GTDB lineage: Bacteria > Bdellovibrionota > JACOXK01 > 2-02-FULL-40-11 > 2-02-FULL-40-11 > JACQJD01. The sequence continues at coordinate 4,759 of JACQJD010000026.1, forward strand.
GCGAAAGCAAAATCACAACATCTACTTTTTCCACACGACGTAATTGAAGCACAACATTGCGCGCTTCGCTCAAGGGATTTTTAAGTTTCACAGGATCAAAGAAAAAACCATACAATGCCTCATTGGTAGAAAGACCAAAAACCCCCACTTTAAAATAATCAACGGCGGGATCTGGAATGAACCCTTCTTGTCCTGCTTTTAAAAATTTTTGTCCTACCTTGTAGAATACTTCATACCGCTTAATTTTTTTTTGCAGTGCATTGTCTTCGGGTAAATGTTTGTAATTTAAATTAGCCGATAGAAAACTAAAGTTCGGCGTCACGCGACTTAAGACTTTATCCAAAACATAGGGGCCCGTTAACCAATCATGATTGCCCACCACGATGGCATCATAATGTAAGCGATTGAGCATTTCAAAACTGGCCACCCCTGCCCCCAGATTAAAATAAATGGCCCCTTCCGAACAATCTCCCGCATCGAGCTGTAGATAGGGAATTTGTTGTTCCCGGGCTTCTTCTTTCAAATGATTCAGCACCGATTGCACACGGGCAAATCCCCCCAAAGAACGATCAGAAGGGACTGGATCAAAATTTGAATGCAAATCGCCTGTAAAAATCAACCGAAAGGGTTCAAAATCTGCAAAAGAAACATGACTCAAAAGGACGAAGCTGAATCCACTCAACAACCATACCAAAAGTTTCTGCTTAATGAACGGCTCCAGAATTATCTAAAATAATACGTGGCTTGGGCACCCACTTGAACCAAATATATATCAACATCTGAAAGAACATGCCTAAACTTAAACAGCGGGCCTAAGGTTAAATCTTCGTCTACGTGTACATCAACCCCTGTTTGAAGGACATAGTTAAAATCAACCTCCACCGACTTCTGATGCGTTAGATCGACCGTAACCCCCAATAAAGGGCACCCATACATCGAAAGCTTCTTGCGCAAAAGATAGAAAGAATATCGAAGCCCTGTATCTAGACTGATCAAATGTTTATTCTCTCCCTTATCAGCCTTGCCACTTTTCGCAAACAAAAGCTCATAACTCACATCCCCTTCCACCGATACACCGCTCCAAAATCCATAAGCCAATCGAAAGGCTCCTCCAAATCCAGGATCATACCCCCGCTTGAGGGCATCGTTGACTGGAATGGATCCATAAGCTTGAAAAGAAGTTGCCCATTTCCCTGGAATATCTTTTGGATGAGGTTTGTGGTTTGGCTGCCCTTCTTTGGCAAACAGAGCATACGAAAAACTCAAAGACATGGCACCGATCAAAATCAAAATTATTTTTTTTAGTTGAAAAAACATGAAGTTCATCATAGTAAAGCATCCCACAAAGTCAACGTATTTCGAATAGTTTTTAAAGGAGAAAATCATGTTCGAACAAAAAAAACCCTACGTCATTAAAGAAACCCCCGGAATCAAATCATGGTGCCAATGTGGTGAGTCAAAAAAAATGCCCTATTGCGATGGATCCCACAGGCAACTGACCTCCGGCATTCGGTCTTTGAAAGTAGAAATTACCGAAGAAAAAATTGTGGCATGGTGCGGCTGTGGCCAATCCAAAACCAAACCCTACTGTGACGGATCACACAAACAACTTTCTTCTGTGTGCGAATTAAAATAAACGCCGTTGCAAATAAATAAAATAAAAGCAAGCTTGACATCCCCATACAATATGCCTATGTAAAAATTAATTTTAATCGGGGGAGCTGCTTGCAGGCGGCTGAGAGGTTCAAACTCACGGAACGACCCCATCACTTGATCCAGGTAATGCTGGCGAAAGGAGATCCCATGAAATCTATTCTTATAACCATTGAGATTCCATACAGAACACCACAAGTTTTATGACGGTATCTTTCACATTTTTAGATTATTCCATTATGGTCGCTTATTTCATTGCCTTAATCGGCATTGGGTATGGTTGTTCGCGAAGAATCAAAGGCATGGAGTCTTATATCCTGGCGGGGCGACAATTAACCTTACCGCTTTTTGTAGGAACACTGGTTTCTACTTGGTACGGCGGTATTATTGGCGTTGGGGAAATTTCATACGAAGCTGGGATTTACAATTGGGTGACCCAAGGATTGTTCTGGTACATTTCCTACATTATCTTTGCATTCTTTCTGGCCGCGCGTCTGCGTGAAAGCAATCAATATACCCTCCCCGATCAACTTGAAATTTTTTATGGAAAACCCGCTCGAAAACTAGGACTGGTTCTGAATTTCTTTAATATGGTCCCCATTGTCTATGTCATTTCCTTGGGGGTCATGATCGAAGTTCTTTTTGGTATTCCATTGCCAACCGGCATTGTCTTGGGGGGCATATTTTGCATTTTGTATACATGGATGGGGGGCTTTCCGGCCGATGTGTACACGGATTTTCTTCAGTTCTTCTTGATGTGCATTGGCGTTGCTCTCATCATTCCCTTTTGTTTTATAAAACTTGGGGGATGGGCTTATCTCACTTCACATACGCCTGCTTCCCATTTTACATGGACCGGCGGCTACCCGATTGCGGAACTTCTGGTGTGGGGATTCATTGCCCTATCCACCCTGGTCGACCCCACCTTTTATCAGCGCTGCTATGCCGCACAAAATGCTAAAATTGCAAAAAAAGGTATTATTCTTTCTGTCTTATTTTGGATGCTCTTTGATGTCTGCACCACGTTTGCTGGTATTTATGCGCGTGCTGCTTTTCCAGAAATTGACCCCAAACATGCTTATCCAATGCTTGCCAATCTCGTTCTGCCCCCTGTCATGAAAGGTATTTTTTTTACAGGCATGCTGGCCACCATTATGTCAACCGTAGATTCTTACTTTTTTGTGGCCGCAACAACACTCTCTCGCGATCTGTATCAAAAAATCATCCATCCACAGGCTTCGGATCGCCAAGTGGTCTGGATGACACGCGTTGGGATTCTCGTGACAGGTACCGTTGCAATCTTCTTAGCGTTGGGTCTTTACGAATCCATCAAGGCCGTTTGGAAGTTATTTGGCTCCTTGAGTGCCGCCACCATGCTGGTTCCACTCATGATGGGTTTTTGGTTCAAAGGCCCCATTCGAAAAGAAGCCGGCGTTTACGCCATGTGGGCGGGATTTATCATGGGCGCTATTTTTTATAGCGGCGATAAATTTTTCCACATCGCCTGGATCGCAAAGATCGAGCCTTTGTACCCTGGCATGCTTGCCTCCTTGGCAGCTTTCCTGCTTGCCAACCGTGGCGCACGGAGAAGGGTCTAATGGACTTGGCTTATTTATTGGTGTTAGATGCTCTGCTGCTCATTGCAGGCACCCTTTGGCTTACCATTTTTTTCTTAAAAGATTTTTTTAAGAAGAAATAGATTTTCTTATGCCGATCTTTCTTTATGCTCATGACCGTCATAGAGAAGCAAACGTCGTTCGCCATTTAAAACGGTCTGGACATAGACTGTTTTTTTCCAAATCTTCTCAAGACGTTCGAGGGTTTCTTTTGCCTCTGAAATCTTTAAATCAACGCCTTCATGATGGTGATACAACAAAAGCCCCCCACACGCTTCAAAATCAACCTCTCGAATTTCCATGAGAGGGCTTCCAAAATTGGTGAGCGAATTTAACAATTTTTGTTTCACCTTATTGCAATCTCGGTCCAAAATCTCATAGGTGCCATTGCGCTTATTGTATCCATAAACATACAGTTGAAGACGTTCACACACCTGCGATGTTAAAAATTCATCTATAAAGGTAATGTCATTATAATTTTTTCGAACTTCAAAAATCTTTTTCATCCCCAGTCCCAGTTGCTGGTTCCAATCCTGCTTGACCTCATCATCTTCACAGGCTTCATATTCCGGCCCAAACTTTCCGCGATTCCACCGATCTTCAATGTCTCTAAAAATTTCAATTCCAATTTTATAGGGGTTCATTTGCCCAGGACGCATCGACAAAGCCGCTGCATGATGATCTGCAAAATCAATAATTTCTTTTTCTTTGAGCGCTTTTTCCGTTAGAATTTTCGAATGCCAATAACTCGCCCACCCTTCATTCATAATTTTGGTTTGCAGTTGGGGGGCAAAATAATACGCTTCTTGTCGAATGAGACTTAAAAGGTCTCTTTGCCAATCTGGGAGCGGCGCATGCACCGCCAAAAACCCTAAAATGTCTCGAACGGGAAATTTGGGCTGGGTGGCTTTCCCACCATAGGGCTCATAGATTGAAATTAAATTTTCAAGGGATAAACACACATCGATAAAAGATTCGACTTCTTCCTCACCCCATTGCTCTTGAAACGAACGCACCCGGCAAGCGTGATTGGCCATTTCATCCATCATTTTTCGATGGGTCTGTTTAAAACAAAAATTGTTCTTAAAAAAATCAGCATGCGCATAGACATGGGCCATGACCATTTTTTGATCCAGTAAGGTATTGGTATTCATGAGATACGCATAACAAGGATCGTTGTTGATCACGAGTTCGTAAATTTTTTGAAATCCATAGTCATAGCCTTTGGTCAAATGATCAAAATCCATTCCAAAGCGCCAATGGGGATATCGGGTGGGGAATCCTCCATAAGCTGCAATTTCATTTAAGTGCGCTGGATCAATGAGCTCAAATACCACTTCAAAAAAATCCAACCCATACCCTTTGGCCATCGATGCAATTTCTTTTCGCAAAGCTTCTATGTCATGCGCCAATCGCTTCATTTTCCTTTTCCTAAAAATTCTTGAATAGATCTGTAAATAGCTTCTTTATCTTCAATTTTGGAGGTCACCAGTTTTTCATCTGCAGGGAACATATCTCGCAAATCTTTAATAAATTGACCGCTCCCATAACGACTTTCCACTTGCCCATAACAAAATAAATTGACCCACGGTAAAAGATGATATTGCAACAATTCCACACACAATTTCGTATCTTCCCCAGACCAATTGTCACCATCTGAAAAATGAAAAATATAAATATTCCATTGATCTTGAGGAAATTCATTCTCAATCATTTGCTTTGCCAGTTTATAGGCTGACGAAATCAGCGTCCCCCCACTTTCTCGCGTATGATAAAATGTGTCTTGGTCGACTTGGCGAGCCTGCGCATCGTGAATAATGTAACGACAGACCAAATGGTCATATTGAGATCGAAGCCAGGTATCAATCCAAAAGGATTCAATGCGAACAATTTCTTTTTGTTCATCTCCCATCGATCCGGAAACATCCATAATATAAATAATGGCAGCATTAAATTGGGGGCGGGGTGTGCTTTTCCAAAAACGATACCGCTTGTCTCGCTTGATGGGCACCACCACTGGATTTTGGGGATTGTACTCCCCTTGTGCAATTTGACGTTTGAGTGCTTCTTTGTAGGTTCTTTTAAAATGTCGCAACCCTTCCGTCCCACTTTGACGAATGCTGGAGTAACGATTGACCGCATGCGTTATTTGGCCAGATCCTTTGGGTTGAATCCGAGGGAGTTTTAATTCTTCCGAAAGCATTTTGGCAAGATCCTCCAACGATACTTCGACCTCTAGCGCATGTTCCGCAGGTTCATTTCCAGCAGCAGTCGCTTTGGCATCTTCCTGTGCTTTTCCAAGCACCTGCCCCACCTTGCCGTCTCCCTGACCCACCCCCCCCATCTCTCGGTCCCCAAACCGAAATCGCGGAATTTCAATTTGGGGCAATGGAACACTGATCACATTTTTCCCTTGAGCGCCGACCAATTCGCCCTTGGTAATGTATTTTTTTAAATTTTGTTTAATGCGCCCTTTGATGATGTCTTTGAATCGATGGTAATCACGATCGATCTTTCGGATCACGAAGCCGCTCTCCTCGTATCGCCTCGGGCAAAAATGCTCGCCACGAAATTGAGCACATCTTGAGAACAAATTTCGCAATAGCCATAATTTTTAATCAACCGACTTTTAACCACATTGATCCGTTCCCGCATGGCAGGATCTATGGACCTAGAAACCAACGATGATAATTTAATCGTATCTTTTTGATCCTCAAACAATTTAAGTTCCAAGGCCTTGCGCAAACGATCGTTGCTTTTGTAATCAAACACGCGATCTTCCAAAGCCAGTGACGCAATATAATTCATGACTTCCCGACGGAAATCGTCTTTTCTGCTTTCGGGAATATCAATCTTTTCTTCAATGCTGCGCATGAGCCGCTCATCCGCTTCTTCGTAATCACCGGTATATTTATTTTTAACGCGCTCTTTTTGAACATAGGCTTTGACATTTTCAATATAGGTCGTACACAAACGCGAAATGGACTCTTCATCACAACTCACAGCGCGCTGAACTTCACTCTTAACGATTTCTTCATACTCCGCACGGACCATCGCCAATAATTCTTTAAAGCGTCGTTTTTGTTCATCCGAGGTCACCATGGTGTGGTGTTTTAACCCACTCTGCAGCTCATTTAAAATCATAAAAGGGTTAATGCAGGACGCATCTTCATTCACCAGGGCGTTTGAAATTTTATCTTGAATATACCGAGGGGAAATCCCTTGTAACCCTTCTCGATGAGACTCTTTTCGCAGTTCCTTTACATTTTCTTCGGTATAGCCTGGCATCATCTGACCGTCATACAATTTTAGTTTTTGAATGAGAGACAACGTTGCCTTCTTCGGAGGATCCAATCGGGTTAAAATGGACCACATGGCCACCATTTCAAGCGTATGGGGAGCAATGTGCTTTCCCTTAATTTTATCCGAATTAAAATCACGCTCATAAATTTTGCTTTCCGCCTTAAGTTTTGTCACATAGGGAATATCGATTTTAATCGTTCGGTCGCGCAAGGCTTCCATATACTCGTTGCTTTGGAGTTTTTTAAATTCGGGTTCATTCGTATGCCCCATGATCACTTCATCAATATCCGTTTGTGCAAATTTTTTGGGTTTGATCCGTTGCTCTTGTGTGGCTCCCAGAAGATCATACAAAAAGGCCGTGTCCAATTTTAAGATTTCAATAAATTCAATCATCCCGCGATTGGCCACATTAAATTCACCATCAAAATTAAACGCCCGAGGATCAGAGTCGGAACCATAGATCGCAATTTTTCTATAATTAATATCTCCAGAAAGTTCCGTCGAGTCTTGGTTTTTTTCATCTTTGGGTTGAAAAGTTCCAATGCCCACGCGGTCTTTTTCAGACAAGACCAAACGACGTACTTTAATATGTCCCAGAACAGCTCTCCAATCGCCATGATAAAATTTCATGAGTTCTCGAAAAATAAATCGACACGGGGGACACAGTTCACCCGAAAGATGAATGCCATAAGGCAGCTTCTGGCCTTTGACCAATTCTCGCAACGCTTCCCCGCGAAATTCATCCGGAATTAAAAAGAGGGGTTCTACATTCATGGGGCATGGAAATTCGATTTGGCCTCCCAAAAGTTCATCTTTGACAAAGGCATTCCCTTGATCCATCCAATTAAAACTATAGAGAGCCCCTTCCTGTATCTTCGAATAGTCTTCCAGCCCATGTTTCAATAGCCGACAAATGGTGCTTTTGGCACATCCCACAGGACCATGAAGCAAAATAATCCGACGTTCTGTGCCATACCCTAGCGCTGCAGACTTAAAAACATTGACCAGTTTCATGAGCGGAATATCGAGCCCATACAAGGCGTCTTTCCCTTGGTGCGTAGGGTCATCAAAAAACTTATAGTGGGTGACTTTCTTTCTGGAATCTACATATTCATAGGTCCCATACGAAAGAATCATGTCATACATGCGTTGATAAGCCGTCCGAACCACCAATGGGTTTTGTTTTACAATTTCCAGATATTGATCAAAGCTCCCTTGCCAGCTTAAATCTTGATAGTGGACCTTATCTTGTAATGCTTGAACCAAAGATACAACATCGTGATCTTGTGCCATAGAATTAGCCTCCTTGGGGCAAACAAATTACTTAAATAGGATAGATAGAGACTTAATGAACGATAGCCTTTTTTAAACACTTTCAGTATAGCAGTTCAAAATAAACGATGTCAAACGAGTGGGTTTTTTAAGTGATCAAACAACCATAAGCAAAAATAAGGCTCCTCTGGATACCCCTTAGGCTTGAAAGGCAATGCCGCCTAAGGGATATCCAGAGGAGCCTTATTGCGCATCTTTATCAAATTTTTTTGTCCCAACTCCCCAAAACTTTAACGAAAAATTTTTATCCAGTTCCACATAACTGCAATGTCTGATCCAGTCACCCATATTAAAATAATATTTTGTTTTTCCATCGATGGAAATCGAAAGCTCATCCGGATGATGACTGTGCCCTAGAATGACCGCATCCAACGCGGGGGTGTTCAATTTTTCTTTGGCAAAGGCTCGAAATAACTGGGCGGTATGCGGATCTTCACTTCGGTAGGTGCGACTCACATGAGAAGATCTTTTAGAAATCCACCACGCCCAAGCAGGAGGCAACCACCGAATGATCCACTTCACCCCCCACGAACGTAAAAACCAACGCAACCACAGATACCCATAATCTTTTGGGTTCACACAGTCCCCATGGGCAACATAGAGGGTGGTATCCCCTATTTTTAAAGTGGCTTCTTTGATAATAACGTGAATTTTTAAAATATCTGTAAAAAAAGGCCCCAAATGAAAATCATGATTTCCTTCGATATAATAAACCGTAACACCACGCTGCACGAGCTCTCGCAAGGCATTCAGAATGGGTAAATATTCGTAAAAAACAACCCCTTTGTAACCCACCCAAAAATCAAACAGATCTCCACCAATAACCAACGTAGAAAGACCAGGGCTCACTTCTTTTAAAAAAGCCACAAACTTTTCTTGCGTGGGATCCTGGAGACCCCGCACATGAAGATCAGAAACAAAAATTGTTTTCCCCATCAAGATGCTTATCTTTACAAGATTATCCGCCCCAGCGCATCACTAAAATATTGGTTCTTGCCGATAATGACATGATCCAAAAGATGAATACCGATCATCTTCGATATTTTTTTAAGCCGCCGCGTCATGGAAAGATCTGCAGAACTGGGCGTAGCAATGCCACTGGGATGGTTGTGAATCAAAACCAGGTAAGCAGCTCGCTTTTCAATGGCAGGCGCAAACACTTCTCGCGCATGAATGAGGCTTGCATCCAACGTCCCTACAGAAACCAAAACTTCTTCAATCAAGTGATGTTGAGCATCTAAGAGTAAAAGATATAAATTTTCTTGTTTTTCATGCCAAAGCCGAAAATGAAAATACTCAAAGACATCTCCACAATGACGAAAATGACAACGCGATCTTAAAGACCACCGTCGGTCGATTTCCCGTCCGATTTGGTCGGCAAACCGAATCAATTTGGCATCTGAAAGCGCTTTCCAATCGTATTCCATCTCTTAAAAGGGCTATTCCATGCAAAATTCATGCTCGGAGACATCCTTTATCTTTGCGCTCCAAAAAGCCGATACGTTGAAGCATGAAACTACGATTTCTCATCAAAAAGGCATGGCCAAAACGATGGCGATTGTTGCCAAAATACTCGCTTAAAAATGCGCTTTCTTTGGGGTTTATGCTCTTTGCCCTCATCCCACTCTTTCTCATCGTAGGCAGCAGTGCTTATTTGTTTAATCAAAGAATCCAATCCGAACTCAAAAAACGACTCATCGCTTTTGAGCAAGGCATAGAATTAGAATTGAATGACATCGAAGAAAAACTGCGGTTTGCCAGTTTCAATCATGCCAGAGATACAGAACTCTTGCGACTGTTTCAAACACGCCGTATCCCTCAATTAGAACGCTTTTCCAAACGAATCATCGAAAATTTTATATCCGATCGCATTTCCTTTTATTTTCAAAATGGGGAGCATGTGCTTTCCGCCACGGCCACACGCGTTACAGAAAATCCACAAATGGTACTACCCGAAGAAGGCGATCTGCTATCCAAGGATTTGATTCTGGACATTCAAGAGCAAAAACAACTTCTCCAAAAAACAACACGCCCTGACATTGGCTTGGTCTTAGAAAGCTATACCCAACTACAATCTCAAAATTTACCTGTTGGCATTCTCAAAGAAACCATTGTCATCGACCGTGGCTATCTGCTCCAAACGAAAGAACGAACAGGATTACATATCGGCATTTTTGATTCTGAGCGAAAACTCGTAACCTCAACCTTTGCCCCTCGCTTAGAAAAATCACTCTTTCGCCTACCGCGCCCTCAAGACGGGTTCATTTCAAGGACGATGGGGACCCAAGACTATCTGGTGTTGATGCATCTCTTAAAAGATGATGAGGAGCACATCGCAGCTTATGTTGCAGCCTTTACTTCCAAAGCCAATACCCAAGCCGCACTTCGTGAAATCAGAAATATTTTTATTTTCATTTCAGCGCTTATTATTGTAGGCACTTTTTTATTTACACAACTTGCAGTACGCATCGTGCTTGGCCCCCTCGACAAAGTCCGAGCCGCCTCAACGGAAATCGCCAAAGGGAAATTAGGTCATGTCGTTTCAGTGACTTCTTTAGAGGAATTGAGCGAGCTCATAGACGCTTTCAATCACATGTCAAAAGCCCTTAAAAAAACAACCCAGGAACGTGAACTGGCTCAAACACAACTGTTTCATTCTTCCCGAATGGTCGCCCTCGGTCAACTCGTCGCAGGGGTGGCCCATGAACTCAATAACCCCATCGGTTATACGCACAGCAACATCACCCATCTTCAAACCTATATTCAAAAAATGAAAACAATGCTTTCCAGTTATCAACACCAATGCTTTAAATTACCTAAAAAAATTCAAGCCTCTTTGAAAGAAACTTACGATAAACTAGAAATGACCTATGTTTTAAAAGACATTGATCCTTTAATTCAAAGCAGCCTGGACGGGGCGGAACGCACCAAAGACATTGTTTTAGGACTTCGAAATTTTTCACGAATGGATGAAGCAGAAATTAAAGCAGTGGACATTCATGAGGGGCTGGATAACACGCTGCGGCTGCTGGGCAGCGAACTCAAAGACAAAATTCAAGTTCATAAAAAATACGGTAAACTCGCCCTCTTCACCTGTTACCCCAGCCAATTGAATCAAGTGTTTATGAACCTGCTCACCAATGCCATCCATGCCATTTCAGCAACAGGTGATATTTGGATCACCACCCATCAATCTAAAAAAGACATTGAAATTGAAATCCGGGACAATGGCTGTGGCATTTCCCCCAAGAATATCGATCATGTTTTCGATCCTTTTTTTACCACCAAAGAAATTGGAAAAGGAACCGGACTGGGACTTGCCATTTCGTATGGCATCATTGAAAAACACCGTGGCAAAATTTCGGTCCAGAGCAAACAAGGCGTTGGCACAACCTTCACCCTCCATTTACCGAGAGATCATTTTCCCTTAAAAAAAGATTGATTTTAAACGCTTCGTTCACTACGTTTAAAATAAATGAAATACTGGGTATTGCTGATGGTTGGCGTGAGCTTCATTAAAACAAGTCCCGGGCTTGCCTGCAAGGATCATCTTTTACAACACGAGTCAAAAGCAGAAAAAAAACTACATCAAAAAGAAGAAAAACAGGCCACCTATCTTTCACAAAAAAAAGAAGAGATTGAAAAAAAATATGAAAAACAACTTCAAAAATTAGAAAAACGAAAACCACATCTAGCGCAAAAGAAATACGAACGCACACGAAGCAAAATCGAAAAATGGCGCATCCATAGCTTTAACAAACTCGATTATCAGGCTCAAAACATGAAAGAACGCATTGCGCGTAAACGCAGCCAGCTTTCAAAGCATGAAAATTAACAGGCTGTTCAATGGCCCAAAGATGCAATACCCTAAATGATCAGGTTTATTGTTTACTATTTCAATCTCTGCACCGGCACACTTTGGATTTTTGGCCGCGGACTCATCCACCTGCTCTATCGCCCCAAGTTGGAAGTCATGCAAGGCGTGGGACAAGCCTGGGGTACCTTTGGCTTACAAAATGCTGGCATCAAACTTAACATTCAAGCCCAGGAAAATCTAAACAAAGGTCCCGCTATTTTTATCTTTAACCACACAAGCACACTCGATATTTTTATCATGTCTGCATTGGTCCCCTATAAAACGCTTCCCGTTGCTAAAAAATCTCTTGGCTATATTCCAATCTTAGGCCAGTTTGCAAAAGCCATTGGGGTCATTCTCATCGACCGTCGAAATCCCGAAAAGGCCATGCGCAGCATGCAATACGCCAAACAACTGGCAGACAATGGATTTTCCATTGCTCTTTCACCTGAAGGCACTCGCTCCCGCACAGGAGAGCTCTTGCCCTTTAAAAAAGGAGCTTTTCATTTGGCACTCCAAACCCGGCTTCCCATCATCCCCATTTTTATTGAAAATGCGCATCATCTTCAGCCTTTACAAAGTTGGCTTCCAAAGCCAGGCATTCTCAACATCATCGTTGGGGAACCCATTTCAACAGCCGACTGGACACTAGAAATGCTGGATGAAAAAAGACATGAGATGGAAGCGTTATTTAAAAAGTTCTTTCTGAAACCTATTAAAGATATATTCCATCAATAATACAAGATGCATTCGACTAATCGATCTCGCATTGAGATCAATTTCAGGAGGCAGTTCATCGCCAACAAGTTCCATGTTCGTAACCAAGTGAAAAAAGGCCCGCTTGCGAACTTCTTGATCGCCACCCACTCCCCATACGCCAAAAGTAGCCAACGCCCCTCGTTGCTTTTCACTCTTTGCAAAGTAAGAAAATATCTCATCTAAAAAAGGAGAAAAATGCTGATATAAAGTAATAATTTCTGAGGGATCCAATAGCTGATTTCGATTTTGATCATACTTATCAAAGAGAGATTCTAGGAGTCGAATGCCCGCTAGAACACTTTGAAACTGGGATTTAAGCCCCAATTGAAACTTCCCTATAATTTTTTCATTCCAACATTTTAAATAATTGTCATACGCAATTGAGCTTGAAAAGCCGAGTCTTAAGTTCGGAAAATGGAGATCGAGTATTTTTTGTATTTCTTTTTCTCGAATCATTCTAGGCGTTATTTGTTGATAGGTTCTATTCTCGAATTCGTAAAAACCGTTATAAGCAGAAACCTTCATAATGGCATTGTACACTTCCCCAACCATACGATAGTTTTCAAAATAAAAACTCACAACTTCTAAGAGCTCAAAGCGATCTAACATTCCATCGTGATTGCTGTTTTTAAAAACCTGATCTGAAAAGGCAAATATAATTTTGCTCAACAATAAAAAACCATCTTTATCACTGAGAGCGCCTAGCAATAAGGCGTTATTTTCGTCTGAAGAATTTACGCTATTTAATCCTCTCACCAATGCTTGGTACCCCGCTATGAGGGAACGCGAATTGTCTAACAATGTTTTTAGCTCTTCCGAAAGGGTTTTAGCTTCCCCTTCATAAAGTGAAATCTTTTGATCATGGTTGTTACCATCGTAAACCGCAATAAAGGGATCGATCAGTGAAAGAAAAACACTTGAAAGCTTTAAAAACGTCTCATTTTTATCAAACAGGGTTAAAAATGGGCTTTGCCAGAGATGTTCTACTTTTCGCCTATCTTCATCCGACAGGAGATTGGCATTGAGCTCCCCTTCATGAAAAGCATCTCGAATCGTTTCTAAAACGGATTTAAGTTTTCTGATATCCGAACGATCAAAATCTTGTTTTGTATTTCCTGTCATTTGAGATTTAATTTTAGAAATTGTATCAATAAACAAAGTAGCATCTGCTGCTGTTGCAATGTGTAGAACATTGAAAAGCCTGGCAAGCGATTTCTTCTCAATCTTTTTCCCTTCGGTTTGGTAAAATTCATTTAATAAATTATACAATAAATTTAAATAAATTCGCATCGCTTGTTCCAAATCTTGTGCATCCCAAGCATCGACTTTTAATTTTTCACTTAATGCGTAGCCTTCAAAAACAAGACCAAACGTTGTCCGTAATTGAGATAGAAGCGGTGGAATATTCTCAGCTTGAATGAGCTCTTTCGTTCGAGAAAAAATAATTTCATTCATTAAAAAAACAGCTTCCACCCATTTGTCCCATTCCGTGTGATCCATTTGGGGGGCAAAATAACCAAATTGTTTTGAGTAAAGCAGTCTCTCTAAAGAACCTGACGTATTTTGTAATAAGATGCCTGCAATATCAATAAACCGTTGAATAATTTTGCCCAGCAAACGCCAATAGGTTTGCCTCTTTTCCAACGGAAAATCATTCTTTTGAACCTTAGAAAATGCAAATGCCAATTTGGATAATTCCACAAAATGAATATCTGCTCTTTTCAATAATTCAAAAATATCATGAAACTCTGAAATGGAGAGCCGCTCTCGCTTGGACCCATGCATTAAATTAGCAAGCCCATAAAATCGCTTCACCCACGTTTCAATTTGTTCTTTTTCATCCAAGATGCCAGAATCAAAAATAAGCACTGCCTCTCGCGCTGTATACGAACCTGCTTCGCCTCCTTGCACTTTGGCAGTCCCGCGCAATAACAAATCTTCCGTACAATCCATCGCTTCTTTAAAACGCCCTTTTTCCAGCTGACCTGAAAAAAAATCATCATAGGTGACTTTGATTTTATCAAAGCATTGAACCGTATTGGGATCATTCTCCGAATATTTGACTTTGAGAGACGGCGGCGTAGGGGCTGGTTCCCCAAACCAACCAGAACACCCAACGAACAGCATCCCCAGAGCCATGCCCAAAAGCCCCCTATAAATATTAAAATGCATACTGTACCCCCATCCACAAACGATCTTGATCTCTGAAATATCCCCAGTAGGTGTCATCTTTCCCCGTCATAAGATCGACCCCTGCTCTCAAATTCATCTGCTGGGTTAATGTCACCGAAAGCGCATGGCGCATCAAAGCTTCATCAAAATCCACGGAAACCTCTGCCCCCTGGGTCAGTTGAACATTCTTATGAAGTTTCCAGGCCAATTCTCCAAAAAAATGCGTGAGACTTGGATCTGGAATTTTAAAATACGGATCTTGATAGGCATTAAATTGAACGGCACTTGCCAATCCCATTAAAACTTCTGGCCAAATCGGTTTTTGATGCTTGGTCTGAATAGAAATCAAATTCTTCCATTCTTGCGCACGCCACATAAAAGGCTCTAACGAAATATTATTTTCAGGAATACGATACACCGATTCCATATTTAAACGAAAGGTCGGGCGATCCAACCGAAATTCAAACCCGTAAGCGGTATGTCGATAAAATTCTGGATAAATATCGACAGTCCCCTGAAAATCTTTTTGGTCAAGAATATCGAGCCTTCCTAAAATTTTTAACCGTGGGGCTGGGTCAACGCCATTTAGCAAAAAACCTGAAAGTTGATACCCTTCCAAAAAATCTTTAATGGAAAGACGAATGGCGCCAGAATTTCTTCGCAAAACAGAAAAAATATTTTGAGGGTAATGAAGATAATATCTCAGAGGAACTTCAGCAGACCCAACGGTCGCTTGGTAATAGAGTGGCAATGCCCACCGTGACACCGATTGAAATTTTCCGGTTTCATCATAGTCAAATCGAGGCCCCCCCAAATTAGGTAAAAAGAAGGGACTGAGCAGAACTTCAACATCTACAAAATCTTCTTTGAGCCTACCATAAAATCCAATCATCCCATCCGAACGCACATAATAAGGATCCAACCAAAATTGGGGAAACAAACTCTTAATGGGACTATAGTTATCTATCCCCCCCCAATCAGGCATGGTTCTGCCCAACGCCATTTCAACCGTAGCATCTTTCACGTTTTGATACCCTACATACAAAGAACGAACATGGCCCCAAAAGGATGTTTCTCTAGGCCAGGACGCCCAAAAGCTGGTATCTGCACCCAACACCAAATGTTCACTCTCAAACCTTTTTTGGAAAGTCATTTGCAATCTGGATTCAAGCTCAGATGAGCCCATGAGCTCGTTCGGCGTAGCATAGTAATAAGACTGGGCCCCCACCAAAAGGCCAAAGGGCGTATACGGTTTTGTGGACCATAGACTCATCTTCTGAGCTTGCCCACCAACCTCTTTCGGGAGTTGTTTTTTGATTTGCTTTTGAGCAGACTGTGCAAAAACCCCCTGGCAACCTAAGACCATGCACGTGCCAAGAAGTGTTAAAAGAACTCGTTTTAAGCCTACTTTCTTCATAGCGGTGATCCTTACCATTAAGAGGAGCAAAGATCATGCCATTTTTTTGAAAAATGTCATTTTATAAGTTATTGAAATTACTAATGTTTTATTTTAAAGCTTTTTGAAAAACCTGATTTTAGAGAACAAAACTGCCAATTTTCGGCATTTCTTTGCGCAGGCCTTAAAGTGGTACGAAACTTAGTCCCTGCCAGGCTGTCCGAAGACCGTCATCCTGAGGGCAAAGCCCGAAGGATCTCCCCCTCGGAGATTCCTCGCCCATCGGGCTCGGAATGTCTATGAAAAAGGGAGTCAAGAAAAAAGGAACCCTTAAGGGCAAGAAATGGATTTTTTGCCGCACGGTCTCCCCACGTTTTGTCATAAATAAAACCTCATCCTTTTCTTCTTTCATGGTC
>JACQJD010000032.1 GCA_016198185.1 Deltaproteobacteria bacterium
AATTTAGGCAAACTCCGAACTTACTTTATAAATTGGAGAGCTTCTCTGGAGAAGTAAAAAATAAATGCGGCCAACCCCACAAACTTAAAGTAAAGCTTTAAGTTTATGGTGTGCAAGATATCCTAAAACCAGTAGCGTAATACCCAAAAGGTAGCAGTGCCAGAAGGAAAATTTAAAACGCTCGGCTACGAAAAAAGGAACGAAGAATAAAAGGCTAAATGGGAGCGCCAAGAGAATACTTTTTGCAAACAAAATCACTGCCTCCTGAGACTGGTTTTGCTGAAGCATCGAAAGAGGTAAAACCAATAGGGTGGTGAGAGGCATGGCAACCAAAAATCCCGCAAGCATCGGTTTTGTTTTTGAAAGCCAAGCACAAAAGGCAATTACACTCGAAGAAAAGAGCATATTCAAAATGAACGTTTTCATTAAAGTTCCAAAACCTCTTGGATGCCGAGAATATTGAGCCCCTGTTTTAAAATGTGCGTGGTGGCCAAAACCAACGCCAACCGCGATTGTGTTAATTTTTTATTTTCAAGCCCCAACACACGATGGTGGTTATAAAATCGGTTAAACGCTTTTGCAAGATCCAGTAAATAGCTCGCCACATAACAAGGTTCTTCATCACGACCTGCAGCCATGAGCGTTGTTGGAAAGGCTTCCAAGGTGTGGAGCACATCTTTTTCTTCGTCGCTTTCTAAGACGCATTGGAAACTGGGTTTGAGCGATGATTTTCGAAGAATGCTGTGGGCACGGGCATAGGTATAATGAACATAAGGCCCCGTATCTCCATCTGGATTTAAAATAATATCCCAATCGAACGTTACGTCTTTTATTTTGCGAGATCCTAAGTCCGCAAAGATGAGAGCGCCCAGTCCCACCTGTTCTGCGACTTTCTCTTTGTGTTTCAGAGAAGGATTTTTTTCTGAAATGATTTTTTGAATGAGTTCCACAGAACGGTTTAGGACGTCTTCTAGAAAGATGGCAGTTCCTTTTCGACTCGACATGGATTGATCCTTAAGACGAAGATAGCCAAAAGAGACGTGTTTGCATTTTTGAACCCACGTGAAACCCACCAAATTTAGAATCTCAAAGAGTTGCTTAAAATGAAGCATTTGAGGCATCCCTACGACGTATTTCATGTGATCAAAGTGATATCGTTCATAACGGTCCATGAGGGCTGCAAGATCTCGGGTTAAATATAAAGAAGTCCCATCTTTTTTTAAAATGAGTGCCGTTGGTAAATGAGCGTGTTCGAGGGAAACCACCCAGGCGCCCTCGCTGAGTTTTAATAAATTTTTTTGTTTTAAAAGTTCCACAACCTTGGGAAGAGCATCGTTGTACTGGCTTTCAAATGCCATTTCATCAAAGCGGACATGGAGCCTTTTGTAGAGTTTTGAAAAAGTCTTTAAGCTTTCTTTCTTAAATTGCTTCCACAGACGAAGTGCCGTTTTGTCATTTTGTTCGCATTTTTGAAACCACAACCGAGCTTCATCTTCTAAGGCAGGATTCTTTTCAGCCTCTTCGTGAAATTTTACATAGAGGTTATTGAGATATCGAATAGGATCTTTCTTCAAGGAGGCTGCTTTCCCCCAGGTTTGATAGGCCACCATCAGTTTCCCAAATTGCGTTCCCCAATCGCCCAAGTAATTAATGCCCTTACAGTGATATCCCAGAGCTTTATAAATATGTTTTAAGCTGTTCCCCAAAAGGGTGGCTCGAAAATGTCCCATGTGAAAAGGTTTGGCAATGTTGGCAGAAGAATATTCAATGACCAACGTTTGGTCTTTGCCGATAGCGGCACAGGTTGTGAAATATTTTTTCTTTAAAATATATTGGAAGAGCTCACGTTGATACAGGGGTTGTTTGACGAAAAAATTTAAATAGGGCCCTTGCGTTTGTGTTTTTTCAAACAGGCAAGATTCAAATTTAGAGGAAAAGAGCTTGGCTACTTCTGCCGGACTTTTTTTAAATTGGGATGCAAATGAAAAACAGCCCACCGAGTAATCGCCCAGTTTTAAATGAGGGGGTTTTTCAACAAGGTTCTTTAAGGTCGCCGTGTCTTTTCCAGTTTCCTGCTCTAAAAACGTAACGATGTCATCTACAAAGATCATAAGGTGTATTTAGTCTTGCCCAAAGTACTCGAAAAAAGCAACTACCCCATGCTCTTTGATTTTGTTTCGGGCATTGCCAATAGCTTTTCACATATTTTGCGAATGACTTTTGGGTACAACAGGTGTTCTTGCACTTGAATGCGGGCATGCAAAGTTTCCAGCGTATCTTCTTTTAGGATAGGGACATGGACTTGCTCTAGAACCGGACCGGTATCGACGCCCGAGTCCACATAGTGCACGGTGCATCCCGACTCCTTGTCTTTGGCTTGCAATGCTTTTCCGACGGCATTTAACCCTGGATATTTTGGGAGCAAGGAAGGGTGAATATTGAGAATCCGCTTTGGAAAAATTTCAATCAGGAGCGGCGATAAAATGCGCATGAATCCCGCCAAAATAATTAAATCAATTTGATATTGTTTCAGCAAGGTGAGCAGCATTTGGTCATATTCGAGCTTTGTCGCAAAATGTTGACCGGGAAGGAAAACATATGGAATTTCTTTTTCTTTGGCAAAAGCAAGAACGGGTGCACTTTTTTGGTCGCAAATAATAACCCCTGGGTAGGCAGGAAACTGCGGATCTTTTGCAGCCTCTACGATGGCTCTCACATTGCTCCCTTTTCCAGAGGCCAATAAAGCCAATTTTATCTTTTTATGCAATGACAATGGCGTGGTCTTTTCTTTTTTCAATGTCGCCGATGATAAATGCCTCTTGCCCTTGGGTTTTAAGGGATTGAACGATATCGGGGGCTTGGGTTTGATCCACAATCAGAACATAGCCAATGCCAGCATTGAACGTTTGATAAAAATCAGTATCAGACAATTTCCCAAGGCGTTTTAAAAATTGAAAAATAAAAGGAGGGGTCCAAGTTTTCTGAGAGATTTTGGCCATGCAACTGTTGGGTAAAATGCGAGGGATATTTTCCAAGAGCCCCCCACCCGTGATATGGGCCATCCCGTGAATTTGAAATTGTTTTAAAAGTGGCAAAATCAAAGGCACATAAATTTTTGTCGGTGTGAGCAATAATTTTTCAAGAGGTTCCGACATTTTTGGTAAGGGATCTTTTAATTTATATTTTTTAAGGAGCAACGTCCGAACCAAAGAAAATCCATTGCTGTGAAGACCACTGGAAGCAAGCCCAATGATTTTGTCACCCAGGCGAATTTCAGTGCCATCCATTAATTTGTTTTTTTCAACAATGCCGACACAAAATCCCGCCAAATCATAGTCTTTGGCCTTATACAAGGCTGGCATTTGAGCGGTTTCGCCCCCAATTAAAGCGACGTTGGCTATTTTACAGCCTTCGGCAATGCCTTTTAAAATTTGAACGGCTACAGGAATGTTGAGCTTGGCAGTTGCCAAATAATCCAAAAAAAAGAGGGGTTCTGCGCCCATCGTTAAAACATCATTGACGTTCATGGCCACCAAATCAATGCCAATGGTTTCATGGCGATTGGCTTCAATGGCAATTTTAAGTTTGGTTCCTACGCCATCCGTCGAAGAAACGAGGATGGGTTCTTTGTATTTGAGGGGATCGAGTTGAAAGAGGCCCCCAAATCCACCAATGGAGCCCATAACACCTTGGCGTTCGGTTTGCGCCGCAAGGGGTTTCACACTCTCGACCCATTGTTTGGCTTTTGAAATGGAAACGCCTGCTTTTTCGTACGCGGAAGGCTTCATTTGATTTTTCCTCTTTAAAAAGATATAAAAGCCTATCCGTAACAACCTCAGTATGTCAAGAAAGCAAACAACATGATTGAACGTTACAGCCGGAAAGAATTGAGTTCGCTCTGGTCGCTGGAACACAAATATGAAGTCTGGCTTCAAGTGGAACTCGCGCATTTAGAAGTCTTGGCAGAAGAGGGGTGGGTTGCCTCGAAAGTCGTTCAAACGATTCGAAAAAAAGCTAAAATAGATGTCCAAAAAATCAGTCAAACCGAAAAAAAAGTAAAACACGATGTCATTGCTTTTTTAACGGTGATTGCAGAGTCCGTTGGGGAAGAACTTCCATGGTTACATTACGGGCTAACTTCTTCGGATGTGGTTGATTCGGCTTTTGCCATCTTGCTAAGAGAATCTTTAGATAAAATCATAAATGAAATTCATGGGTTTCTTAAGATTCTTAAAGATAAGTCTGATGAATATAAAAAGGTGATTTGTGTGGGGCGAACCCATGGCATTCATGCAGAACCGACTTCCTTTGGCTTAAAATTTGTGCTTTGGCATGCGGCCATGGCACGCAGTTTAGAACGATTGAAGGGTGCCAAAGAACATATTGCGTTTGGTAAATTTTCAGGCGCAGTCGGTAATTTTGCACACCTTTCTCCCAGCCAAGAAGAAAAAATTTGTAAAAAGTTGGGGTTAAAGCCAGAACCCATTTCCACGCAAATTATTCCTCGAGATCGCCATGCGGAAGTTTTTTCTGTGCTTGCCATTTTGGCCAGTACTTTGGAGCAAATTGCGCTCGAGATTCGGCATTTACAAAGGACCGAGGTTTCGGAAGTGGAAGAACCCTTTGAAGCAGGGCAGAAAGGCTCTTCGGCCATGCCGCACAAAAAAAATCCCATTGGCTGTGAAAACATTACGGGATTGGCGAGGCTCGTTCGATCTTATGCCGAAGCCGCATTTCAAAATATAGCGTTGTGGCATGAGCGCGACATCAGTCATTCATCGGTGGAGCGCGTGATTGCGCCGGACGCAACGGTTCTGGTAGATTTTATGCTGCACCGATTGGGGGAGATCTTAAAAAAATTGGTGATCCACCCTGACAAAATGATGGAAAATGTAAATAAAACCCAAGGACTTATTTATTCACAGCAGGTGCTCTTAACGTTAACCCAAAAAGGAGTGGATCGGAAAAAGGCCTACGGTTGGGTTCAAGTCAACGCATTGTCTGCTTGGCAACATCAACAAAATTTTTTAGAGGTGTTATCCAAAGATGAAAATATTTTAACGGTTTTATCCATGAAGGAGCTCAAAGAATGTTTTGAGCCCAAAAATTATTTGAAACACATCGATACCATTTATAAAAGGGTTTTTCATGAAGATTGAGAAAAAAGAAAAAATATACGAAGGAAAAGCGAAGATCTTATATGCCACAAACGATCCAAACTATGTCGTTCAATACTTTAAAGATGATGCGACAGCGTTTAATGCTCAGAAAAAAGGAACCATTGTCAATAAAGGCATTATGAATAACAAAATTTCAGCTGTTATTTTTAAATTCTTAGAAAAGAATAAAATTCCAACGCATTTTGTAGAGAAACTTTCAGATCGCGACATGTTGGTCCGAAAGGTTTCCATTGTACCCCTAGAGGTCGTGGTTCGAAACAAAGTGGCGGGATCCTTGGCCAAGCGCCTTGGGATGACTGAGGGACAAGCACTCAAAACCCCTGTTTTAGAATTTTTTTATAAAGACGATGCCTTGGGGGACCCCATGATTTCTGAATCCTGCGCTTTGGCATTTGAATGGGCGAAGGAAGCGGAATTAAATAAAATCAAAACATGGACCTGGAAAATTAATTCATTGTTACAGAAATTCTTTGACGAACGCGGCGTAGAGCTGATTGATTTTAAATTGGAATTTGGAAAAGATGCGAAAGGCAAGATGTACTTGGCCGATGAAATTTCGCCCGATGGCTGCAGGTTGTGGGAAAAAGGCACCGGTGAAAAGTTAGACAAAGACCGTTTTCGAAGGGACTTGGGAAAGGTTGAAGAGTCTTATGAGAAAGTGTGCCAGCTCATTTGTGGGTGAGAGGCTCGAGGAACGGATGATTGCAAAAGTGTACATAACGCTTAAAAACGGGGTTTTAGATCCTCAAGGTCAAGCGGTTCAAAAGTCATTACACTTGATGGGGTTTCAGGGTTTATCGAGTGTGAGATTGGGAAAATATATTGAAGTCTGTTTCGAAGATTCCATTTCCAAAGAAAAAGCCAAAGAAGAATTAAAATCCATGTGTGAAAAATTATTAGCCAATACGGTGATTGAAGATTACCGCATTGAACTGCCATGAAGTGGGGGGTCGTTGTTTTTCCGGGTTCTAATTGTGATCAAGATTGTGTTTATGTTCTAAAAAATATTTTTCATCAAGACGTCGAAACCCAATGGCATGAAGAGCGTACCCTGGGAAAGGTCGATGCGGTCATTCTGCCTGGGGGATTTTCTTATGGAGATTATTTGAGGTCAGGAGCCATGGCAGCGGTTTCGCCCATCATGCAAGATGTGATCCGTTTTGCAAAGTGTGGGGGGCTTGTGGTGGGCATTTGCAATGGCTTCCAAATTTTAACCGAATGTGAACTGTTGCCGGGGGTCTTGCTCAGAAATGCTTCTTTGAAATTTAGGTGTGAGGATGTTTCATTGGCGTTAAGCACTTCGCGAGAGCCTTGGCAGAAAAGGTTTTCTGGGAAGAAAACGGTCTCCTACCCCATCGCTCATATGGATGGAAATTATTTTATAGACAACGAAGGTTTGAAAGAGCTCCAAGATCAAGATCAAATTCTATTTCGCTACGTTCAAAATCCCAATGGCTCCATCGATCGGATCGCCGGCATTTGTAATGCCAAGGGCAATGTGATTGGCCTCATGCCTCATCCCGAACGGGCCTGTGAGCGAATTTTAGGGGGTGAGGATGGAAAGCTTTTCTTTGAAAGCCTCCTATAGGTTAAAATCACATCATTGGCCAATGAATGGCCAATGAACTTCCGGTCCAATCGACGGTTAACCCATATTTTTGAATGAGATTGGCTTGGTGGGTTTCTTGCACGTTGCGATTGAATTTATGTGCACTGGCAATGGCAGAAAAAATATTGCCACCATAAAATCCAGAGCCAACCAACGTTAATATTCCGAAAGCAACATAGTATTGGTGGCGAATGGTTGCATAAATGCCATACGCAAAAGCGCTGTTCACCGCTAAGGCAGAAATACCATCCCAATAGTGCCCTGTGTACCATTGTCCTGCTCCAGGTAAAATGGCAGAAAGACCACCTGCCAACCATGGAGATTTGAAGGGAAGTTCTTTCCACTTCTTAATTTCATTCGAGAATGCCTGACCGATAGGTTGGTAAGAAGACGTTTTAAGAGCATCCAATGCTTCAAGTGCCGCATCCTGTTTATGTTGTAGAAAAAAAACCCAGGCACGTTGGTACAGGGCAGGGTATTGAAAAGGATGGTGTGCCCATTCTTCCAAAGCGTACTCATATTGTTTCGATAAAAAATAAAGTTGCCCCAACGAAAATTTAGCTTCTTGTCCTATTTTTTGAGAGGAATAGGAATGAATGAGTTTTTCAAAATAAGGTTGCGCTGCCAGCCATTTTTCGCCTTTGAGATAACTGTAGCCAATGGAAAAGGTCGCTGCTGGAGCGCGTGCGTCTTTGGGATATAAAAATAAGAACCGCTTAAATTCGGAAATAGCGCGATAGTAATCTTGTTCTTGGTAGAGGGTCTGGGCAAACCCGAGCAGTTCATTTTGAAGAGAGGCAGATCGTGCCGACCGTACCTGAAGCATGAGGCCTATTATCGTACATGCCAACATCTGGATAGACACTTTCATGAACTGGTTATAAGTTTTTTGAATAGAACCTCAAGACATTTTAGGAAACGTAGTTTGGCCACTGCTCATATCTCTGAGGCGGCATTGCCTTTCGAGCCTCAGAGATATGAGCAGTGGCCATTCTTCGTTTAACTAAAAAGATTTGAACCAAAAATCATTTTCAAAAACCGGGTCATACAAGCGCTGCCGGCCGAATTTGAAGATGGGGGTGTAATGCGCATCCCCATGCCCATGATCACGCATGAGGCGATCGGTGGCCATCCAGGTTCCTAGAATCAAGCCATGTTTTTGAAGAGCTTGGTAGGCATAATCTGCGCAGGTCGGGTACATAGCACAACGTGCGCCATCTGCCGGTGAAATCACTTTTTGATAGAAGTAATATCCATGATCAAAACGCTGATCCCAAAAGTAAGTTGGCATCAAACGGGGGGCGGGCAGGGGTTCTTCCATAACAGGAGAAAACTCTGAAGTAGACCAAGGGGCTTCATTTGTAAATCCAACAGGAGGCATCATCGTCATCAAAACCATATACCAGAAAATGGCTGATTGAGAATTCATCAAAACCATGCTTTAAGTTAGACGGATGTTGCCAATTTTTCTACTTTTAATTTCAAACGTGTTCATGACCATTGCTTGGTATGGTCATTTAAAATATAAGCAATCGCCTTTGCATTGGGTCATTCTCATCAGTTGGCTCATTGCATTTGTAGAGTATTGTTTTCAAGTTCCGGCCAATCGTTTTGGGCATGGGCAATTTTCGGCAGCCCAACTTAAAACCATTCAAGAGGCCATTTCTCTTTCGGTTTTTAGCGTTTTTTCTATTTTGTATTTAAGAGAAGGGCTGTCCTGGAATCATCTCATGGGCTTTTCCCTTATTTTTCTAGGGGCCTATTTTATTTTTCAAAAATAAGGGATTTACCCCGTGGCTTGATTTCTGGTTTGTGTCTTTTCTTGAGCCTTTTTTTCAGTACCTGTGGTTTTTGCTTTTTTCACTTTTGTTTTTTGAGCCGGCAATAAAGCAATGTCAAAAACTTCCTGAACATGGCCCACCAGTTTAAACTGAATTTTTCGCTGAATCTCTGCAGGGATATCCACGAGGTCGTTCTTATTCTTTTCTGGGAGGATGATCGTTTTGATTCCCCCACGATAGGCTGCAAGCACTTTTTCTTTGATACCACCAACGGGAAGCACATGGCCTCGGAGAGATATTTCACCCGTCATGGCCACCGTTTTATCAAAGGGGCGTTTCGTCATGAGAGAGGCAATGGCCGTTGCAATGGCAGTGCCCGCCGAGGGACCATCTTTGGGAATAGACGCCGCTGGAAAGTGTACGTGGATCAAGCACCGAAAATCATCTTGAGAAATATGTAAAGCTTCTGCATTGGATTGAATATAACTTAAAGCCGCTTGAATAGATTCTTTCATGACGTCACCCAGTTGACCTGTAAATTTAATGCCCAATTGGCCTTGAATCTTGGTGGTTTCAATTTGCATGAGGGCCCCGCCAACATGGGTCCAAGCCAAGCCTTGAGCCACTCCGATTTCATTTTTTCCCATCACCTCTTCTTCCAAAAATTTTGGAAGCCCCAAATATTTTTCAATACTGGAAGCCTTGATTTGGAAAGAGTCTTCGGTCGTTCCTTCCGCAATGTGTTTGGCGATCTTGCGACAAATATGACCCATTTCTCGTTCTAAGTTCCGAACACCCGCCTCACGCGTATAGCCTTTAACGACTTTCTTGACGGCTTCATCCGTAAAATGAACTTTTTTGGGATTGAGCCCGTGGTCTTGAATTTGTCTTGGAACCAGGTGATGGAGTGCAATTTCAATTTTTTCTTCGAGCGTATAGCCTGGCAATTTAATGACTTCCATCCGATCTCTGAGGGCGCCTGGGACCGCATCCAACATATTGGCTGTGGTGATAAACATCACTTGGCTCAAGTCAAAAGGAACTTCGATGTAATTATCTCTAAAACTAAAATTTTGGGCTGGGTCTAGCACTTCCAAAAGTGCCGCTGCTGGATCACCGCGTTCGCCACTGATTTTATCCACTTCGTCGATCATAAAGAGGGGATTGCGAGTGCCTGCTTTTTTAATCCCTTGGAGAATACGCCCCGGAAGGGCCCCCACATAGGTTCGCCGATGTCCTCTGATTTCGGCTTCGTCTCGAACGCCCCCCAAGGAGATGCGAACAAATTTTCGACCCAGGGCGCGTGCAATCGATTGCCCCAGCGATGTTTTTCCTACTCCCGGAGGGCCTGCAAAACACAAAATAGGTCCTTTTAAATCTTTTTTAAGTTTTAAGACGGCCAAATATTCCAGGATGCGTTCTTTAATATTTTGAAGGCCATGGTGATCTTCATCGAGAATTTTTTTGGCTTCGATGATGTTTAAGTGGTCGGTCGTGGTGCGCATCCAAGGAAGTTCCGTGAGCCAATCCAAATAGGTTCGAATGACATGATAATCAGCAGCATTCGGATTAATGCGCTCTAACCGTGAAAGTTCTTTTTCAATGACTTCGCTTACTTCAGCAGGGTAGGTATTGGCTTTTAAACGTTCACGCAGTTGAAGAATATCACTGTTCGAGCCATCTTCTTCCCCCAACTCTTTTTTAATTTCTTCCAATTGTCGTCGTAAAAAATATTCTCTTTGGGAGCGTTCCATTTCATGCTTGGCTTTGCCTTGAATTTCAGTTTCTACTTTTGAAAATTCAAGTTCCTTGCTGAGAAGTTGGGTGATCTTTTTCATCCGGTCTTTGACATCCAAGGCTTCCAAAATTTTTTGTTTTTCTTCGATGGTAAAGTTTACATAAGAAGCAATTAAATCTGAAATGACGCTCGGTCCTTCATCAATATTCATTTCGACGATGCGTGTGATTTCTTGGGAGTAACGGGGATTTCCCGTGACAAAGCGATTAAACAGTTCAATGAGGTTTTCAAAAAGGACTTTGGTTTCAAGATCATCCTCATGGGTATCTTCGACTTCTACAATGTCTGCGACCAAATATGGATCTTCTTGGGTATATTTTTTAATTTGAATGCGGGCAATTCCTTGTAAAACAATTTGGGTCGAGTGATCGGATAAATTGACTTTATTGACAATTTTTGCAACGACCCCAAATTCATTTAAGTCACTTCCCTGTGGGTCTTGGGTCGTGGGATCTTTGGGGGAGGCCAGTGCAATCATGTTTTGAGATGATTTCATAGAGTTTAAAAGGGTAATATTTTTATCGCGTCTTACCAAAAGCTGAACAATGGCAAAGGGAAACACCACGACACTTAAGACAGGCAGTACGGGTAATTTGTTGGGGATAACAGGTTTTGGATGCAGTGACTTGCTTTTTTTGGTCATGTTGCCTCCTATGACCTCTTTATCGGCTAGATTTTCTAAAAAATGAGTAATGAATCTCCCTGGCCGAGATCTGTTCAACAGAGGTTGGAACGAGGAGTCCACTGAAAGAGCAAGCTTTTGACAAGATGGAAATGGGCTGTTATCCCCTCGTAAACAGAGCTCGCTTTATGATTAAGTTGATATTATAGTTGATGATTAGGTTGATGTTTGGTACCCTAAATTTAGGATACCATGTTTAAGCCTAACTTTAAGATAACAGACAAGATACTTCATCACCTTACAGAAATTGCTGTAGCCCGAGAAATTATTGAAAACGCCAGATTGGTTCCAAAATGGGAAATTTCTCTCAGACGCGAGGCATTGATTCGTGCTGTTCATTCATCCACACACATTGAGGGCAATACCCTTTCTTTGGAAGAAGTCAGTCAGTTGGCATTGGGGCGAGAAATCAGTGCCATTCGAAAAGATAAACAAGAGGTCTTAAATTATCTTCATGTGCTCTCCAGTCTTGAGAAATATATTCCCAAAGAGAAATTTTCAAATCAACATGTTCTGCATATTCATAAAGACCTTGTGAAAAACACACTCAATCGTCATGAGGATGAGGATATTTTTAGAAATCGACAAGTTGTTGTGGGTTACAAGGATGACGAAGGCAGAACAGTGGTGACCTTTCAACCTCCAAGAACCAAAGAAGTGCCAAAGTTAACAACGAATTTTGTCAATTGGCTCAATGATTCGAAAACAAAAAAAATGAACCCTATATTGGTAGGGGGAATTACACATTATGAAATCGTAAGAATCCACCCTTTTATTGATGGCAATGGACGAACAGCCAGAGTTTTGGCAACACTGATATTGTTGATGCTAGGATTTGATACGAAACGCTTTTTTGCCTTAGATGATTATTATGATAGCGATCGAATGGCTTATTATGCAGCTTTAAAATCAGTAGATCCAGAATCCATCAATATTACGAAATGGCTCGAGTATTTTTGTGAAGGGGTTGATTTTTGTGTACGTCGAGTCAAAGAAAAGGTTTTGGCTTTAAGCAGAGATAAAAAAGTAACTGCTTCCTTAGAACAAGTATCCCTAAGCAAACGCCAAATGCAGATTGTCGAAACCATAAGCCGTTCTGGAAAAATCACTAATAAAGAAATGCAAGCACTGTTTAAGATTACTCCCCAGGCTGTACATAAGGAAATGAAAAAACTTTTGAATCTCAAGGTTGTAAAGCTTGTTGGAAAAGGGCGTAATGCTCATTATGAGTTAATCTAATGAAGAAAAGAATGATTTTTGGGGGTTATCCCTATCTTGCAAGTTCCTGGAAAAATTTTTTACCAAATGACTGTGAACAAAAAATAATTCCCTTTGCCGACATAGTCTCTCAAGCTTCTAAAACAAATTTTAGGGAATTTGCGCACATAATATTTTTTTCTCAGTCCATTGGAAGTGTGCGCCCATCAAAAAAGGTTTATTCAGAATGAAAAAGCGTTGAGATATTAAGTTTAGTATCTTTTCCACCAACTTCCATACTGGCTTGTTGATCCACAAGGATTTTCATTTTAGGAGAAGATATTAAGTTGACTCCTTTAAAAATTTTAAATTGTAACTCAGCTGTTTTTGGTGTCGACTTCCCATCGTCCAAACGGTTATAAATGACCTCCACTTTTAGATTATTTGCCACAAAATAAAAAACTGAAGAGGGCATCACCGGAATATTAAGTGCTATCTTTTCAGGATCATTTGTGTTCTTTTTTAAATAAGAAACATTAAGCTTAAGATGATCAACTTCAGATATTGTAGCAAAAACAGTCCCATTATTAAGGAACAGGAACAGGATAATAATTGACAAAACAAAAATTCTTTTCATAGAGTCTCTCCTAATTTTTTTAAATAATTTTACAGCAACACAATACCCTTTATATAAGCACATTTTTTCTGACTGTTGTAAAGTATTTTTGCTATTTTTGCTATTGAAGAAAACATGCTCATAAGATACAACGATTCCTGAATTTAAATTATGGGGAAATATGCGACACACTATACAGATGAAGAACTTCAAGCCCTCAAAGAACAATGGTTTAAAGATAGAAGACGTATTTCTGAAAAGTTGGCGGGCATGGAACCTCATGACATAGATACAGCATGCCTTCCATATCTTAATAATAAAACATTGCAACGTCTGTTTCGTCACACCATTTACTTGTATCATTTTGGTGTGAAAACGGGGGATCTCGACTTGCATAAAAGAGAGGAAGCGCTTATACCTGAAGTATACGAGGAGATTAAAAAAAATGGATATTTCTCATCATCAAAAATCACAGAAAAGAAAATCGCAAACTGGTTCGGAAAAGCCGTTAGTCGACAAACAAGACATAAAAGCTTTAAAAAATATTGAACCCATAAAAATACCTGGTACGTCACAGCTTATGCCCCCATTCGATTATGATGATCCACATGTACAGATGTGGTTGGGAGAACGCCTAAATCAATGCAGAAAAACTAACCCAAAGATATCCTATAGAGAATTTTTAGGAAAAATTGCTTCTAAAATGGAATGTTACAATGGGAAAGATATCCATATTTTAAACGAAGATGAGCTTATTATTCATAAGGGTAAAATCATTGCTGTGCCTGCCGATCTTAGAGACCTTCCTGAATTTAACTGGGATGACCCACAGCAAAGAAAATGGGCTGAAGATCAGATGAAAAAGTGGCAGAAAAAACATCCTAATCTTACACAAGAAGAAGTAGATCGAAGGACCGATGAAATCCTTGAATCAGAAAAAGAGCTCCGAAAAAAATCAGAGTACTAGCATCGATAACAACCCCTGATTTTTTGAAAAATTGAGAAATTGACGAGTTTAATTCCACTAAAAATTTAGACTGTGAAAAGCTGCCTACCAATCTATAAGCGGTGGAGATTCCTCGCCCTTCGGGCTCGGAATGACGTTTCATCGACTATACTCTGGTATCAGCACGCAATTTCGTGCCCTGCGGGAAGACCTTCTCGGCGCTTTGCGCCTCGAGGTAAATTAAACACGAAGTGTTTAATTTATCCTGAATTACCTTTTTAGAGTGGTGAAGCTTACAACTGTTGGATCTCACCGACCAGTTTTAGAACCACATCGCGGGCGGAGCCAAAAAGCATTCTGGTATTGGGTTTATAGAAAAGTTCATTATCAATCCCGGAAAACCCTGCACTCATGCTGCGCTTAATGACGATGGTGAGTTTGGATTTATCCACATCCAAAATGGGCATTCCATAAATAGGACTTGCGGAATCGTGACGTGCGGCGGGGTTGACAACATCATTGGCCCCAATAACGAGAGAGACATCTGTCTTATCAAATTCAGGATTAATATCTTCCATATCCATAAGCTGCGTATAAGGAACATCTGCTTCTGCCAGGAGCACGTTCATGTGTCCGGGCATGCGACCTGCCACGGGATGAATTGCAAATTTAACTTGGACGCCTTTTTCCTCTAATTCCTGAACCAAAGATTGAACGGCATGTTGTGCTTGCGCAGCCGCCATGCCATAGCCAGGCACAATAATAACCGATTTTGCATACGCTAAAACGGTTGCGGCTTCTTCGGCATCAATCGTTCGGACGGTTTGATCGAATTCGGTTTGAGCGGTTACGGCCTTTCCCCCCACACCTCCAAAAGCTCCAAAAAGAACATTGGTCAGGGATCGATTCATGGCTTTACACATAATTTGCGTTAAGATGAGTCCCGATGCCCCCACCAAAGCACCAGATACAATGAGGGCATGATTTAAGACCAAAAATCCAGTGACCGCAGCGGCCATGCCCGAAAAAGAATTTAAAAAAGAAATCACCACCGGCATATCCGCGCCACCAATCGGAATGACAAACAAAACGCCGAACAGGAATGAAATAAAAATGAGGAGCAGAAAAAGAGGGAACGAGCTGTGTGAAAAAATAAAATAACCACTGCCCATCAAAAAACAAAGCACCAAAAGAGCATTCACCATTTGTTGAAAACGAAACGTAATGGGAGCCCCTTGAATCCAGCCTTGAAGTTTTCCAAAAGCCACCAAACTTCCTGTAAAGGTAACGCCACCGATCAAAAGTCCCAACAGTGCAATGCTGGAAGCATCCAGAGGGAGTGTTTCAGCCGTCGTCATAAAACGAATGAGTTCGGCAATCGACACCAAAGCGGATGCTGCGCCTCCAAAGCCATTTTGCAGACCCACCATTTGGGGCATGGCGGTCATGCGAATCCATTTTGCAGAAGCCACACCGAAGAAAGAGCCCACACCCACGGCCGCCAGGATCATTGTATAATTGATGACTTGGCGATCTAACAGGGTAACGACAATCGCAATCAGCATGCCCAAGGCAGAGAGTGCATTTCCTTTACGAGCGGTTGCAGGTAACCCCAAATATTTTAACCCAACGATAAAAAGACAGGCTGCAATTAAATACGAAAATTCAATGAGAAGCGTCATTTGGGTTCTTTCTTTTTCTTAAACATTTGGAGCATGCGATCTGTAACTGAAAATCCACCCACCACATTAATGGTGGCAAAGACCACGGCGATGAGGCCCAAAATAACACTAAAGTTTGTCTCTTTTGGCCCTGAAACGAGCAGTGCGCCAATGATTGAAATTCCTGAAATGGCGTTGGCACCTGACATCAAAGGGGTATGGAGGGTGGGGGGGACCTTTGTAATCAATTCAAAGCCGGCAAACATGGCCAGAACAAAAATAAAAAGACTGGGGATATAGATTTCCATTATTTTTTCTCCTCGGGCAAGCGAATGACCCCTTCATGGGTAACACACGAGGAAGCCATAATTTCATCTTTAAAATCAATGACGGGGGCCCCCGATTTCACCACATGATTTAAAAAGGTAAGCAG
The DNA here is from genome assembly GCA_016198185.1 of Deltaproteobacteria bacterium. GTDB lineage: Bacteria > Bdellovibrionota > JACOXK01 > 2-02-FULL-40-11 > 2-02-FULL-40-11 > JACQJD01. The sequence goes on from JACQJD010000032.1 coordinate 15,904, forward strand.
ATTCTTGGCAAACATCTGACTTGCATGAATGGGCATGGTGGCAGGCAAATTTAAGGGACCTAAAATGGTGACCCCCTGATGAAGAATGTTTTCGCCGGGTTGAGCGTACGCGACATTGCCCCCCTGTTCGGTGGCCAAATCTACAATGACACTTCCAGAATTCATCCGATCCACCATGGCTTCTGTCACAATGCGAGGTGCTTTTTTCCCAGGGACAAAGGCTGTTGTAATGAGTACATCCGATTTTTGAACATGGTTCGTTAGCATTTGCTGAATTTTTTCTTGGGTGGATTGAGAAACTACTTTGGCATAACCGCTTTGAGCGCTTACACCTTCTGAAACTTCGATAGAGATTGCTTTTGCACCCAGGCTTTCAATTTGTTCTTTGACTTCTGGTCGTATGTCGTAAGCTTCCACAACAGCACCCAGTCTTTTGGCGGTTGCAATGGCTTGAAGTCCAGCTACCCCAGCGCCAATAACCAAAACTTTTGCCGGCGGCATGGTTCCTGCGGCCGTGGTGAGCATGGGAAAATATTTTCCAAGTGTCGCAGCTGCTAAAATGACTGCTTTATACCCAGCCAACGAAGCTTGCGACGATAAAACATCCATCGTTTGGGCCCGTGAAATTCTAGGCAAAAGTTCCAAGGCGAAAGCAGTAATTTTTTTTTCAGCAAATTTTTGAAGATGTTCTAAGTGATGAAAAGGATCTAAAAGCCCCACGACCATCACCTTGTTTTTGAGGTGTGAAATTTCTTCTAAAGAGGGCGTGTGGATTCTAAGAATGACATCTGAAGTATTGTAAAGCATTTGTGCATCCAAAAGACGTGCCCCTGCTTTTTCATAATCTGCATTGGTAAAGGAAGCTTCGAGGCCTGCATCTTTTTCAATGTGAACAGAAACACCAGATTTTACAAGTTTTCCAACGGTAATGGGGTCAAGTGCAACTCGTCTTTCATCTTTTTTGGATTCTCGACCTGCGCCAACAATCATGATCTTTGTCTAAGCACTTCTTGCACAAAAAGTCCACCCTTTTTGTGAGAATGTGTCATGAAACAATCGGTTTATTTTTTTTCTTTGGCTTCTATGACAAGATGAGATCTTACATATCGAATATCTTGAGGTGTCATTTGTGAAATGTCTTCTTTGGTTAATTCGGATAAAGCAGTCTGCACATCTGTCTCTGCAAGTGTGGCACCAAAGAGGGCCATAGAGATCGTTGTAAACTCTTCCATTTCTTTTTTGTACTGCTCGTGTTTTTGTTTGATATCATCCTCTGTGAAATCATCGTCCAAATCTGGAACGACCGGATGTTGAATGGTTTTTAAAGCCTTATGTTCAAACGAAGCATTCCAGCGATTATCCGTATGGAGCGAAATTTCATAAATGGAACGTTCGATTTGGGCATACTCATACTGGCCATGTTGCCCATAGCTTTTGCTTTCTCCTTGCAGTCGGTCATCGCCCTGATAGGCTATGATTTTTCCATCTTGAGCTGTCTTAACATCGGCTAAAACATATTCTTTGGTTTCTCCGCCCAATTTCGTTAAAACGAGTTTCGGATGAGCGTCTTTCGGAAGCTGCAGGGTGCCCGTATATAAAACATCATTCGAAAGATCCAATTCAACCACTGGATCTTCTAGTTTTAATTTTTTTTGCATGGCCTTGGTGAATTTAATTTGAACGATATAATTTAGTTTCGAAATGGTTAATTCTTTTTGAGGAATCGTGGCATCTCTAGAAGGGGATTTTGCAGGATCTTCTGAGGAAGGGGTGCCCGCTGCTTGGGTAGATAGATCTGGTAGAGGAGCTTTGGTTGTTTCATTGTCTTTTTTATTCGTTTGCGGATTTTGTGCCAAACCGCAACCCACGAGACTGATCATCGTTAAACCCAAAATCATTTTTTTCTTCATAAATCCTCCAACTTTTATATAAGCAATTGCCATGCCAAAGTTTTTACAAAAAAAGAGCAGTTATTCTAAAGGCTTAGCCTGTTAGGGGGGGTGGAACTTCCATCGCAACCTGCCATTTTTTGTCACTTTTTGACAATTTTAGAGAGGTATCATTTTTAGATTTCTTTCGCGATCATTCGCTGCGCTCCGTCACAGGGCCGCGTGTGTTTAAGCCTCGTGGAGCAGATGTTTTTCCAGTCGTTTGCTGTTTTCTGGAATGTCAATGCAGGATTTTTTCTTTTATGCTAGAGCAACATTCATGACGTTGCTTCCGCTCAGTGGCATTCGCGTTCTAGATCTTGGGCATCTTTTGCCAGGGCCCTTAACGGCCGTTCTTTTGGCGGACTTAGGGGCAGAGGTCATTAAAATTGAAAAACCGCCAAGAGGCGATGCCAATCGCTATATCCCACCCCTCCAGCACGGGATCAGCCCTTATTTCTTAATGCTCAATCGCAATAAAAAAAGTATTTTTTTAGACTTAAAACAACCGAAAGATCATCGAAAATTTTTAAAGCTGGTCCAAAAGAGTGATGTTCTCATTGAAAACTTTAGGCCTGGCGTCATGAAAAAATTAGCTTTGGACCACGAGGCCCTTTCTAAAATAAATCCGAAACTTATCTATTGTTCTATTTCAGGGTATGGGCAGAAAGGGCCATGGAAAGGTCATGCCGGTCATGATTTAAATTATGTGGCTCTCTCTGGTCTTTTATATGCCACTGCTTTTCGGGGTGAAAGGCCCGTACAATTTGCAACGCAATTGGGTGACATCGTGGGGGGAAGTCTCATGCCGGCCCTTTCTATTTTAGCAGCACTCTTGCTTCGAGAAAAAACAAACCAAGGATGTTGGATTGATAGTGCGATGATGCCAGCTACGATGATGCTTTGGATTTTGGTTCTAGGCAAAATTCTTCAAACGGGGCAAGAGGCCAAA
>JACQJD010000001.1 GCA_016198185.1 Deltaproteobacteria bacterium
GATCGTACATTGTGGTTCTCTCCTATTTGTTTGAGAGCTCATTATTAAGCTCTTTAAAGAGCTTTTAGCCCACCCATTTAGGGGAGACCACTTTTTCAATTTACCGACATTTTCGGACAACCTGACTTAAAATGTGTTTTTTTCGCTTCAAAGTTGAAAGTTTCTTGACGGATTTTTAAAAAACATTCTATACTGATCTTTAGTTAATGTAGGTTATTCACAATTACAAAACAGATGAATATCCAAAAAAAGCTATCAATAGCATTTATTATTTTCCCCATGGTTATTCCTTTTAGCACGCTATTAATTTTTACAGGAATAAAAATGAATTTAAAATTAAAAAATACAATGAATACTCAAAATGAGTACTCAGAATTAAGTTATATGCAAGAAGGTAGTGAAATTAGAACTTTTAAGTTTAAATATCTAAGTAAATATAAAAAAACATCTGAAATGAGATCAGAAAAATGGATATTCAAGTCAAACGATTACGAAGTTTCTAAAATAGATGAACCAAAATTTATTGTTCGAGTTGCAGGAAAAAAGAAAAAATTGGATATCCTTAAAGAAAAAATGGATATCCATGTTTCTCTTGCAAAAAAAGTAGAGTCTTTGGGAACAACAGAAGAAATAAAATATCTGCCTGAAATGGGCGATGTAGATCCTTTTTTAGAAGATTGGAAAAAAGCGCGTTCTTCAATCAATGATGAAAATAAAGAGCAGGTTCCCGAAATTTCATTTACATCTCCTTTCGCTGAAGTATTACCAGGCAATTCTTTTAAAATGGCACAGGTTATGCCTCCTCGAGCACGTGAGGATGGACCTGTGTCTGCACCTCCAAAGCCGAGATCATCTTCTGATGATGAAAAAGCATATATCATTGATCAAGGGAGCCCGCGGCCCATGACGTTGTTAAATATGAATATGATCCAGAATCAATATTTAAGTTATGCTTTGGCAGAAGGACGTGTGTATTCGCAGGACGTCAATTTAGATGATTATTCGGTTCAAATTTTATTTTTGGATCGAGCGGGTCAAGATGGACTTGAGGATGAATTTTCTACGACGCTGGCGGCACAAGAAAGCTCAAGAGAAGGGAATCATCTTTTTTCTTTTCGTGTCCCTGCAGAAAGTAAAGGGTTTATTATTGCCAAAGCCTACCCAAAAGCAGATACGCTCAAAAAGAGTCCAGTTTTTGTGGGTGCCTATGAGCAGAATCCAATTTTTGTTTCAAAGGAAGGGATTCGAAATGTGAGCGTCCGTTTGATGCCTACCACAGAATATCGTGCAAAATACAATACGCTTTATGAAGGACTGGTAAGAGATGAGTACACTCAAAACCCAATATCGGATGTTCGAGTTTGGATTTTAGAAAATCAAGACGAGCAGCAAACCAATGGAGAAGGTCAATTTCAAATTTCTGGATTGACAGGAGATCGGACGTACCATTTTGTTTTAGATAAAGAAGGGTATATGCCGTTGCAAGTAGCGATTAAACAAAACAGTCAAAAAATAAAAAATACATTTGAACTCAGTCCACTGACAAAATTTGATCGTGGTTATGATGCTTTGCTCGGAAAACGGATGGAAGGAAAATCTTTATTGTTTGGAAAAATTTTAAAAGAAGGAAAACCGGTGTCGAAGGCGATTGTAAAAATCCAAGGTTCTTCGGCCAAGGTTTTTTATGAGCGAAATTTAGAATTAACTCCCATTCCCGATCCTTCCTTATTTTCAACGGATAACAACGGTCAATTTATTGTTTGGAATGCACCGCCTGGTTCACATAAGCTAGATATTTATTTGGATGGCGTTCGTATGGCTTCGAAAAAGATTAAATTTTCGCCTGGTGTGATGCACCTCGAAGACCTCGCCATTCCTTAACGTTCATTTTGAGTCTTTTCCTAAAATTTTATCCAAAATACGGTTTGTGTTTTCAACTTCTTGATAGAAATTTAACAGGCACTGTTTTTTTCCATTGGGAAGTTTTAAATAATACCCTTCGGGCAGATAAGCGTAGGAGCTTAAAGCTTTTTTGCGTAAGTCAGGGTTGTACAGTTTAATGTCTTCCTGAGAAACCGTACAAATTTCTTTAATAAATTTGACACGCATCGAATACATAATTTCAATGTCTTCATGGTCCAAGTGTTTGTCTTTTTCAAGGTAACCAAAGATTTCATCTTGGTATTGCTCCACATGCAAAATGGCGAGAAAACAGCTGTAAAAATTTTGCGAAGCAAATCCAAAATAAGGGTGTTTATAGTTTTCAATTAAGTCATTTAAGTTTTGGCTTTTTATTTTTCGCATTCCTTGAAGAAGGCCACCCGGTCCATGGTTGTAAGCTGTGACTGCCAAGGGCCAATTTTTTAAAATTTGGTAGTTTTGATGGAGGAGTTTGGCTGCGGCACGGGTGGCTTTGAGGGGATGATTGCGTTCATCAATGCCTTGTGCGCTGGAAACATTGAGAAAAATTTTACCTGTTTTATACATGAATTGCCAAATGCCAGAGGCACCATCTTTGGAGTAAGCATTTAAATTAAAAGAAGATTCCAAAAAGGGAATTCGAGTCAGTTCAATGGGTAATTGCTGATCCTGAAAAATTTTTTCCATACTTTTAAGGTAACGGCCAGATCGTTTAATTCCATAAACGACAGAATCTTTTTGACCCAGTTGAACCCGTACCCGACCTTTCGCTTTGGAGAATACGAGTTTGCGATCTCCAGGAACCTCTTTAAACAGGGCATATACTTTTTTCTCATCCGATGTAAGATTTCTAAAATGTTTGGCCTTGGATAATTTGTCTAAAACATGAATGTATTTATACCGTGCATTTCGAATCATATTGGATTTGGCTGTTTTTCGGTCTTGGGCTTTGCGATAGTTGCTGTAGACAGAATTTAGATTGATGACTTCGTATAAAACCCAAGGATGATCGGTGTCGTGAAGGACGGCATTGGAAATGGTATACATGGCATATATTTTGAACCAAAATTCAACACGCTTTCGAAGATCCTCTGGAATATTGAGTGAATCTGAAATTCGCTTTGCTCGGTCATCTAAGATGTAGTGAATGAGTTTGGGGGATAATTCGGTAACGTCGCCTTCGTCTTCTTCAAGGGCATTAAAATCATCTTCGGTAATGCCGGCGATTGCCAAGTGTGCGGTTACTTGAAATGGTTTGGTTTGCATGGAGGGACCGAGGAGCCAGCTTAGGCTATACCCCAAGACCACCAGCAACGATGTGGTTAAAAGCATATTTTTAAGTGTTTTAAAGCACTTCCACAAACTTTTGATCATAGGGATATCAGTCCTTCAGTTACAGATCTTGCAAATCTAATGCCTAAAGTTGATAGATGTAAATATTGGATATTATTGGATATTTAATTTTAGCTGGGTAGATGTCATGTTCGGAGGGGCATCAATTGTTACTCAAAGTGACAAAAAACGGCACTTGAACGCATTGGCTCACATTAAATATCCCACACGCAGGACAAAAATATGACACTTTTTTAATCTGGCCTTGAATTTAGCAATTCCCCTACCTTTAAGGCAGGGGAGAGTCAATTAAAAAAGGGCTCTCGTTGAGAGAGCCCTTTTTTTATGGGTGATTCTTGAATACGAAGCTAATTTACGTTACACCACAAAAATGGCAAACCTTATATCGGCTGATTTCTGAAGAACATCTTTTTGGTGATGTTGCATGTCCCCTTGCCGCAACACAAAATATCATAAAAAATAGGTAGAGGTTTATCTCGTCAACTCACGGAAGCCAGTTTAAACTTTTGTGAATGGCTAAGACATCGGTTAAATGAGCGGCCGTTAGTTGATAGGTGATCTGGATGACCCCCCCGGGGGCTGTTAAATAAAACTCCCTCATTCTTACATATTCTAAATTTTGAATGTCTTTAGATACCCCTCGAAATCCTTTTATCCCCTTAAGCTCTGAAGGTTGCCATAAGATTGAATCCTCTTTGTCTTCTAGATATTTTTTTAAATCTTCTAACGTTTGAATATGAGCAAGATCGAGCTTCACTACATTATAATTGGCGTCATCCTGAGGGACATCGAAAGACCTGGGAGATTGTAAAGACACAAGGGTATCTACCTCAAGATCGGACCATTCTTTAGGATAGGCGAGTTCCACACCTACCAAATAAAACTTCTTAATCACTGCATTGCCCAGCTCTCCCCCTCCCTCACAAATAGAAAAACACATCCCTAACAGCATAAGAACTATCAGACATTTTTTCATCTCGGCGTCCCCCCTATGGTTAAAGGATAAAATTGAATGTTGAGTTGATATACGTCTTCAGGATTTTTTTCGGCGGATAAAACTTCATTGAGCTCTCGTCTAAAAGCTTTAATTTTTTCTTTAATAGTGGGAAGTTTATGTTTCGGAAGCGCAATCGTAAGCCCTGCAAATTCTCGCTCTCCTAAAGAAACGGTGAGTAGAGCTTCTAGAGCTTTTTGAATAAAAGATTCATGGAGTTTTTTAATCGCAAGATTTGGAACTTCATCTGACGATCGCACCGCCGGATGATGCGGTACCCATCGTCCACCCTTTTTCCGAAGAAGTCCTAATTTTTTTAAAAGCTCAAAACTTTCTTTTGCTTCTAAAGGAGTAATGGCTCGTCCCAGTTTTTTAGAAATCCATTTGGGATCATCTTTAAAGTCTTTAAGAAGTGTCATCTCTCGAATCACCCAATGGTACCACTGCGCATAAATTCGCTCTTGTTCTCGAACAATATCTTGAACAGCCACACGGTTTTTAATTTCCAAGAGTTTACTGAGGCATTCTGCTTTGGCCGTCACATCTCGCGATTGATCCAAAAGCACCATCGTCTCAAAATACTTGGCCTGTCGATCCCTGAGCTTTAATCCTTTAATAAATTTTTTAAGATACAACCCATTGAGCGGCCGCTTTCCATCCATCACCAATTTCAAATAATTAAAAGAAGGAAGCTCTGCCTTCCGGGCAAAGTATCGGAAGGAGAAGGCAGAGCTTCGTCGCTTGGCTTCGGTATAATACTCTTTCAGATACTGCCGATAGTTGTGGTACCGAAAGATATCGATCATAGAGATCCTCGACTTCGTTCGGGATGACTTCTACCTTGGGATACTGCGTGCCAGTCGAACGGCACTGAAGGCATTGAGTCTGCCCCCACTGCTGACTTTTCCACTCAGAGCGGGAATCGGATCGACACTATACATGAGAACCTCTTTCAATTGCTTATAGGTCAATGCAGGATTTGCAGATAATGCCAACGTAGCCACTGCCGTTGTCACACCATTGGACACAGATCCTCCCCTATATTTTTTGGGCTGCCCCAGATGGTTAAAACCTGTAAGAAAATCTCCAGGCGCGGCCACATGAACACGCCGCACCCCCCAGCTGGCATATAAAGCAAGCTCGTCATTTTGATCCGTCGTGGTGCCCACCAAAAGATTATCACTAGGACACGCAGCAGGATAAATTGTATTTTCGCCATCGATATCTTGCCCCCCATTTCCAGCCGTTGCGATAAACAAAACATCGTGCTTTCCCCCCTCTTCAATAGCTGCGCATAAAGCTTCTGCTTTAGAACCACTGCCAAATCCAAGTTCTACAATTTTCGCTCTTCGACTGATGGCGTATTGAATGGCTTTCACTGTAGATTCTGTTGTACCCAACCCTTGGTCATTAAAGGGATTAATGGGGATAATAGAAACTTCTTTTAATAGTCCAACATCCACTCCCCCGACAAGGCTCGCCACATAGGTTCCCAGTCCATGAAAATCCATGGGGTCTCCGGTACCTAAATACGTATTTGTTCCATAGATATCGTCGATATAGCCATTGCCATCATCGTCAATCCCATTTTTCCCATGCATTTCAGAGTGATTTAAGGCGATATTGGATTTTAAAGTATCCAGCTTATAATTTGCTCCGGTCGTAATGAGTGCTACTTTAATAGCCGGGCTTCCTTGCGTAAGTCCCCACGCTTTTCCCACTTCTAAAAGACGCATGTGATACGACCCGTCTGTTTCTTCCTCTATTTTTGGGGTAAACAGCTCAAACAAAGGAAGAGTCACCGTGGCGTGGGCAAGAGACACCATTCCACTGATAAAAACTGCAGTCAGGAGAGAGACCTTTTTCACCTTTTTCATAAACACCTCCATCCTAAAAACTACGTTTTTTGTTAACACTTCACTTAAAGAGAGAATCTAAGAACACCTAAAAACGTCCAATGTATGACTGGAGCATAGCCAGAAAGACTCTAAAAGATCAATCTTAAACACAACCCTCACCCCATTTTTTGTTATTTTTTGTTAACACTTCACAAAGTAAACAGATGGAAATCCAACCGCCTTTTTTCAAAAAAATCAGCGGGTAGCATCATATCAATTTAAAACAATCTAGAATGAAGGCTTAGGAACCCAATTCACAAGGCAGTCCGAAAATGCCGTCATCCTGACCCTGAGCGAAGCGAAGGGGAAGGATCTCACCGTCGGAGACGACGAGATTCTTCAGCCCTTCGGGCTTCAGAATGACTGTTTTCGGACAGCCTGATCTTCTAAGGTGCATTAGAGAGAGAGCCATTTAATGGAACTTAAAAAGAAAATATTTGGAGGTCTGTGGTTACAAGTTCACCCAAGCCCATCGCATCAATAAATTCAATCAGATGTTGAAAGGTTGTTTTGGCATCTTGTTCACTGGAGGTGATGATGGAGAATCCGAGGGTTGTTTTTTGCCAGAGGTCTTGATCTGATACTTCGTTGACAGAACAATTAAATTTATTTTTAACGCGTTCTTTAATTTTTTGCACGGCCTGGCGTTTGTCTTTTAAAGATTGGCCATCTGAAATAATCATCGTTAATTTTAAAACCCCTATCTTCACTTCCCTTGCTTATCATTCACCCCACTTTAGTTACAAGCGCAATGCGTGAGTCAGGATAACATCGTTTGTCGTCATCCCGAGGCGAAGCCGAGGGATCTCAGTATTTAACATGTTAAAGCGGTAGGTTTAGAAACAGACTAAAACGGGTTGTAATCGGTGCTGACTTGACTTCCTTTTTCATAGACATTCTGAGGCCTGAAAGGCCGAA
>JACQJD010000038.1 GCA_016198185.1 Deltaproteobacteria bacterium
ACATTATTCTTCCGGGATGGCAGCTCGGCTCGGGCTTTCCGTTGCGATTCATATGGACTACGATATTTTGATTGCAGATGAAGTTTTATCGGTGGGGGATGTATCCTTTCAAAAAAAGTGTCTAGAGAGAATTTGCTCAGACCATGAAAATGGGAAAACCATTTTGTTTGTATCGCATCAGCATGATTTGATTTATCGCTTGGCCGAACGGGTGATGATGATCGAAGGTGGAAAGGTTCAAATTTCAAAAAATGAGAGACGAGCCTCCCATCTTAAATCACCGGAAATCAATCTGAGTGATTTTGAGTGAAAGATGTCGATCATCTTGACTCTTGGGATCAAGATACTGGGGGATGATATATCGACTCGTGTGACACTGACACATCCATGGATCCCTTCCTTGGTTTTTCCATAGTTTTGAAGGGATGGTGAACGTATAAGCGCGATTTTCTTTTATAAAAAAGGTTTCTTGTTTTAAGCCAAATTGGCACGTTAGGGTGAGGGGTACAATCAGAGGGGAAATGGGGACCAGTTCGATAGCCAACTTTGACAAACCCTTTTTTTGGGGAAGCACTGGAATTGAGAATGTTTCGCCAATCCAGAGATCATGATAGAGCCCATCTATTTTATGATAGTCTAATAAAGGACGTTGCGTATTCCACACGATCGTGGGGATCGTCCCAGGAGATAAAAAATCAATTTTTTGAAGAGGGGAAAAGGCATAAAAGATGTGATTTTTTACCTGTCCTGCAACAACGCCAATTTCTTGAAGAGCATTCTGTGGCAATGGGAAAGGGAGTTTTCCGATGAGGGATTTTCCTTGCCACACGGTTGGAAGGTACCCTTGAAAATGTTCCGTATCCAAATAGATGAGAGGTTTTATGAAAAAAGCATTGTTTGGAAGAACTTGGGGAAAGGGTTGAATACGAACATAATGAGCGGCCTTATTCAATTTAAAGACAGCTCGAAATTGCGATCCTTCCACCCCAGAGCTCATGACTTGTCTCATCGTTTTTGGGCTGGAAAATGAAATAAAATCGGAAACGTTTTTGATCGTTTCATCTTGCCATCGCGCTACCTGTTTCTGGAGATGATGTAGGGATAATTTTTTAGGCAGAACTCTGTGGGAAGAAACACCATTTGTTTTTCCAATGGGGCTACGAGAAAGATAATCTTGGATCAAAAAAGCTAGGAAGGAATGATATCTTTCATTTCCATGAAGATCATAGGGAAACAGGGTCCACTTCCTTGGATCTTGGTCGATCCAATCACTCATAAAGAGGTAAGGAATATTTTTCTTTTGGAAGACATTCTCAACTTGTAGATCAGCCCAGTCTCCTCGGTTTAGCGAGTGAACCAGGACCCATAATCTATGCGATTGACCATGAAGACGATCCAAGAGTTTTTGAAGTTGATGGGCGTAACTTTTTTTTAATTGTTTTGAGGAAGGTAGGTCTGGGTAAAATGAAAAATTTGAAAAGGGTTGAACTTTGTGGCTGACCTCATAGGCCTTTTGTGATGAATATGGAATTCGATGATCTTTTCCATAAGCCTCGGCGAAGCCCTCCAATAGTTGAGAATCGCCATTCACAAAAAAAGGTTTTAAAGGTTTGATTTTTAAACGAAGACGATGATTTTCACCAACGGTATAGGCAGAATCAAAGTCATTTACCAAAAGCGTGAGCATGATAACCACATGGGGTTGGGTGCGCTTCCAGTGATATAAGGCAAAGCGAACTTCATCTTGCGTGTTCCATCCCGGAACGCCCGCCACAAACACGCGGATTGGAATTCCTTGGTTTTTTAAATTTATTTCCAATTGTTTTGCATAAATTTTAGAAAACGAAACGCCGACCCCAAAAGTTTGGCTATCTCCCAGGACCAAAATTCTAAATTTTTTTTGATCTTCTGGGGAAAGCACTTCTGGCCAATCGATATCCCGGACACCGACATTGTTCATGGCCACATCGACGCGATGATCCTCTCCTTTCCAGTGAGGAATGAGCGTGTAGGTTAACGGGAACTCTCTTTTTTCAAACATGGGCGCAAAATGAGTCAACGTGATTTTTTTAGGATGAACATTTTTCTGATAAAAAACAAATAATAAGGCACAGGTCCCACCGGATAGAAAGATCATCCAACTCCAAAATAAACCTTGTTTTAAATAAAATCTTTTCAAGGGTGCCGTGCTCACTCAAAAAAAGTAATCAGGGCGTGCGATGAAGGCAATCATTATTGTGCTGGTGAAGAAGTCTTGAAAGATTCTGCATGAGTTTGATAAAAATCAATGATGAAAATTGGAATTGATGTGAGCCGCCTGGCTTTTACCCGAACAGGTGTTGGGAATTATGTTTATCATCTCATTCACCATTTGGCCCGCTTGGATGGGCATAATGAATATTTTTTATATCCTCGTTTTTGGTCCTGTTACCCCAAAAGATTTCCGATTGCCGAACTTCCTTCCAACCTTAATTTTAAGGTTTGGAACTTTGAAAAAAGATCCAATTTATTTGGATGTTTTTTATTCGGAAATAAAACATCCATGGCGGGAGAGGTTGACGTGGTCCATAGCACGAACATCGTAGCGCCTTGTTTAAAGAATTCAAAATTAATCGTGACGCTTCATGATTTGACCTATCATGTTTATCCCAAATGGCATACCGTTCGAAATGTTCTTTTTTCACGTTATTATACCAAGAGGGCTGTTCAGCGGGCTTATAAAATTATTGTTGATTCGGAAAGCACCAAAAAAGATCTGCTGGCTTATTACAAGATTGAAGAAAGTAAAATTAAAGTAATTTACTTGGCAGCAGCGCCTTATTTTTATCCTGAACAAGACCCATCTGTGATTCAAACGATGCGGGAATCTTTGGGAACGATGGGTGATTTTATTTTATATGTGGGTACGTTAGAACCTCGGAAAAATCTGGAGGCCTTACTGTGTGCCTATGCCAGATTGGTTTCGGAAAATAAAGAGATATTTCCTTTGGTGATCTCAGGGACGCCAGGTTGGAAATACTCGAGCCTTTTTAAACTTGTTCACAAATTGAATTTGTCTCAAAAAATAAAATTTTTGGGATATGTCTCCAACGATGCTTTGCGTGTTCTGTATTCAACGGCTTCGATCTTTGTTTACCCTTCCTTGTATGAAGGGTTTGGGCTGCCAGTGGTGGAGGCGATGGCTTGTGGCGCTCCTGTGATTACCTCTGGTGTTTCTTCCTTACCTGAAGTGAGCGGCGATGCAGCGCTGCTCATTGATCCAAAAAAGACAGATGAGATTTATGAGGCTTTGAAACGACTTTTCGAAAATGAAAATCTCCGAAACCAATTGCGGGTCAAAAGTTTAAAACAAAGCCAAAAATTCTCATGGTTCAAAACAGCGCAAGAAACTTTAGCTCTTTATCAGGAATGTATGTAAGAGATTGACCGGTGTAGAGAAGTTGAATACAAACAAACGATTGAAAAAAATTGCACTGATTTCTGGAATTTCCGGTCAAGATGGTTCCTATCTTGCGGAATGGTTGCTTCGTCAGCAGTATGAAGTTCATGGGATCATTCGTCGGGTAGCCGTCGACCACCCACATAAACGGTTGTGGCGGATTCTGCATCTTCTCGACAAAATTCATCTTCATGAAGCCACCTTAGAAAACTATGCCAGTCTTTTTGAAGTGGTACGACGTGTTCAACCTACAGAATGTTATCATTTGGCGGCTCAAAGTTATGTTCAATCTTCATTTGAAGATCCCTTTTCGACGATGACGACCAATGTGAATGGCACGCTTTATTTATTATCTGCGATCAAAGAAAATGTTCCAGGATGTAAGTTTTATTTTGCGGCTACCAGTGAAATGTTTGGGACCATAAGTCCAGGCGAAGGAGAGCAGGATGAGCAATCGCTGTTTCATCCCAATTCTCCTTATGGTGTATCCAAAACAGCGGGATTTTATTTGGTTCAAAACTATCGAGAAACTTATGGAATGCAGGCTTGGAATGGAATTCTTTTTAATCATGAGTCTCCCCGAAGAGGTTCAGAATTTGTGAGTCGAAAAATTACAAGTTACATTGCTCAATTGCTCAAAGGGAAAAAAGATAAACTTTATTTGGGGAATATGGATAGCCAAAGAGACTGGGGATATGCGCCAGAATATGTATCTATGATGTGGAAAATGCTTCAAACAGATACGCCTGCAAACTATGTGATTGGAACAGGTGTTCCTCATACCATTAAAACATTTTTGAAAGAAGCATTTGAATATGTAGATCTAGATTGGACGAAATATGTTGAAAGCGATGAAAAATTATTGAGGCCCCTCGACATCTATCAGCTCAAGGCATCTTCAAAACTGGCACAAGAAAAATTAAATTGGGGCCCTAGAATTCAGTTAGGTGATTTGGTTAAAATTATGGTGGATATTGATTTAAAAAGACAAGGGCTAACCCCCCCAGGGGTGGGTTTAGCGATTTTATCTGAAAAAATGGGTGAGCCTTTGTATTTTGATGAAATCTTAAATTAGTCGTCTCTGAAAAAAGGCCAGCCGGTTAATCTTTATTCTTCCTTCCAATCATCCGAAAAGTAGTTTAGGAGGGGGTTGAAAGGGTCGTTATGCATGAACCAGTCTTAGTGCGTGAAGTTATCGAGAAAGTGTGTATGCCACACTTTCGCATTTTTTTAGATGGGACGTTTGGGATGGGTGGGCATAGCCGTGCCTTACTAGAGCATTACCCTCAATTGAAAATCGTGGCGTTGGATCGAGATTTGGAAAGTTTAAATCTGGCCAAAAAAAGGTTTAAGGAAAATTTGAATCAGAACCTGTTTTTATTTCATCAAAACTTTCATGACTTTCGAGAGATTAAATCACAGCTGACTTTTTGCGAATTTGACGGTGCCTTATTGGATCTGGGGTTTTCTTCTTACCAAATTTCAGCGCCACATAGAGGATTTAGTTTTCAACACGAAGGGCCTCTGGATATGCGGATGGACCAAAGCCAATCTTTGACTGCAGATGAAGTGGTCAATACGTACTCACAAGAGTCTTTGGCAGATATTTTTAAAACGTATGGGGAAGAACCTTTTTCGCGTAAAATCGCAAAACTGATTTGCGAAACAAGACAAAAAGCACGAATTCCCACCACCACCGCTTTGGCCAATCTCATTTCTATGGCAGCGCCCCGAATGGGAAAATCAAAAATTCACCCTGCGACACGGGTTTTTCAGGCATTGCGTATTTTTGTAAACAATGAACTTTCATCCTTAGCGCAATCTTTAGAAGACATGGTTCGATCTTTAAACGCAGGGGGGCGATTGGGGGTCATTGCCTTTCATTCCTTGGAAGACCGCATGGTTAAGCAAAGTTTTTTTAAATTTGAAAACCCTTGTATTTGTCCTCGAAATTTTGTCCAATGTCATTGCGGGGAAATTTCGTTAGGGTGTCGTGTGACCAAAAAACCAATAGTAGCAGGAGCGGCTGAGATTGAACACAATCCGCGATCTCGCAGCGCAAGGTTGCGAATTTTTGAAAGGCGTAAAACATGAAACGGGCAAGACCTAAAAAATATCGTTATGAGCAACAAAGCCTTTTGTTTCGTCAAAAAAGACATATTGCGACCGATAAAAAAGCCATTGCGCGAACGCTCATCCATTTGGTTGTTTTTGGGGTTTGTGTGACGCTCGTTGCCTTATTTTATGTCTGGACGCGGGTGGAGGTTGTAAAGCTCAATTATGCCCTGGGAACTGCGCTCCATGAAGAAGAACGATTGCACATGAAGAATGAAAGGCTGAGCGTGGAATTGGCAAGGCTGGCTTCTCCCTCACGGCTTTCCTATATTGCTTCTGAAGAATTTCATCTCAAGACCCCCAAAAACGAACAAATCATTTATATGAACGATTAAGCAATGGCCTATTTGCGTTTTCGGATATTGGTTGTCTTTTTTTTGGGAGCTTTTTTATTTTTGATTATTTTGGGACGTGCGCTCCAACTTCAATTGCTTCCCAATCCAAGATTGGCCGAACTTTCCAAACGGCAGCATCGCAGTGCGATTACGTTGTATCCCAAACGGGGAACGATTTACGATCGAAACCTCAATGAATTGGCGGTGAGCCGTCGGGTGGGATCTATCTTTGCCAATCCCAAAGGCATTCGAGCGAAACGATTGGTTGCACGGGAGCTCTCTCGTTTAACAGGGAAATCTTATGATGGTATCTACAAAAAAATCAAATCTCGTCGTGCGTTTGTGTGGATTGACCGGTTGGTGGCCGATGCGGTGGTTGAAAGATTAAAAAAGCGACATCTCGAAGGGGTTGGCATTTTGTATGAATACCAACGATTTTATACGAACGAAGAAATGGCGGGACAAGTTTTGGGGATGGTGGGAATCGACTCCAAAGGGATGGAGGGCGTAGAATATTTTTATAATCAAAAATTAGAAGGGCAAAAAAAATCAGTGGCGCTGATGCGAGATGCGATGGGTCGCCCCATTACGACCGACGAGACACTATTTATGGAAACTCGAGAAGGGGATCCGCTGATCTTGACGTTGGACAAAACGCTTCAATTCTCGTTGGAAAGAGAATTGGAAAAAACGGTCGAAACCTATGAGGCCAAACAAGGGATTGCCATTATCCAAAAATCAGCAACCGGTGAAATTTTAGCCATGGCGCATTACCCTTTTTTTAATCCCAACCGCTTTCGTTCCTATGAGCAAGATGCCTGGAAAAATAGAGCGATTACCGATGCCTTTGAGCCTGGATCTACATTTAAAGTTTTTTTGTCAGCCTTGGCGCTGGAAGAAGGTATTTCGCCCAAAGAACAGTTTTTTTGCGAAAATGGTTTGTATCGCGTGAATTCGAAAGACGTCATTCGCGAAGCAGAGCGACATCAATTTCAGTGGTTAACTTTCGAAAATATTTTGAAATATTCCAGCAACATTGGGGCGGCCAAAATTGCTTTTTCTTTGGGGAAATTACCTTTTTATCGAAAAATTTTAGAATTTGGGTTTGGAAGTCGAACAGGCATTGATTTGCCTGGAGAAGCTCAAGGGCAGGTGAGGGCGGAACGAAGTTGGGAAAAAATTGATTTAAGCAATATTGCTTTTGGGCAGGGCATTTCTGTAACGGCCATTCAGCTGGTGTCTGCGATGTCTGCCATCGCCAATGGCGGCAATTTAATGAAGCCCCTGTTAACGAAACAAGATCCTCAAGTGATTCGCAGTATTTTATCGCCCAGAATTGCAACGCAACTTACCCACATGTTGATTCGGACCACAGAGAAAGATGGCACTGGATTTTTAGCCACCTTGAAAGATTATAAAGTGGCTGGAAAAACAGGAACGGCACAGAAACCCAATTTGGAAGCAAGGGGCTATCACACCGATCGCTATTTGGCTTCTTTTTTAGGTTTTTTCCCTGCCGAAGTGTCTGCCGACACCCCTCGCTACACTATTTTGGTGATGTTGGATGAGCCTCGAAAATATCATTATGCGAGCCAAGTTGCAGCGCCTTTGTTTCGTGTGGCAGCGCTGCATACGTTGCGCGTTTTTCCTCCGGAATCGAAAATTGCTAAATCGAATCATCAGAACGTTTCCTCCGTTCCCCAAACGGTGAAGGATTCTGGCATATCCCCTTTGGTTGAATTTTCTAAGGAAGAGTTCAGTGCGCATCAAATGCCAGATTTAACTGGCAGGTCTTTAAGAGAAGTGTTACAGTTTTCGTCCGAAGTCGGTTTAAATTTAAAAGTTTACGGCAGTGGGATTGTGATCAATCAATCCATTGAGCCTGGAAAAGAAATTAAAGCTGGACAAACATGCATCATTACCTTTAAAGCACCTTCCCAATGAAACTTGAGCAGTTGATTCGTGTACTTCCAAACAAAAAAATCATCGATGGCCGTCATCAGCTTTCGCATGTTTTCATTGATCATCTGACGTCGAGTTCATCAGAGGTTTCGGCCAATACCTTGTTTATTGCCATTCGAGGATTTTCTACGGATGGTCATACGTTTTTAGAATCTGTGGTGAAGGCAGGCGTTCGATGTGTGGTTGTCGAAAAAGCCCAGGATCTTTCTTCGGAAGTGGTGCAGGTGGTGGTTTCGGATACCAGAGTGGCCATGGCTCAGTTGGCCTGTGCGTTTTATCAACATCCTTCTCAAAACATGACCTGTGTTGGGATTACCGGGACCAATGGAAAAACCACCACAACGTTTTTGCTGGAATCCATCTTGAGGGAAGCTTCATTTTTTCCAGGTGTGATTGGGACCATTCATTATCGCTATCAAGGTCATTGTATTTTGGCACCCAATACGACGCCCGATGCATTGACATTTCAGTCTTTATTGTCCCGGATGCATCAAGCAGGGGTTACCCATTTGGTGTGCGAGGTTTCTTCCCATGGTCTTAAATTACATCGGGTGGATGGCACTCAATTTGATGTGGTGATTTTTACAAACTTGACTCAAGATCACCTCGATTTTCATCCTGATTTTGAGGATTACTACCAATCCAAAAAACGTTTGTTTGTTCCCATGTTATTCGAAAGTTCCAAAAAACAAAAAAGTGCCGTGATCAATATAGATGATGCTTATGGACGAAGGTTGCGTGATGAAATTAAAAATGACTGCAATGTATTAACCTATTCTGTTTCAGATCCAAGTGCTTCTATTTATGGGATGGAGGTGTCTTTCTCGCAGAACGGGATTCGTGCAAAACTGAAAGTGGGGGCTCAAGTGATTCCAATGGCATCTTGTTTATTGGGCCAACATAATTTTTCAAATATTTTGGCAGCTTGGGCGGCATCCTATGCGTTACATATTCCTTCAGAGTTGATTTTAAAAGGGATTGCAGCCCTCCGTTCTGTTCCAGGGCGGTTGCAACGGGTCGATGTAGGGCAAGATTTTTTAGTGGTCGTGGATTATGCGCATACGGACGATGCTTTGCTAAATGTCGGAAGAGCGCTCACGGCCATGAAAGAAAATCGTATTATTACGGTCTTTGGCTGTGGGGGGGATCGCGATCGAAAAAAGAGACCGCTCATGGCGAAAGCCACACAATCTTTTAGTGACTATGTGATTGTAACGTCTGATAATCCGCGAACGGAAGATCCAACGCAAATCATAGAAGATATTAAAGTGGGTTTTTCCAATCCTTCTATTCCCATTGTTATTGAGCCTGATCGAAAAAAAGCAATTGTTCATGCGGTGATGCAGGCGAAATCTGGGGACATTATTTTAATTGCCGGGAAAGGGCATGAAGATTATCAGATTGTGGGAAAGCAAAAAATTCATTTTGATGATGCGGAGGTAGCCGAAGGTGCATGTTTAAAACGACTGAAATCCTAAAAGCGCTTCGTGCGCATGCTTCATCCTCTCAATCTTTAAACTATGGTGGTGTTTCGCACCATTCTCAAAAAATAAAAGAAGGTGAACTTTTTGTGGCTTTGAAGGGAGAAACATTCGATGGCCATCAATTTTTAAAAGAAGTTTTCGAACGAGGGGCTTTGGGGGCCGTGGTTCGTAAAGGGCGCGTAGAGGTTCATTCTTTTAAGGGCAAACAACTCTTTGAAGTGGCAGATACCTTAACGGCTTTGGGCGATTTGGCCCAATTTCACCGACGAAGATTTTCGATTCCTGTGTTGGGAATTACGGGTTCCAATGGAAAAACCACGACCAAAGACTTAATGGCCCAAGTGCTTTCTCAAAAATGTATGGTTTTAAAAACTGAGGGTAATCTCAATAATTTAATTGGACTGCCCATGACCTTATTTCGGTTAAATGCGACGCATCAAGTGGCTGTGATTGAAATGGGGATGTCTTTGCCTTTTGAAATGAAGCGCTTGGCTTCTATTTTAGAGCCCACCTTGGGGCTCATTACCAACATTGGCAAAACCCATTTGGAAACGATGAACAGTGAAAAGAGTGTTGCACGTTATAAGACAGATTTATTTCGTGCGCTCAAAAAGAACGGAACCGCTTTTTTAAATAGGGATGATCTCTTTTTGAAAAAATATCAAAAAAAACTTTCTTGCCATGTGAGAACGTACAGCTTGCAATCGAAAGACAGCGATGTTTTTGGTGAAGTCATTGAAGCGCTTGGGGCGAAAGGTCAAAGAATTCGTTGTCGGAGTCAAGAGCCTTTCTTAGAAGTGGAATTTCAATTGCCGCTACCCGGAATTCACAATGCGATGAATGCATTGGCCTCATTTTCGGTGGCGAGTTTCTTTAAATTGTCGCCGGATCAAATTTGCAAAGGCTTTGAATCTTTTACGGCTTCCGAGAGCAGAACCCAAATTCATCATTTGAAACAAGGCATTTGCCTGATTGATGATTCTTATAATGCCAATCCCACTTCGATGGCCTGCGCTCTTGAATTGCTAAAAAAAATAGCATCTGAACGGCGAACGTATGCGGTCCTGGGGGACATGTTGGCGTTAGGGGATCAAGCGGTCGCTCATCATAAGCAAATAGCTGAAATTATTAATGAAAAATCGATTGATAATTTGTTGACCTTAGGTCCGCTCGCACAGTATTATAAAAGTGTTACGAAAAAAAATAAAAAAATGCATATTTTTTCAACTTTAGATCAAAGTGCTTTAATTGAAGAATTAATTCGTGAACTCAAAGCATTTCCGGGTGTTGTTTTGGTAAAGGGATCGCGTGGCATGCAGATGGATCGCGTTGTAGATGCATTGAAACGTCAGTTTTGATAAAGGATCGTTGTGCTCTATCATTTTTTATATTCATTCCATGAAAGCGTTCCTGTTTTTAATGTCTTTAAATATATTACGTTTCGTAGTTTTGGTGCGGCGTTAACGGCGTTGTTGTTAAGTTTTTTGTTTGGTCCCAAATTTATTCGTCTTTTAAAAATCCGACAAGTGAGTCAAGTCATTCGAGAGGATGGCCCCAAGAGTCATTTTTCGAAACAAGGGACTCCGACCATGGGGGGGCTTTTAGTTTTATTTAGCCTCATTCTTTCGACGCTTTTGTGGAGTGATCTCACCAATCCCTATGTGTGGTGTGTGATGCTCATCACGTTGGCTTTTGGTGTCATTGGGTTTGCAGATGATCTTAGAAAGATCAAATACAAAAATTCACAAGGTGTTCGGGGAAAGACAAAACTTTTTTTTGAATTTGGAGCAGCGCTCCTGGCTTCTCTTTGGATGTTTCAATATGTTTCTTTAGACACCACGTTGGTTTTTCCTTTCTTTAAAAATGTAAGTCTTTCCTTAGGATGGTTTTATATTCCCTTTGTGATGTTGGTGATTGTGGGAACGGCCAATGCGGTCAATTTAACAGATGGCTTAGATGGATTGGCCATTGGCCCCATTATGATCTCAGCCGGGACCTTTTTATTTTTGTGTTACATCGCCGGTCACATAAAAATTGCCCAATATTTGCAAATTCCTTATATTCCAGGCACTGGAGAGCTTTCTATTTTTTGTGCAGCTTTGGTGACATCTGGATTGGGGTTTTTGTGGTTTTCAACCTACCCAGCAGCTGTTTTTATGGGGGATGTTGGGGCCTTAGCTCTGGGTGCAGCGTTGGGAACGGTTGCGGTGATGGTGAAACAGGAAATTTTATTGGCCGTGGTGGGAGGGATATTTGTGGTTGAGGCTGTGTCTGTTATTTTTCAAGTAGGTCTTTTTAAATTAACGCGCAAGCGTCTTTTTAAAATGGCGCCCATTCATCATCATTTTGAACTACTGGGATGGCCTGAGCCCAAGGTGGTGGTTCGGTTTTGGATCATTTCCATTATTTTGGCGATCATTGCACTTTCAACTCTCAAATTAAGATAACATGATTTTAAAAAACAAAAAAATAGGTGTGGTGGGTTTGGCAAGATCCGGTGTGGCGGTTGCAAAATATGCGGTACGCAGAGGTGCAAAGGTTACGGTGACAGATCTTAAATCGAAAACAGAATTGGGGGCTTGGTTAAAATTATTATCAGATCAAAAGAAAATAAAGTATGAGTTGGGCAATCACCCACTCAAAAAACTGCTGAACTCGGATTTGTTGGTGATTAGTCCAGGCGTTCCGTTTAGCCTTCCCTTGATCCAAGAAGCGATTAAAAAACAAATACCGGTGATGAGTGAAATTGAATTTGCCGCACGGTATATTCGAAAACCCATGGTGGCGATTACAGGGACCAATGGAAAAACAACCACCACGATGATGATCGGAGAATTGTTAAGCCAGGCAGGCTTTAAAACCTTTGTGGGGGGAAATATTGGCAATCCCCTGACCCAATGGTTACTGGATTCCAAACCCTATGATGTTGCCGTGACGGAGATCAGTAGTTTTCAATTGGAATTGGTTGAAAAATTTCATCCCAAGGTATCTTTGATTTTAAATGTGACACCAGATCATTTGGATCGACATGGTTCCATGGAAAATTATTGGATGCTCAAAGGCAGAATTTTTCAAAATCAAACTTCGACCGATGTTTTGATTTTAAATGCGGATGATGAATGGGCCGTAAAATATGCTTCCCATACGAAATCGAAAGTACTTTATTTTAGCAGATCTCCACTTTCACCCAAGCAGGAAGGCATGTATATCCAAGATGGAAATTTGGTTTTACGTACCAAAGCATTTGGGAAAGAAACCTATGTTACTTCTTCCATTCTTTTAAAAGGTCAGCACAATCTTGAAAATTTTATGGCGGCCATTTTGGTGGCGAAAGTGTTTAAGTGCCCGAAGGGTTCCATTCAAAAAGTATTAGATTCTTTTCAACCCGTGGCGCACCGGTTAGAGTTTGTCAGAAGTAAAGGAAATGTAGAGTTTTACAATGATTCTAAAGCGACCAATATTTATTCGGTGCGTATGTCCTTAGAGAGTTTTGAAAAACCTGTTATTTTAATTATGGGTGGGAAAAAATCAGAAGCTCCTTTTGAGACTTTGAGACCCTTGGTTCAGAGTCGTGTCAAAATTTTAATTTGTTTAGGCGAATCAAAAGAAATCATTAGTCGGGCTCTGGGGGATTATTCTGAAACCTTTGTGGTGGGGACTTTGGAAGAAGCGATCTTTGTGGCGTACCAAAAGTCGAGAGCGGGAGATGTGATTTTGTTTTCACCAGGTTGTAAAAGTTTTGATATGTTCAAAGACTACGAAGATCGCGGCAATCGTTTTAAAGAAATGGTTCGTGAGATCTAGTGAACCGAAAAATTCCGTTTGATTATTGGTTATTGCTCATTACGTTTGCATTGGTGCTCGTTGGCATTGTCATGGTGTACAGCGCCAGTTCCATCTATGCGCTTCAAAAATATCAGGACAGCTATTTTTTTTTATACCGGCAGGGAATTTATGCGGCGATAGGTTTTGTACTGCTTACGGTGCTTCTCTTTACGGATTATCATTCTCTCTATCGGGTCATTTATCCTTTCTTAGGATTAAGTCTCCTATTGATGTTGGTGACCTATATTCCGGGGTTGGGCCATAAAGTGGCCGGTGCGCAACGATGGATCAGCCTCTTTGGTTTTAAATTTCAGCCCTCTGAAATGGCAAAGTATGCTCTTATTTTTTATTTATCGTATTCATTGTCCAAAAAAGAAGGGAATGTGAAATCTTTCATTATTGGTTTTTTGCCGCATTTACTCGTCAGTGGTGTTTTTTTAATGCTCTTATTAGGCCAACCTGATTTTGGGACAGTGATTGTTATTTCCTACTTGGTTTTTTTGATGCTTTTTGTAGCGGGGGCACGACTTTCGTATATTGCATCTGCCATTTTGATTTCTGCACCGGTGATTTGGTTTTTGATTGCCTCAAAACCTTATCGACAAAAAAGAATTTTGGCTTTTTTAAACCCATGGGATGATCCAGCCAATACGGGTTTTCAAATTATTCAGTCATTCCTGGCTTTTTACTCTGGAAAAATTTGGGGCCGGGGGTTGGGAGATGGCATGCAAAAACTCTTTTATCTCCCGGAAGCCCATACGGATTTTATTTTTTCAGTCATCGGAGAAGAATTGGGTTTTTTAGGGATCGGCGGGCTCTTATTTCTTTTTTTAATTTTTATGTATCGGGGGATTCGCATTGCGGTGAAAGCCCCAGACTTATTTGGGACTTATTTGGCGTTTGGTATTACGACCCTTATTTCCTTTCAAGCGTTGATTAATATTGCAGTCGTCATGGGGTTATTGCCGACGAAAGGGTTGGCGCTTCCGTTTTTAAGTTACGGAGGGACGTCTTTGGTAGCGAATTTGGCTGCTGTGGGTATTTTGTTAAATATCTCAGCGCAACAACAAGAAATTTCTTGGAGAGCGTATCGATGAGACTACTGATTGCAGGAGGGGGAACGGGGGGGCATGTTTTTCCAGCCATTGCCATTGCCGAAGCCCTTTTAGAAAAAGACAAAGAAGCAGCCATTTTATTTGTGGGGACACGACAAGGGCTTGAATCTAAAATTTTACCAAAGTTTCAATTTTCTTTGAAATGCATTTCGATGCGTGGATTTAAAGGAAAAAGTGGCGCTCAAAAAATCTTTTCGTTGCTCGGGTTGCCGTGGGCTGTGTTGCAATCCATTTGGATTATTTTAAGATTTAAACCTGATGTGGTCTTAGGGGTGGGAGGCTATGCGAGTTTGCCTGTGTTGGTTGCAGCTTTTATGATGCGAAAAAAGCGAGCGATTCAGGAGCAGAATTTTTCGCCAGGGCTTGCGAATCGTTTGTTGTTCCCTTGGGTGCATAAAATATTTTTAAGTTTTGAAGGGTCGAAGCAATTTTGTAAAGCGCCAGATGCGGTGGTTACGGGAAATCCCGTTCGAAAAAAAATGGTGCAGGTGCCCCCAGAAGAGGATCAAAAATTTTCAATTTTAATTTTTGGAGGCAGTTTGGGTGCCCACGCGATTAATCGAGCCATGTTGGAAGCCTTGCCGTATTTATCTTCTTTAAAAGAGCACATTCAAATTGTCCATCAAACGGGGAAAAATGACTTGCGATGGGTTGAAAATGGGTATGCAGAACAGAGTTGGGCAACCGCAACCATCGTTGATTTTATCTATGAGATGGATCAGGCTTTGCAGAAAGCGCAGTTTGTGATTTGTCGAAGTGGGGCAACGACGCTCGCCGAAGTGGCACTCTGTGGGAAAGCTTGTCTTTTTATTCCGTATCCGCACGCAGCGAATAACGAACAAGAACTCAATGCAGCGATGTTTTTAAAACAGGGTGCTGCCAGAGTGCTTTTGAACTGGAAATTAGATGGCCAGACGCTCGCCAAAGAAATTCAATGGGCGACTTCACATCCCCGTGAATTGGAAGAAATGCGCAAAAAAATTGTAACGCTGTCATACCCCTACGCCGCCCAGGCGATTGTTCAAGAGCTGGAAGGGTTAAGCAGTCGTCCCTGAAAGCGGAATTTTTTATCAAGGTTTAGAGGTTCGAGAGATTTCTCCGCAGATTTATCTTTTACCCATATCCTTACTCTATCGATCTTTGTGATTATTTGACATTCTCCCGTTTTCATAGATACTGACATTATTGAACGTTGGTTGTGATATTTTTCATGAGATTTTAATAAATTAAAATAGCTGAGGTAAATTTATGAGTTTAAACAGTGTCGCTCGATTGAAGTGGTTGGGCATGGGTTTAATGTGTTTACTATTATCCAGTTGCGCTCCAGGAGGAGGGGATTTTGGAAGTGGAGATGGGACGTCTTCTACAGGAGTTCAAACGGGAGGAAGCGGTACAACCTCCGGCAGCGAATCCACTCAAATTACAGGGCCGGTTGAAGAATCAGGGGATGAGATGGAAGCTAATTCGGATGAAGTCTCTGTTTTTGGGCAAGCGATAAAGTCCACGATTGTTGGGGCAGAAGTCCGTGTTTTGGATGCCGATGGAAATCCTGTGTACAAAGATGGAAAAGAATATGTCACCTATACAGATGAGAAAGGGCACTATGATCTCTCAGGCTTAAAGAGAGGGGAAATGTATACAGTGGTGGTAGAGGGTGGAGAAGTTCATGACGGAGATCAAGTTTACCCATTTACAGAAGGCCCCTTAAAAACCATTTTAGATTTAAGAGAGGCAACTCAGTCGGTGCGTGCCGATGCAACGGTTGCTTCTACGTTGGTAGCGGAAGCTGTGGAATTACTTGTGCAACAAGGGGTAACCCAAGGAGAAGCACTTGTTCAAGCACGGGACAAAGTAAAAGAAACTTTTTACGTTGAAAAGCCAGAACTGGGAGTGGATGTGGGGAGGGTATCAGAAGTGAATGACCAAGACGTGGCGGCGTACGAAACAGGATTGTTTGGGAAGGCCGTGCAGGAAGAAGCTGTTCAGCAAAGAAGGAGATTACACGAATATGTAGCAGAGCTTGCCGAAAAAATGACAAGAGGGGGTGACAACGCCAAGAAAGATTTAGAAGCGCATAAGGTGCGTGTGTTTGAGCATTTACGAGTTGTCAAGAATCGATATGCCGAACCCGCGATGAGAGGGAATGCCAGCGCAAGTATTGATGCTTGGGAGAAGAAGTTACACGGTGATCGCGAAAGGATTCAGCCAATGCATGAGGATGATGGTTACGCGCAGCAAGATCGATCTTCTTTGCCACAGGATCACGCGGGTGATTTGGCAGAAAGAGAAGTTGCCGAGGAGCCTACCTCAAGACCGAAAGATGATCACTTGGGCGATGATCGCAGAGACGATACAGAAGCAGAGCGAATAGCAGCAGAAGACGCGGCGAAGAAGAAAGCAGATGAGGAAAGAAGGGCATCGGAAAAGAAATTTGCTGACGAAAAGGCCGCCGCCGAAGAAACTCGTAAAAAGGCGGAGGCAGATAGAATAGCAGCAGAAGACGCGGCGAAGAAGAAGAAAGCAGAGGATGAACGAATGGCCACAGAACGAAAGACCAAAATCGAAGGCTTCGAACGCAACCTTCAACAACTTTCAGAAGTTATCGAACAAAAGCAAAATGCTTTGATTGCACAGGAGAAACTTTTAAATGACAAGAAAAATGAAGAGCAAGCCAAAATAGATCGCGCCAAACAACTAGCCTCTGAGTTAGAGAGGCTGAGAGGCCTTGTTCCAAGAGGAACGCTTCCAAGAAAATCGATTGCGGATGATCTTAAAATAAATTTATTCGCAGAAGCATACGGTGCATTTAGAGAGATTCGTATGACGTTCGAAAGAAAATCAGGTCTTCCGTTTGCCTCGGGTAAAAAAATGCTTTCACTGGTAGTCCCCCAAACAAAAGGCGTTAAAATTCAAAATCGGATTTTAACTCAAAGAATTGACATGACGTGTGGCCCGGAAAGAAGAGGGGTCAACCTTGAAACGGATCGTTTGCCACCAACGTCAGAATTTTTTTATGAGGCTTGTGACGATGTGATTATTAAAGTAGAGGGCCCTGGTATCGCCAACGAAAAAAGAATGAGTGCTTCCTTTAAGTTAGAGGCCACCGAGTTTCCTAGAAGCCGAAACAATTATTTTGTGAAAGCATTTGAGACGTTTGAACGCAATAGTTTTTCAAGCAGAGACAACAAAACCATCAGAATATTGTATGACGATACTTACCCAGCTTTTGAACAACGTTACAAAGAGTATACAAAAAAAATAAAGGACATTGATGATCACGTAAGGCAATGTGTGAAGTTTACCAATCATATGCAGGTCATGCCAAAATACTATTTTGACCAATATTGTTTTGAGGGGGTTGCGACTGTTGAGAGGAAAGCATCTACTAATCTCATTCAACTCAATAAGGAATTGGTTCAAACCCGTAATTCTTTAAGGGATGAAATTACTGGTAAAACAGCTGAGAAAGCCAAAACTCAAAAAGAATTAGATGATTTCAAAGGCCCTCATACTCTGCAATAGAAAAATCAGTTCGGTAGATGTTTGACAATATTCTTAGGGAGCCATTTCAATATCAATTCAGAGGTTCCTTCAATTTCCAGATCTGTTCCGTTGATGTGTTTCAAATGTACGGTTGGGTGTCTTCTCATGAGTCTCGGCAAATAAAATGAAAATTCACTTTCAAGGGCAATGGGGTCTTCGGCTTGTAATGTAAAAGGAATGCCATCGGGTGCAATTTCAGCGGAAAAAAAGGCTTGGTTTTCATCACGTGCGGTGTCGCGTGTGGCCAGCGCCAAGAGGGCACACACAAACCAAGGGGTGTAATCGTGAGCGAGAGGGCTTCTATAGGTTGTAGATTCGAACCAATACGAACTAATTTTGTCCATCTTTTTTTCTTCAAGATGGGTTAAACAATTAAAATAAATGTCTCTGCGTTCATTGCCTTCTAAGGCAAGATAGGTTGTGCTAGACTCTACAAATTGTCCTTCCCGATGTCCCGTGATGGACGCTGGTAATTGAAATCGTTGGGAGAGCGGTGGGTTGTAGGTGTTGAGAGGGCGGCTATCTTTCATAATAAGAGCAGGGGCAGCATACGCCATCCTTCTTATTTGAGCTGAAATTTGGTGAAATGCATCCAAAGCCTGAAAATAAGATTGGAGCATTTGTTCAGGAATTTCTAATTTTTGATCGGTTTCGGCTTCATACACCTTTTCAAAGAGTTCTGAAAATTTGGCCATTCCTTCTTCTACTTTAGAATAGGCATCGTGAAATACTTTATGACCTATTTTCGAAGGAGGTCTATCGTAAAAATCTTCAAGACGGTCTGCCATGCAGGCAAAGTAAATACAGTGGTTATAGAAATCAATGAGATGTTCTTTTCTAGGATCATCGTTAGATATCATTTCATCATACGTTTTCAGTTCATCTAACCGACCATGTGATTTTCCTGTTAGGCGAAACAGCGCCAATTTAAAATCCTGAATGAGAGAAAGAATATTTGTTTTTTGGATAGGCCAGACTTCCAAAGAGGACTCTCTAGATGGCTTATCTTTGGCTTCCAGATGCAATGCTTGAGCGTTTAATCTGAATGGGAAGGTAAATACGATAAAACCAAATACCAAAAGTACCCCTGATTTCTGATAATTCATGAGCCCCTTGTACACCCGAAATCTTCAATTTTCAACCCACTATTTTTTATAGGCGACCGACCTCTTTTCATGTTATTTGTCTCCTAAAGAAAATGAGTCAGGCTTATCACCATATTTATTTTATCGGGATCGGTGGCATTGGGATGAGTGGCATTGCTGAAGTTTTGCTCAATCTCGGCTATCGGGTCAGTGGTTCGGATCTTTCGGAAACCGAAATTACCCATCATTTGAAGCAGTTGGGCGCAAAAATTTACCAAGGTCATTCGGCCTCGCATGTCAAAAAATGTGATGTCGTGGTGTATTCATCGGCGGTTTCTAAGCAGAATCCGGAGATTTTAAAGGCCCACGAGCTTGCGATCCCCGTGATTCCTCGTGCTGAAATGTTGGCAGAGCTCATGCGGATGAAATACGGCGTTGCGGTGGCCGGTGCCCATGGCAAAACCACAACGACTTCTATTTTAGGATCTTTGCTTTCTCACGGTGGCTTAGATCCAACGGTGGTCATTGGTGGCAGGCTCAATCGTTGGGGAACGAATGCAAAACTGGGGCAAGGTAAATATATGGTGGTCGAAGCCGATGAAAGTGACGGCTCTTTTCATTTGTTAACACCAACGGTAGCCATTGTAACGAACATTGATAACGATCATCTGGATTATTATAAAACCGTAGATGCCATTAAAGAAGCTTTCGTAACTTTTTTAAACAAGTTGCCCTTTTATGGTCTTGCCGTGGTGTGTGGCGATGACCTTCATTTGAAGTCGATCTTACCCAAGCTTAAAAAGAAGGTGGTCACCTATGGTATTGGGCCGCACTGTCGTTATCAAGCCAAGCACATTCGATTTAATGGCTTTGAAAGTGCTTTTGATGTCTATGAAGACCGTCGAAAAATAGGGTCTTTTAAAATCAAGGCCCCTGGGGTGCACAATGTTAAAAATGCGCTGTCTTGTATTGTCGTTGCTCAATTTTTGGGGATGAAACCAAGAGCCATTCAACAGGGGCTCTTAAAATACACGGGTGTTCAAAGACGGTTTCACATTCGAGGTGAGGTCGGCAATATCTTGGTCATGGATGATTACGGGCACCATCCGACGGAAATTAAAGCAACGTTAGCCGCTACGAAGAAAATTTGGCCCCGAAGGCGGTTATTGGTGGTGTTTCAACCCCATCGCTATACGCGAACACGAGACTGCTTTTACGATTTTTTATCGGCTTTTCGAAAAGCAGATGTTTTGGTATTAACGGAAATTTATCCAGCCGGAGAGAATCCCATTCGAGGTATTTCTGGGGAAAGGGTGTACCAACAAATTCGAAAGCGTCAGAAAAATGTTCACTTTTCTTCGGACAAGAAAACCTTGGTTTCCGATATGGAAAAATTGGTGAAATCGGGAGATGTCATTTTAACTCTGGGCGCAGGGGACATTTGGAAATATGGTGAAGAGTTATTGGGGGTTTTAAAATCCAATGAACGTTAAAGACTTATTTGAAAAAAAGGTCCCCCATTTTTCTGGAAAGAGTTTATGGGATGAGTCCATGCAGAATCACACCTCTCTCAAAGTGGGGGGGTGGGTTCAAGCCGTTTTGTATCCTGCTCATGAATTAGAACTCGAGCAGCTGTTAACATTTTTACATGCTTACAAAATTCCTTTTTATGTTTTTGGCGATGGATCCAATGTTTTATTTATGGATGAGCGATTTGAAGGGGTGGTGATCAACGTAAATGCCTTTCAGCAGCTTTCGGTTGAGAGAACTTCCAGGGAAAGTGCCATTGTATTTGTAGGGGCCGGCTTATCGAAACAAAAATTGCTGTTTTGGGCCATTCAACATGGTTGGGGGGGGCTTGAATTTTTGGCAGGTATTCCGGGGCAAGTGGGGGGCGGCATCTATATGAATGCAGGCACGCACTTAGGGGATTTTAGCAGGGTTGTCAAAAAAGTATATCTCATCACAAAAAAGGGTGAAAAGCTTGAACGTGAAGTTTCTGAAAAAGATTTTTGTTATCGCGGGCAGCACTTTTGTAAAGATCATATTTTGATTGGCGCCGATCTCCAAGTGGTTCATCGAGATCCAGCGGTGATGCAAACGGTTGTTTCTGAAATGATTCAAGAGCGAAAGCGGATCCAGCCTTTAAAAGCAGCCACCTGCGGATCTACCTTTAAAAATCCAAACGGAAATTATGCTGGAAAAATCATTGAAGCGTGTGGGCTAAAAGGGTTGACCATTGGTGGGGCTATGATTTCTAAAAAACATGCGAATTTTATTGAAAACATTAACCATGCCCGTGCGGCCGATGTGTTTCAATTGATGAACGAAGTGAAGAATGCCGTTCGTCAACAAATGAATGTAGAGCTTCAAGAGGAGGTGATGGTTGTCCGATCTTAAGTCAAAAAAAATTGCGGTTATTTTTGGTGGGCTATCTTCAGAAAGAGACGTTTCAATTCACAGCGGGCAGGCGTTTTTAAAGGCGCTCAAAGAAATGGGCTATGCTGCGGTGGGCGTGGAACTCGGTCATAGGATGGTTCAACAACTTTTAGAAATGAAGGCGGATCTCATTGTCAATGGACTCCATGGAAAAATCGGTGAAGATGGATGCATTCAAGGCGCCTTAGAATGTTTGGGAATTCCCTATACGGGATCTGGTGTTTTGGCTTCCGCCATTGCCATGAATAAAATTATGACCAAAAAACTGGTGCGTTCCCAAAATATTCAAACACCAGATTTTATAGAGTTTGACGTATCCCAAAACGTGGTGGATGACGTTCAAAAAAAAATTCAGTTTCCTTGTGTGGTGAAAGCACAAGCCGAGGGATCCACCATGGGGACGTCTATTGTACGCACAGAAAAAGAATTTTCAAAGGCCGCTACCTATGCTGGACAATTTGATGACCGAATTTTCGTTGAAAAATTTATTGATGGCATTGAGCTTACCGTTCCGGTGGTCAATGGCAAAGCGCATGAGATTATTGAAATTGTTCCCAAGAGTGGCTTTTATGATTTTGCATCTAAATATACCAAGGGGGCTACGGATTATATTTTGCCAGCGCGCATTTCAAAAGACGTTCATCGAATGGCGCAGGAAATTGCGAGCCAAGTGTATCGGCACTTGGGGTGTCGTGGCTGTGCGCGAGTGGACTTCATGCTGGATGCAAAAAACAGGCCTTGGTTTATTGAAATCAATACGCTTCCCGGGATGACCGAAACCAGTTTGGTTCCAAAATCTCTTGCCTATGAAGGGGTTTCATTTCATGATTTGGTCGAGATGATTTTAAAAGGAGCACGATTGGATCATGAGAAGCTCTACCGACAGCAGCAAATTCAGCAACAAAAAAAATAACCGTCGTATTTTAATACGTCTTATTTATTTAACGGTTACAGGTCTTGGCATTTTTGGCTTAGGCATGGGGGGGCGTTTTGTAGCAGGAAAGATTGTTCCTAGAATCAAACAATCGGAGCTCTTTAAACTAAAAGGGTTTGTGGTGCGAGCTTCCGATCATATTGCCGAAGAAGAAATGAAAACATTTCTGGATCCTTTTTTAGGGAAAAATATTTTTGTCATTGATTTGGAAAAAATTAAACAAAAAGTAAAACGGCATCCTTGGATTCAAGACATCAAAGTAACCCGTGTTTATCCGGATCGTATTCGATTGCAGTTTAGCGAAAAAAAACCAAAAGCTATTTTATCTGCAGAAAAATTGTATTTTTTGGATGAAGAGGGCAAAGTGATCCATGTGATTCGTCCGGAAGATGACACCAATTTTCCAGTGATTTCGGGTATTTCGATTTCTCAATCGCAGAGTGATGAACTGATTCAATCGGCTTTTGAAATCATGGATCTCTACCAGAAAAATGAGTATTTACGAGATTGGCCTATTTCAGAAATTCATTGGCAAAAAAAATCGGAGTTTGTGATTTATACTTCGAATCCTTCGTTTGAAATTAGGCTGGGGATGGATCGGTTAACGAAAAAATTTGAACGTTTGGAAAAAGTATTAAAGGATCTTTCTCAGAAAAGGTTGATCCCACGGTATATTGATCTCAATTTTACCAAGAAAGTTGTTGTAAAGCTTTCCAAATAACTGTAATCTATAGGAAATTTCGATTTTTATGCATGTGTAAATTAAGCAGAGGGAATGGCTAAATGGCAAAGAGCGGAGGGGTCATTGTCGGTCTTGACATTGGCACTACGAAAATTTGTGCGATCGTTGGTGAAAAAACAGAAACCGGCATTGATATTGTTGGTATTGGAACCTCTCCTTCTACAGGTCTTCGAAAAGGTGTGGTTATTAATATTGATAGCACGGTGGAGTCTATCAAAAAGGCTGTGGAAGAGGCAGAGCTCATGGCGGGGACTGAAATCAGTTCCGTTTATTGCGGGATTGCCGGTGGCCATATTAAAGGATTTAATAGCCATGGCATTGTTGCGGTTAAAGATAAAAAAGAAGTTCGAGAGACCGATATTCGTCGTGTGATTGATGCGGCCAAAGCCGTTGCGATTCCGCTCGATCGAGAAGTGATTCATATTATTCCTCAAGAATATATCATCGATGAACAGGAAGGGATTAAAGAACCGCTGGGGATGAGTGGCGTTCGCTTAGAAGCCAAGGTTCATATTGTTACGGGCGCTGTTTCATCTGCACAAAATATCATCAAATGTGCGAATCGCACAGGGCTCAATGTGGCTGATATTGTCCTTCAACAAATTGCGTCATCGGAAGCCGTTTTATCTCAAGATGAAAAAGAATTAGGGGTGGCCTTGGTTGATATTGGAGGGGGTACAACCGATATTGCGATTTTTTCAAATGGCAGCATTGTTCATACGGCTGTTTTGGCTTTAGGGGGCAATCATATTACCAATGATTTGGCCATTGGATTAAGAACGCCTTCGCCGGATGCCGAAAAACTTAAAATTAATTATGGGTGTGCGATGAGTTCCATGGTTGGTAAAGACGAACGCATTGAAGTTCAGACGGTGGGAGATCGCAAGATGCGAACATTTTCCACGCGAACGATTTCAGAAATTATTGAGCCGCGTGTTGAAGAAATTTTTTCTTTGGTTCAACGAGAAATTATAAAAAGTGGTTATGAAGATTTGTTGGCCTCGGGTGTTGTGATTACGGGAGGATCGACGCTTCTTACGGGGATGACGGAATTGGCCGAGATGATTTTTGATTTACCGATCAAAAGAGGGGTCCCCAAAGGATTTGGGGGATTGTTGGATATTGTGAGTTCACCCATTTATTCGACAGGGGTGGGGTTGGTACTCTATGGCGCCAAAGATCCAGAAGCTGCCAAATTTAAAATACGAGAGAAAAATATTTACAACAAAGTTAAGACACGTATGATGGACTGGATCAGTGAAATTTTTTAAGCTGTGAGTGGCTTAGACTGAAGTTATGGAATAATGAATCCTAAAAAAGAGGGAGACAATCTTATGTTTGAGTTCGATGAAAATCCTTCGACCGGTGCGAAGATTAAAGTCATTGGTATTGGGGGAGGTGGTTCCAATGCGGTTGAGACGATGATACGAGAGGGCTTAGAAGGAGTCGAATTTATTATTGCCAATACCGATAAGCAAGCCTTGGATGCAGCAGACGTGCCAACGAAAGTTCAGTTGGGGATGGGGCTCACCAAAGGGCTGGGGGCGGGAGCCAATCCAGAAGTAGGGCGGAATGCAGCGTTGGAGGATCATTCCAAAATTGCGCAGATTTTAGATGGCGCGGATATGGTGTTTGTAACGGCCGGGATGGGAGGCGGAACTGGGACAGGGGGGGCACCGGTGATTGCGCAAATTGCAAAAGATTTAGGAACGCTGACCGTTGGGGTGGTAACCAAGCCTTTTACGTTTGAAGGTAAAAAGAGAATGAAACAAGCGGAAGATGGGATTCGAGAGTTAAAACAAAATGTGGATACGCTCATTGTCATTCCCAATCAACGGTTGCTCACGATTGCCACTCAGAAAATGCCGCTCTTAGAAACATTTAAACGCTGTGACGAAGTTTTATTGCATGCGGTTCAAGGGATTTCAGA
Source organism: Deltaproteobacteria bacterium (assembly GCA_016198185.1). Classification (GTDB taxonomy): domain Bacteria; phylum Bdellovibrionota; class JACOXK01; order 2-02-FULL-40-11; family 2-02-FULL-40-11; genus JACQJD01. The sequence continues at coordinate 24,949 of JACQJD010000038.1, forward strand.
TTTAATCAACATTCGGGGGCTCATTAATTTAGATTTTGCAGATATTCGAACCATTATGAACAATCGTGGGATGGCGCTGATGGGAACGGGTTTTGGGTCTGGCGAAAACCGTGCGGTTCAAGCGGCCACAGGAGCCATTTCTTCTCCTTTATTGGAAGATATTTCTATTGAAGGTGCCACTGGCATTATTATTAATATTACGGGTGGGTCTTCTCTTTCTTTATATGAAGTCAATGAAGCTTCTTCGTTGATTCAACAAGCGGCGCATGAAGATGCAGAAATTATTTTTGGTGCGGTGATTGACAATTCCTTAAAAGAAGATGTGCGGGTAACGGTGATTGCAACGGGGTTCCATAAAGAGGAGCGAATTGGACAAGTGGTGCCGCAGGTGAAACACCCTCAAGATGAAGTGGTGTTGCAAAGACCGGCAGCTCCCATTCAGCCCAAAAAAGAAGAAATCGTCGCGACAAAGAAAGAAGAAGCCCTTCGAAAGCAAAGACCGATTAAAGATATGGGAACACTCGGTGTGGATGATGATGAGTATGATATTCCCACCTTCATCCGTCGACAGACTGAGATTGATTAGTAGATTGTGATGGGGGGTAGCCTTCTAAAGCTATTCAAAGAGGTCACTGCCAACATCTCTGTGGCTCGAAAGGCGATGCTGCCACAGAGATGTTGGCAGTGACCTATCTCGATCATCTTTAAGGCTATCCTTAAAGTTAAATACAATCTGCGTATGATGGATATTAAAAAACAGATTCAGGACCTTCGAAAAAAACTTCATTATCATAATTATCGCTATTACATTCTAGACGACCCGGAAATTTCAGATGCGCAATATGATAAACTCATGCGTGAGCTAGAGACGCTGGAAGAAAAATATCCCAAATTTCAAAGCCCCACTTCTCCAACCGTAAGATTGGGTGCCCCGCCCCTAGATAAATTTAAAAAAGTAGAACATCGCCTGCCCATGTTATCGCTCGCGAATGCTTTTACAGAAGAGGAATTTTTAGATTTTGATGAACGCGTGAAGCGTTTTTTAAAAGTAACGCATGACATTGTTTATATGTGTGAATTTAAAATGGATGGCTTGGCCGTTGAAATTGTTTATGAAGATGGCAAGCTTATTCAGGCAGCCACGCGAGGAGATGGAATCATGGGTGAAGATGTCACACAGAATGTGAAAACCATGGGTGCCATTCCTTTGGAGCTGCGAGGAAAATATCCCAACAGGCTTGAAGTTCGAGGAGAAGTCTTTATGGGTTTAAAGTTTTTTAAAGCCCTCAATGAATCCAGAGCTGAGAAAGGGCTGCCTCTGTTTGCCAACCCCAGAAATGCAGCGGCAGGGTCTGTTAGACAACTGGATCCCAAAATTACGGCTGAACGTCATCTGGATTTTTTTGCTTATGGGATGGGAGAAAGAGAAGGGCTTTCACTTTCGTTGCAGTCCGAGGTTTTGGAGCACTTAAAAACATGGGGAATTAAAACCAATTCGCAGGTCGAGGTGTGTGAGCACCCAAAAGATGTTTTAAAGTTTTACAATCATTCTTTAAAACGACGAGAAACGCTTCCCTATGAAATCGATGGGGTGGTCATAAAAGTGAATGACCTTACGTTGCAAAAACGATTGGGAGAAATTGCCAAAAGTCCGCGGTGGGCGATTGCGTATAAATTTCCAGCGGTGGAAGCAACGACTCAAATCCAAGATATTCGGGTCCAGGTGGGGCGGACAGGGGCGTTAACCCCGGTTGCGTACCTAGAGCCCGTATCCATCGCAGGGGTAACGGTTTCTCGTGCGACCCTTCACAATCAAGATGAAATTGATAAAAAAGATATTCGCATTGGCGATACCGTCTTTATTCGACGAGCGGGCGATGTGATTCCAGAAGTCATTAAAGTGATTTCCGATAAACGCACGGGAAAAGAAAAAAAATTCAAATTGCCAACGCACTGTCCAGAGTGTGGTTCGGGCGTTGTTCAAGAAGAGGAAGAAGCCATTGCGCGTTGTGTGGGAATCAATTGTCCCGCAAAATTAAAACAGGGCCTCATTCATTTTGTTTCAAAAGGGGCAATGGATATTGAGGGCCTGGGTCGCAAAATTGTAGAACAAATGTTAGAGGCCAGGGTGATTCGGCATATGTCGGATATTTACGATTTAAATTCAGAAAAAATTATGTCACTTGAGCGAAAAGCTGAAAAATCCACTCAAAATTTATTACAGGCCATTCATGCCAGCAAATCGGTTTCATTGGCGCGTTTTTTGTATGCCCTTGGCATTCGTCATGTGGGTGAAAATACAGCCAAAGCGTTGGCGGATCATTTTGGAAATTTAGAGAAGATTTCAAAGGCCTCCCCAGAAGCGCTTTCAGAGGTTCAAGATATTGGGGCAGTGGTGGCAGAGTCTATTTATTCTTTTTTTAAAGACGAAAAGAATAAAAAAGAACTCGATTGTTTGCTTTCCAAAGGCATTATGTTTTTAAAGTCCAAGAAAAAGAGTGGAAAATGGCTTGGAAAAACATTTGTGTTAACAGGCACGCTCCCTACATATTCAAGAGAGGAGGCCAAAAAGATCATTGAAGACAATGGTGGCAAAGTTTCTGCTTCGGTCAGTGCCAATACCGATTATGTGTTGGCTGGGCAAGCCCCTGGCTCCAAATTTGAGGTTGCGCAAGAGCTTGGCATTAAAATCATCAGCGAAGCAGAGTTTCAGAAAATGATGGGCAAATAACGTTGTGGTTTAAGCTATTTACCTTTTTTAGGTGGTGGGTAGTCATAAATCGATGGTCTTTTTTTGGGTTTTTTGGGTGGAGGTGGCGTTGTGACTACAAAATTAATCTGCTTAGATAGGTTAAATTGCCGTTTTATATTTGGATGCTGTTTATGCGTTATTGTAGCCTCTAAATGGATGTGAAATGAAGTCGGATAAGTTTTTCCTGAAAGAATTTGAATTTGATATTGAAAAGGGAAGTCTGTTTGTACAGAATTTAGATGATATGCGTCTGATGGAAGGTCTGTTACAGACCAATGAACATCAGAGATATCTATGTTTGGATGGGGCAGGGAAAATAGGGGAGGCATACTGCCCATTCCAATCGGTGATGGGGGTATAGGGACATTTGTTCCGATGGAGCAGAATACCATGGATGGTAAAAAATTTAACTGTACTTCATTTGAAAGAGATCTGATCGATAAACCAAAATCCTTCATTTCTTGTTCTGCTTCTGGAGCTGTTCTTTCTGCTTCTAAAGCAGCAATGATTCGATTGGCTTCTTCTGAGTCCCCCAGAGCCTCTGACATCAAACGTCTATAAAGTTCGTTTTGTGCGTCTGTCCCCTCATTTAGTTCAGTTTCTACTTGTGTAACGGATACCCCTGTCCGATTTAAGTTGTCATTGGTGGTAACGTCGACCACTGTTCTTCTGAAATTTTCTGAATAGGGGAACTCTATTTCTCCATCAAATCTTCTTCCATTTAATTTGCCATCTTCTAAATCTGAGGCCATGCTTTGAATAATTTCACGTAAAGGGATATTTTGTGATTGACTCATATGATAAATTGTTTCGCCCATAATCCCTAATATTATGGATTTTACATTTGTATTTAATTCTTTTTTTGTCGGATCTGAGACTTTGGATAGGTCATCTGCCCCAAACTCTGCACTCATAATTTCGGTTGCTTCTTTTAAAGATTCTTTTAAATTCTTTTTATTGTTTTTTATTTTCTCTATTACGATTTTGGATTTAAGGGTTGATAAAACCGACACATCGTGTTCAAGGGTCTTTATGAGAGAGCCTCTTAAATCCAAGAGTAACGATATTTCATCATGAAAGGCTGACCCATCGGGCAGTGTTCCTTCTGAAATGGTCATTTCATACAGCGCTCCCCGGGGAAGATCGATATGAACATGCCCATCGGCATCGGTTCGCACATCTTGTGCCAGTTGAAATTCCTCTAACGTTCCGTCAAGCAAAAGTTTTTTGACACTGACTTTTCCATTGGAAATGGTTGCTTTGACAGCGGTTGCGGAAATGGAGATATTGGGAGGCAGATCTTTCGCTTGTTTCACGCAGCTAAAATAATAGGAAATGCTGGAGATGCCCGCCGATAAATAAGTAGATTGTTTCTTACTTAAATCATAATAGCCGATGAGGAAACCTCCTGTTTGGTTTTCTTCATTTGTCGTCCGAAACCAATAGGTTTTATCTTGAAGGTCGGGTAAAACTTCATGAAAACCATGAGTATCTGCGAGTTCAAAATCCATTTTGGTTGGAAGTGAGACATCGGTTTGACGGCATTCCTTTAAAGCTTGGTCACCATCTAGAATTCCAGAAAGCCATCCCGGCCAAATGAGTCCTGAATTGACATCCAGCCAGGCTTCTTCAAAGTCTGCACCTGCATTCACACGCTCAAAAACAAAGCCAGCAGAAGTCTGACACTTAAACCCTACGTCCACTGAGTTAAAATCTATATTCATACATTCCACAACAGGCGCATCCTCTTTTATAGCTTCTTTCGGAATTTGGATTCCAACCGTATCTGAAGAAGTGGTATCTGGAGATGCACTGGAAGTGCCTGTGACCGCACGTTCACTGGTACCTGAACCATTCTCGCCACCCCCACACTTCACCATTGAAAAAGATAAAATGAAAACAAGCATAGAGAAATTAAAAATTTGCTTCATGGATAAGCCTCCGTTTACGTTCAACGTAATTCTTATTTTACTGAGAAATGGGGTTGATGCAAGTTTTGGAAGATTAAAATTGGATGAGTTGGCAACGGTGGGCATTTAACTTTTAACGAGGGGACCGAATGCATTTAAGATCATTTTAACCCTTGCCAATACAGATTCGTATTTTATAGGCTGAAAATCTACGATGTTACAAATTCAGTAAGAGGTAGGAGGTGTCTAATGAAATGCTTAATAAGTTTGGGGTTTATGTTCCTTTGTCTGGTTTCCATGAGCGATGGGATCTATGCTCAAGAAACACCAAAAGACATGCCCCTGCACGTCACAGGGACGGGCAATATACGGTTTTCTTCGGTGTTTCTACCGAAAGAAACCGTCCAAGGTTTATTGCCGGATGGGTTGGAGTTGGCTGTCCCACCGTTAACGCCCGCCGGCTTACATCCGGTTACTTTTTTATTTGAGTCTTTATATGATTTTAGTTTTCATTCACCCTTACACGATTTTGTGCTGATTCCCCATTACGAGGAGGTCATTCTAGCGATTGGCTATGTCAAAAAAATTGGAGAGCCAAAAGTCTATGTTATTTTTCCGAAAATTTATTTGAATAGTATCCGAGCCACTGCTGCTGGTTTTTTTTATGGCTTTAAAAAACAGCTGGCCCATATTGAGGATGAAGGAGATCTGTTTTATGTTGGGAATTCCTGGGGGCAACCTTTGATGGAGGCTGAATTTTCTGAGGTTCCATCTTATGACGAAGTGCAATTTGAACAAAATTTTTTAAATCTCAAAAAAATGTTATTGCTACCCGTCATTGGGGTACAAGCGGGGCAATTTATTTGTTCGCAATTTGAATGGGATTTTGAGCATGCAGAGCGATATCCTGTTGAAACGGATTGGCAAATTTTTGGAGCTTATCGCCCCTATCTTGAAGGATCGTATTTTTCAGAGGGATTACATAAAAACCCCTGGGGAAGTGTTTTTATGAATATTCGAGCATGGCTTTCACCCCCAAAGGCTTGCCATCCTTAAAATTGGAAGGATGTTTTCTTCAGATGTTGTTAAGAATACCCTGCTATTGATACACGCATAAATAATGGCGCATCTTTTGGCCCCTTTTGGCCTGCGACTACGTCAGACTCACAAAATGTCCTCGACGTATCACCG
>JACQJD010000028.1 GCA_016198185.1 Deltaproteobacteria bacterium
GCATCACCTATCCTGAATTTATTCGCACTGGAAATATCTTTGGCCCTAAGATCGGCATCTGCGATATCAGCGATCCCATGGCTAGGATTGAAGTCCGTTCCGATACCGATCTTAAGCTGGCCGAACTCATTCTCAAAGGACACAGATGAGACTGGTTATCTTAAGAGATCTGCATGATATTTCTCTCTATCAATCTTATGTTCTTCATCATGATCGCAATCAAACACCCCAAGCGCTCATGGTTTCTTTAACACCCAAAATTGGTACTCATGCAAAAAAACGTGGGCTTGTGACAACAGATACCACCGCGTTTTTTTCAAACCAATCTCATGCCGATATTCTCACCCAAATACATCCCTGGATTGACGCTATTCGATCTGATCCACATTGGAGGAAAATGGATTCTTATTTGAAAGAATCATTTATGCTATTTTTTCGGACTTACTGTTATTGCTTGGGTTGGAATATTGAGGTTTTAACCAATATTTTGGATCGCCACCCCATTTCAGAAGTTTGGATTGGCCGCTCTGCTCAAAATTTTAAAAGTGATTTGTATTTAAAATCCACTGAATCCATCTTTACAGAATTAACCCAAAAAATATGTCGCCGGTATGCACTCCCCTTGCGGGTTGGATCCCATCGAAAAAATCTCAAAGATCAATTTTTGACCCGTTTCACAAAGACACAGAACCTTCTGAAATCCATTTTGAAATATGGGCTTTTTATCAAATCTTACTTTTTTTTTACAAAGAAAAAAAATCTTCTCTTTTATACTTCTCCCACCTATCATCTAAAGTCCGTTATCGAAAATTGGTCTTCTCAGTTAAAAAATTATACGGCTCAACCATTGCCGGGGCCCATTCTGCTTGAAGCTCCTTTTATTTTTCTTCTTAAAAGACTCTTATCAAAACCGCTGCAACGAGACCTGGAAGCCGTGACTCACACCCTGGATCATTATTTAGAAACAATTTGCACCACGCAATGCTTTCAATTCAAAAATATCGTTTTTTCAGATTTATTACGCCAAAAGACCAATAACAGTTTAAAAGGCTTCCTGCTCTCTCTAAGAATTTGGGTGAGATTCCTTGAAAAATTCATCCAAAGAGCAACGCCCGTTGCTCTTTTTTCTCAAGGTGTACGGGTAGATGATGTGGCTATTTCAGAATTAGCGCTCAAATATAAGATCCCTTCCGTGATGATCAGTCACGGCACCCACACCCCTCCTTTAGATGCCTCCAGTCATATAGAATGGGGTGAGCATGGACGTTCTTTGGTCAGGGCCCCTTTTTCTTGGGTTGTCTGTCAATCGCCACTCACGCAACAATATTTGAATCACTATGATGTCCCAGCAAAACGACTGACCACAGGCCCTCTCATTTGGGGGCACCCTTTGCAACCCCATCAATACAAAAATAAAAAATTATTAACCCATCTGTTCCCCAAAATTTCAGACATGACCGCCACCCGAATCATTCTTCATGCCAATACCCCAAAACCAACGTATTCTCTTCGCCCCCATATTTTTGAAACGCCGGATGAATATGTTGAGTCCATTCGTCATATTGCAACCGCCATTGAGCCATTAAAGCATGTATACATGATTGTAAAATGTCGCCCCTTTGATGAACTCGATATCGAAACACTCTCTCTCCATTTGCGCATGTTCCCAAATGTGGTACTGGCAACCACTTATCCGCTCAATGATCTTTTGGGTCTTTCAGATCTCTTAATCAGTTTTTCTTCGACCGTTATTGAAGAAGCCTTACAAAATAGGATACCCGTGGTTCTCTATGGCGGCCGCGGCCGATACCAACATATTCAAAGCCATGAGAATGGGACCAAAACAGCTTCTCAAAACCAAGCTGTTTATTTTATAAAAGACCCCGTGACACTCAAACTTCAATTGCCCACCATCTTAGAAAAATCTCAGGAAATTCATCACCAGAAAGACTGCTTTTTTCCCTATGTTTTCTCCACCCAACAAAGGCAATCGCTAACGGCTGTATTAGAGGAAAAGGGTTACCCAACATGAGCACCCTCTTATCCCATACCCTGATCAGAAAATTTTTTCTCGATATCCTGTACCGAAAAAATGTGCGCGAAGATGTTGCGCAATCCCTAACACACGCCCTTTTGGAAGCTTCGTTACATGGAATTGATTCTCATGGCATTCGACTTTTTCCACATTATCTGCGGGGTCTTGAAGAGGGGAGACTGAATCCTCACCCTCGCTATCGCTTTCACAAAACCTCTGCCTCCACAGGGCTTCTCGATGCAGATCACACCCTAGGGCATGCTGCAGGGTTTGAAGCTGTAAAACACATTTTACCGATAGCCCGTGAAAGTGGCGCAGGCCATGTGTGTGTGTTTCATTCCAGTCATTTTGGAGCTGCCGCACCTTATGCACGTGCCATCGCCGAACAGGATATGATTGGTTTTAGCTTTACAACGGCAGATGCCCTCATTAAAACACCGGGGTCCTATAAACCTTTTTTTGGAAATAATCCCATTTGTGTCGCCATGCCTTGTGAAGGAGAACCCCCCATTTGTTTGGACATGGCGACTTCCCGTGTCACGTTCAATAAAATTAAACAATTTGAAGAAAAGAATGAACAAGTCCCAGAGGGATGGGGATATGATGCCCAGGGAAATGCATGCCATGATCCCAAAAAAATCGTCACCCTTGCTCCCATTGGAGATTACAAAGGATTCGGCCTAAGTTTTATGATTGAAATCTTATGCAGTGTGTTAAGTGGCATGCCCTTTGGGCCCCATATTCCAAAAATGTTTGAAGCCCCCATGAGTGAAAAAAGATATTTATCGCAATACTATATAGCCATTCGCATCGATCGTTTCTTACCCATCCCCGTCTTTAAAGAGCGCATCGCTCGACTCGCACAAGAAGTGCGAAGCTTACCCCGCTTGCAAGAAAACATTCCCATCTGCATGCCTGGAGATCCTGAAAAAAAGATTTACCAACAAAGAATAGAACAAGGGATTCCCCTCTCAGCGCCACTCCTGAAAAATTTTAAAACACTGGGGGAATGGAATCAGGTGGAATTTTAGTCTGCTTTTTTCACCGCATCTTCAAAATCAAAATCATATAGTTCCCCATCATTATTAATATTCCTGTGAGGTGTTCTAGAAAAGGGGGAATAGCGTGAATGAACTCTAATCGGTAAATGAACCGCCGCAATATAATCACCCACGTGCACCAAAGCATCCCAATACTGGTCACCATCCACATCCGCTAATGCTTTAAAATTAACTTGGAAATCCTGCTGGGGAGCCGAGAAGCCATTGGCCATCGGTAAATCTAAGTTCATACGAAAAGGCATGGAATAGGTCTTTTCCAAAGCTCCGGTTTTGTAATGATAAAACTCACAATAAAGTTTGCCCGATTTGGAAAAAATGCTCACCAGGTGAAACTGATTATCTTCGACAAATCGGACTCCAAAAGACATCCCTGTGTTCAATGTTTTTATTTTTTGATTTCCCTTCGATCCATAATAGAAAAACAATCTCTTATCAGGGTGTCGAAAATAGGTTAAATCTTCATTGTGAATCATCCCAAAAGTCCACCCAGGCAAGGGTCTTAGAATCTGCCCTTGTTTGCTTTCTAATAGATAATTTTCACGACGGAGATAATTCTCTTGATCATCCAGTGTCATCACGCTAATGCTAACTTCGTTTTTGCCATCCCCATCCATATCGAGAATTTGTTGCTGTTGAAAGCCTGTATCTCCCAGGGGAGCAGTCTGCCACAACTTCTCTCCTGTTAAAAAATCTCGGGCGGTAATTTTATATCCTTCTGCAGCACCATAATATTTATGACTTCCATAAACCACCGACAAACGTCCTGAATTGGCCTCAAGCCTTCCAATCGCTGGTCGTCCTACGCAAACATCAACACCTTGAATCGGGGGATATAAAAATTTTCCATCGGCCTTTATTACATTAAAGCTCCCTCGAGAGTAGGGAGCATCTCTGGTCATCGCAAGGATGTACTTCTCCCCATGGTCCATCGCAAAATTAAGCCCTCCCTCAATAAAATCTCCAGAAACATTTCGATACCACAGAATTCTTTCTTCATCTGAAAACAACGGTTTTGTTTTCAGAACATACACGCGAATGGGAAGACTAATTTGCGATCCAAAAATAACTTCATTGCGTCCATCGCCATCGATATCTTCCAGAAACATGGAATGTCCGCTCACTTGACCATGCGGAAGCGACCATTTCCATAATGTATGACCATCCCTTCCATCCAAGGCATAGATTTTTTGGGTATTGCTCCCGATATAAACTTCTGGAATCCCATCTTTATCCGTATCATCAACAACAGGCATCGCATACGTGCTCATAAAATGAGTGGGACGAAAAGCCCATAGGGGATAAAAAGAAGCCCCTTTTATTTTTTTGAAAGAGATCAATGCCTTAGAAACATCTCGATCTTGATACAATAAGGCTGTGCGTTGTAAATGAACGTCTCCACGCAGTTTTAAAAGTATTTCATGATAGACATGAAATTCCGTACGGTGGGCATTCAGATAGAAGAACATTGGCAAGATCATTAACAATAAACAAACAGTCCCTATGGGGGAAAAAAATCTACCTCGCTTCATAAATCGATACAGCTTCATTCCGATTCGTTCATCCTCATAAGTAAAACCTCTAAAACGTCCCGTCTAAAATATTGCACCCGTGGCACATTTTTGGAATTTTATTTCCATTCAGAGCACGCCTAAATCCCATAAATTTTTGATTGTTCTTAATATCATGCCATGGTTCTTTAAAAATATTTCCCAAAGCATATTCTGCCATCTTATTTTCAAGATAGGGGATCTGGGTTGCCATACAACAAGGTAAAATATAACCATCGTAAGTCACATAAAAATCCAACCAGGGCACATAACAATCATTTTTGGGAGCTCGTGAATCATTTGGCAAACGAAGGGGCATCGAAAGATCATTCGCCAACCGCCTGGCCCGATCAAAGGTGGTTTGAATCAAATTTTTATTTAAAGTCACCAATTGATTTTCTTTCAAAGCCAATAAGGTCCCTGCTTTTGGAAGAAGCCCAAATGCAAAAACAGCATCTACTTTCACACGATGCGCCAGTCGAATGATGTCTTCCAATTCATGAACATTTTCGCTGAACAAAACCGTGTTAAATTCGACGGTCAGGCTCTTCTTGTTTTTTTTCCAACGCAAGGAATTTAAATATTCAATATTATGGATGATTGCATCTAAATCGGCATCCCCTCGAATCTTTCGAAAATGATCTGGATGGGCAGAATCAATGGACACCCTAAGTTCATCTAAGCCTGCTTCCATAATTCGATTGCATATAAAAGGCGTTAACAAGACCCCATTGCTCGTCATCCGCACATAAATTTTTCGTTTTTTTGCATACCGAATCATTGAAAAAATATCTTTATTGAGAAATCCTTCCCCTCGACCCGTCAACGTAATTTGACGTAAATGAGGCAGTTGATCGATGATTTGCTGAAATTGTTCAAACTTCATGGTTGCACCGATAATATTTTTATCGTGTTCACAATGCGCACAATTCAAATTACAATTTACGGTCGGTTCAATCTGGGCCACCATAAAGTGATTTTGAATCTTTGCGGGCCTGGTTAACAAAGAAAGTGCATTGTGGACAAAATTCAAAGCCCCTCTGGGATTCTTGTGCCGCCATTCCAAGCTCAAGGCCAATTTCACATACCGAGGCGCCGCATAGGCTTTATTAAAAAAATTTGAAAACATAGCTTAGGAACAACTCTTCACTTTTTGACCTACACACACCACACTTAACCCCCATGGAACAGGTATGCTGCGTTCCGCCACCGCATACGCAGAAATGATTGGATTAAAATAGCGTAATATCCGAAAGATCACGGAAAATTGGCCAGGATCTTCCAAATGACTCATCACCTGAGTTCGTTTTCGACCATAAATAAAATTAAACAATCCCCAGACAAACATTCCAGGAATGTTTAAATACCGCCCATGAATCACTTCAAAACCCGCTTGCTCTAATTTTAATTTAAGCTCATCCAATCGATAGCGACGAAAATGCCCAGCCGCACGATCCAAATAACCATACAACATTCGACAAGCCGGTACCACAATAACCACCCGATCTCCTTGATTTAAAATGGCGTTCATATTTTTCAATGTTTCAGACTCTTTTTCGATATGTTCTAAAACATTGGTACATACGATGGTATCTAAATGGTAATCTCGCAACTTTGCAAGGGGAAACGCCCCACCAATATCCATGTGAACAAAGGCTTTGGGGGTTTGATGCTCACCAAATCGCTTTTTTAGTTCTTCAAGATTTCCAAGAGATAAATCTGCCGCAACAATAAGTTCCCGGGGACACTTAAAATAATATTGAAAAATACACCCCAAACCGGAACCAATATCTAAAATTCTTTTGCCTAAAAATTTTTCAAAAGAAGCGTAATACCAATGGTTATAGGAATCTAATTCATAAACAGCATCATGGGTTTTCCAAACCTCATTGGACATACGTAAACTCCTGATTTCGATTGACCCCAAAATAGACCACACTGAATAGAATCAAAAGCGGTATCAGTGGCAATGAAAATCTTTGAATGGGTGAAAAAGGCAAATGAATGAGTGTCCAATAGACAAAGACACCAATCCATAACCACCCATGCCCTTCTATCTTAAACACTCGCAGCATGCCCATGACCCCCAAAATCAAAAACACCACCGATAGCATCACCATCGTCCCCTTGAAAAGAAGTGCCGAAAAACTTTTTTTAAAAAGTTTTTCTCGAAATATCTCTTGAAAGCTCACTTTAGAATTTAAAATAAAACCATAAGACCCAATATAAAGCCTTAAAAATTTTCTGGGGAAAAGCGAAAGATATCCAACTGGATTTTCACGGATATTTTGCAAAGCCTTTCTTCGAAACCCTTTAAATTGATCAAAGTAAGGGACTGACCCAAATTCTTCAAAAATTTTCTTTCGTGCTTCCACCGTCAAGGGATGTTCCATTTCTCCTTTCCCAGGCAAATAAGATCCATTCCACAATTCAATATCAGCCCCAATCGTCACCGGAATAAAATGATGGGTTACATGATAATTTCGAACCACCCACATGCCCACAACCAAAAGAAAGGGAAGGCCCATGGCCACCGATTGTTTCAGCGCCCTTTTAACAGGAAAGACAAAAAAGAATAAACCGCCCAGCCATGGCATCAAAAAAAGCCCTACGGGACGGGTTAATGAAAATAAAGCCAATAGCAGACCGGCACAAACCAAAAAACGCATCTTGTTTTTTTTCAATCCCAAAAAACACGTACAAACCACACCCATCAACAAAAACGTCGCCAGTCCTTCAGATACAAAATAAAAAGACATGAGCGTAAAAGGAGGAAAAAACAATACAAGGTAAGCTGCCCCCATCGCCTGTTTTTTAGATATAAAATGACTCCCCAATACATAAACCCCTAAGACCGTGATGGTATTGAGTACTATTTGACCATATCGCACCACTTCCAAATGATGATTGGAAAAATACAAAATAATACCCATGAACAGAGGATAGATCGGCGGTCTTCGCACATTGGGTACACCGTTTAAATAAAAACCATGATCTGAAAATAAATGAGTGGCAATATCATAGTAAGGAATCGCATCTCGTTCCATGGGATTGGCTTGAAACAAGGCAAAATAGACCAACTGAATGCAAATGGAGATGAAGATCAATAAGAAAACTTGATATTTTTGCAATTTAAAATTTCTTTCTTGTGTAATTGAACTTTCGGAATGTTTAGGTGACAACGCTCAAACTCACTTTGAATGGGCTGATTTCTTGCCATGGGCTTACCATGAATGGGCCCAGAATAACCAATCCGCTGTAAAAAATAAAATAAATTTTTTAAAAAATTGAGTTGGGTCCCTTTGGGGTATTCAATGCGCTCCTTAAGACGATACAAATTGCCTCCCTGTACATAAAAATCCAAATCTTTTTTAACGTTTAATCCCACGCTTTTACTCAAATGAAATTTTTGAATCATGGTCCCCAAGGGTTTTTTCATTTTTTGAAACCATGCTTTGGATTTTAACCCATCTATCAAACGGCGTGGGCGATCGTAGCTCCAAAGCGCATAGGTCACACACAAATCTTTGGGATAAAAAACAACATGGGGCTGGTAGACATCGACAAATCGTATCTCATGCAAACGATGCTGAAACATTGCTTCTACATCCATAGAGGCCCGATCTGTCTCTGGATCAACTGAAAAGTTTTTTTTAAATAAAATGGATTCATACCCCTCTCCCCATGCGGCAACCGATGTCAATAACAAAAGACCGTGGTGATGAATACTTTGATGGGTGAGCTCTGTATTGCCATCTGGAAGTGGAAACCATACATGTGCAATCAATGAAAACGAAGGATTCTCTTCGATGGGAAAGGCAATCACAGGGTTGATTCGTTCTTTCAATAAAAAAGGGGGGGAAGTTACATTTTTTTGAATAATTTCAAATAAAATTTTTAGCTCGCTCATGTCACGCAAAATGGGCGCAGCTTGTTCATGCACTTTTAAACGATCATGACATCTAAAAACTTTTTTAAGGTGAAGAATCGCTTGATCTAACGTCGCCATTCTAAAATATTTCCATCCCCTTTCTGTTTTTCAACTGGAATTAAAATATAATTACCATCCCAATTCTCTTTGGTAGCAGGTATTAATTTTTTTTGTTTTTCATCATATTCAAAACAGCCGTACCTCGCTTCTTGCATCCACTGCTTAAGTTGCTCAGGGTAAATCCCATAGCCTTTTAAAAAGAAAGACACGATTTCCATTAAAATAACGGGTCTAAACTGTAACAGCGTCTGGGTCATCCCTTTTAAAGCAAAATATTCAGCCCCTTCAATATCAATCTTAACAAAGGTCAATCGTTTGAGCTTCGGCAATAAAAAAGTATCGAGGGAAACCAAATGACGCTTCCAGGTCACTTCTTTTGAAAATTGATAATAAGTTTCGTTTCCTTCGTGTTGATTGTTACGCCCCTCCACATGGGCCTGACCCGCACTCATAAATCCAAAAGACTGCAAAGGAACCACAAAGGGACGTTCCTCATTCTTTTCTCCCACCCCACAATCATACAACATCACATTGTTGGCCTTAAAATGACGTAAAATTTTATGACAAATACGATGGGTATCTGCAATCGGCTCAAACGCATACACATTTCCCTGAGGGCCTGCCAACTGAGACAAACGAACACTGTAATAACCAAAGTTTGCACCAATATCGATGACATCATCTCCAGGCCGAACCCAAACAGGCAAAGTGGCCATTTCTTTTTCTTCAACCAACCGCAACCGAATATCTCTTTTTTTGGCTTGGTATTGAAACCACAAGTACCCCTGATTTCCAATAAGTCGAAATAAAAAAGGTTTTAAATATGTTCGAATGGGAGAATGTACCGATGCCATTTCGTTCTATTTACCTTTAAAACCAACCGCTGTCATCAATTTGATTGCATGAAGGGGTATTTTTTTTTATGAAAGAAAAGATGAACGCTCCAGAATACATCCGTGGTGGAAAACAAAAATTGTTTTACGCAGAGTCTGAAACCACTTCTTGGCCGTGCCCCCTGTGTCAGTCCCCTCATTCCGGTCTCTTGGATCAAGAACGCGGCAGCCTTCAAATTCGACGCTGCCTTCACTGTCAATTGATTCGCGTTTCCCCTCGAATTAAAAACCCTGAGGAAATCTATTGGGGGGATCCTGAAAAATATTTCCAAGAAAGCAGACTCATTTTTTCAGGAGAACAGAAACACCATCGAGAGACAACGTATCTGCACGATATCAACTTAATTCAAAAATTTAAACCCCGTGGAAAACTCTTAGATGTCGGATGCAATATGGGATTTTTTTTAAAAAAAACCATGGAATGTGGGTATGAAGGATATGGCATTGACCCTTCGCCCTCTTTAACTGAAATTGGGAAAAAAAATTTAAACTTAAATATTGAGACTGCCTTTCTTGAAAAAACAACCCATGAAAAAAACTTTTTTGACGTAATCACCTTTACCGATGTTTTTGAACATTTGGTCAACCCTCAGGAAATTCTATCCAAAGCAAAATCTCTCCTTAAAAAAGACGGCATTCTCCTGATTAAAGTACCCAATGCAAAATTTAATCTTTTTAAATGGTTCGTGATCCGAAAAATTTTAAAAAATAAAACCTATGACATTTTTGATTCTTACGAGCATGTGGTGCATTATACAGATAAAACCCTAACCAGCATGTTACGCCTATGTGGTTTTACGCCTTTACTCACTTATGTCGCACCCCCGGTTCAACTTCCAAATTGGCACAAATTTGTGGGACACTATTATCAATATGCAACACCGTGGTACATGGACTTTCGCAAAAAGACAGCACGAAAATTATGCTATCGCATGGCATGGCTTGAGAAAAAAATCTTGGGAAGGTGTGGGTATCTCGCCCCCAACATCGGCATCATCGCAAGGGCAACCGAAGGTGACTTAAAAGAGTCATTCTGAGAGACTGTCCGAAAATGTCATTCCGAGCACAAAGTGCGAGGAATCTCCGAGGGTGAGATCCTTCCCCTTCGCTTCGCTCAGGGTCAGGATGACGGCATTTTCGGACAGCCTGGGACTTCACCCTCAGAACATTTTCAGATAGCCTCAGCAAGCACCATCGAATATTTCTTGATAAAAGGTTTCTAGTTTTTGAACAGCGTGATGAATTAAAAATCTTTCCACAACCGTCTTATGACCCGCTTCTGAAATTCTCTTTCTAAGCGCCACATCATTCCTTAATAAAATCATGGCATCGGTCAACCTTGGAACATGGGAGACCGGAACCAATAAGCCATTGTTTCGATCCTCAATGATTTCTTCCAATCCTCCCGTTTGCGTTGCAATCACAGCAGCTTTCGCATACATGGCTTCAATCGCAGCAATACCAAACCCTTCGTATCGAGAGGGCAAAATAAATAAATCAGAAATATGGAGCAGCTCCGGCACATTGTAAATTTTACCCAAAAAAAAGATCCGTCGATTGAGATCCGGAAAAGATAATTGTTTTAATTTCGCAAGCAGTGCTCCTTGACCAGCAATCAAAAGCTTTGCATCGGGGTAACGATGACAAAAATTTTTAAAAGCCATGATGAGATCTTCTTGTCCTTTTTGAAAACAAAGCCTTCCAACGTGTGAAATCACGAAATCGTTCGGTGCGAGGCCAAATTGTTTTTTGATCTCTTCTACAGATAGAATATTTTTTGAAAAGACTTCTGCAGAGATGCCATTGTGGATAATGCAAATGTTAGACCACCGAAAATGGTTTAGATAATCCTCTTGAACGGACTTGGAAACGGCAATATGTGCTTGACACCATCTTCCAGTCCACCGGTCCAACCACTTGCGAAGCATATACGTTTTGCCTCCGTGATTCTCAAAAGAATAATCTGGATTATGAAGGGTGGTCACCAGTCGCGAAATGCCCACACCTTTGGCTGCCAACCGCCCTACCACATTGGCTTCATATAAATGGGTATGAACCATTTCTATGTTTCTTTGTTTTAAAATGCGCATCAATCGCAGCACCCCTTGTGGCCATTGCCATCGGTGCTTTAAATTCAAACCATGAACAGCAATATTTTTGGCATCAAAAGCCCCCTCTAAATCTCCACCCGAAAAAAGCGTGCAGACTTCCACTTCGAAATGGTCATAATTTATTTCAGAGAGCAATTGATAGAGCAGTTTTTCAGCACCCCCCGACTGTAAATCGTTAATGACGTGCAAAATACGGCGTTTCACATTATCGCCGATATTTTTTAAGTAATTTTTTTAAGGTGTCAATGACGTAATCAATTTGTTCATTCGTTAATCCCAAATACAGTGGGAGGGAAAGAATGCGGCTAGAAACCTGCTCCGCCATGGGAAAGTCATGGTCCCCATAATGATAGGTTCGTCGATAAAAGGGTTGTAAATGCAATGCAGAAAAATGAATGCCCGTTCCAATTTGATGCTCATGTAAAAGATGCCGAAACGTATCGCGATCCACACGCAAGGCTTCAAGATCTAATAAAATAACAAATAAGTGGCAGCCATGAACCATTTGAGAAAGATGCTCTTGCAAACGAATCTCAGGCACATCTTTCAACGCTTGATCATAAACATGATAAAGGCGTTGTCGCTGCATATACAATTTATCAATCCGTTCCAGTTGACTTAAACCGAGTGCCGCTTGAATGTCGAACATATTGTATTTATATCCTGCTTCCAAAACTTCAAAGTGTACCGTAATCCCTTTTACTTGATATCGCTTCCAGGCATCCTGGCTCATCCCATGCAA
The DNA here is from genome assembly GCA_016198185.1 of Deltaproteobacteria bacterium. Classification (GTDB taxonomy): domain Bacteria; phylum Bdellovibrionota; class JACOXK01; order 2-02-FULL-40-11; family 2-02-FULL-40-11; genus JACQJD01. The sequence continues at coordinate 12,381 of JACQJD010000028.1, forward strand.
ACTCAAAACACGTACCCGGGCCGCATCCTCTTCGCTGTTGGTCGTTAACATGCCTCCTTCACCGGTTGTAATATTCTTCGTGGCATAAAAACTAAAGGCAGTAAAATCTCCAATATTTCCAATTTTTTTCCCATGATACCAACTTTCCAAAGCATGCGCGGCATCTTCAATCACGCGCAATTGGTATTGCTGAGCAAGATCCAAAATAGCATCCATCGGACAAGGATGTCCTGCAAAATGAACCGGGATGATGGCTTTGGTCTTTGGGGTTATTTTTTTTTCAATTTCAATGGGATCGATGTTGAACGTCTTTGGATCGATATCTGCAAAAACAGGCTTGGCGCGCACATGCGCAATGACATTGGCTGTTGCACAAAATGTCAGAGGAGACGTGATCACTTCATCCCCCGGCTGTATCCCAATGGCTTGGAGCGCCAAATGCAACCCCGCCGTACACGAATTCAACGCAATCGCATGCTTGGCTCCCGTAAATCGACAAAATTCATTTTCAAATAATTTTGTTTTGGGCCCCGTCCCAATCCATCCTGACTTTAAAACCTCTGTGACACATGCCACATCTTGCGATTCTAAATAAGGCTTGCAGAATTGAATGTACTCCATAAGTGAATTTAGCCCCAAATATACTGATAACTATTTTCACCGCAATTAAATAACACATCGATAATGGAAACCTGGTGATCGAACTCCCCAAACAACTGCGGATAAACAGGGTATGTGTAATCCATATACTCCAATTCAATGCCATGCTCTAAAAATTTAGGCAGTTCAATATATTCTTTGGCCGCAGGGCCAGATAAATATTTTTTTGCCTGACATTGAAGACACATCTGCACCAGTCGGTCCGTCTTTTTCCCTTCCAACGAGAGTTCAGAAGCCGAAATCAGCCGAGTTCGAATGCCCAAAAAACCACAAATTTCTTTTATTAAATAAACATCGAGATCTACCAACCGCTTCCAATGGGACCGATACACATCTTCAAAAAAATCGATATAATGATCATAAAAAGGACTTTTGAGATAATTTTGCCTAATTAAATTGATGTGTTTTCTCTGCCAAGGTTGATCATTGTCAATATCAACCTCTAAAATATTTTTTTGCCAATCATCCTTGATCTTCACTGGAACAGAAAGCCACTGTTTGCCCACAGCGGTTTTAATCAAATTTCGATTTCGCCAGGACTGTTTATCATATTGAATATTGTCGTGAAAAACAAAGATGTCACTTTTTTGAATGAGATGAAAATACCCTTTCCAAGGGATATAAGAAGGCTGGATACATCCTAAAATCATCCACTGGTCACCTTTTCAATCACTTTTTCAAACCCATGATCCCAAGGAACGCTTGCCCAATCCATGCATTTGTTGCAAATGGGGATCTGTTCGTACGTATTCTTTAAGTGACAAGATCGAAAGAATTTATATTTATCCCCCTGCCAAATTTCTTGAATGGTTTTATCATGAATATGGGTCACAATCGAGCCTGCATACCAATCATGTGCACAAAACTTTACATTGCCCGCAAAATCAATGGTCATGCGTTTCCACAAATGAGGACAAGGATAGCGATCCTGCACTTGTCCCAATTCTTCATGCCCTTCATCGGTTTTAACAAGACTGTTTGCGGTATGTAAATTACGAATCAAAACAAAATCGACTTGAGGCTTCCAATATTTTTCAAACAACGCAACCTCTTCTCTCACAGGATCTTGATTAATGCAGGATAACATAATTTTTGTCTTGGCATGGCGTCGATTTCTCTCATAAATCAATTGATGCACATTCGACCATACCCGATTGTAATCCCCTCCCAGACGCACTTGTTCATAAGAATGTTTAAAAAAAGCATCCAAACTAATATCAATCACATCAATCTTGGCATTTAACAAAGATTCAATGACGGGTTTATGTAAGAGGGTCCCATTGGTGGTTAAATTAACGGTTTTAATATTTTTTTCTTTCGCGTACGAAATCATCGAAACCAATTCTTTGTGAAGCAACGGTTCGCCATCCCCCGTAAAACGAATCAGTTGAACCGGAAAGGTTGCTATTTCATCAATGAGCCGTCGAAACAAACCAACCTCTAAATAGGTGGCTCGATAATCCTCTTCTTTTTTAATTTGGGGTTGTGGACAATGCACACACGCCAAATTACACACATTGGTGACATCAAAAATAATCATGGGAGGAAAGTCCTCCGCCCCTCGTGTTTGAAAACCGAATTTAATGAATGGTTCCGTCATAATTAATAATAATAATAATGCTGCCCCGCTTGTTTCTTTGTTAAATTTGCATTGATATTTTCCACAACTTTCTCTGCCATCTTCATCACCACATGTTGATTGACGTATTGAAACATACCTTGGCGTCCAATGGAATAAATATTTTCGAATTGCGAAAGCCAAGAGGCAATCTGTTCCAAATGGACAGGGTAATCATTTAAGAAAACAGGATACGCATGTTCATCTTTTAAGACATGCACCTCTAACACTTCTTCTTCTTGAATAATGTTTTCACGCACCAGATCACCGATCACCTGCTTTTTTACCAAATCATCTTCTTGCCATAGACGATCTGTTTTTTCACAACTGACTTCGGCCAACAAAATCGTGCACCCTTTTGGATAAATCTCAAGACCATAATTTTTGGGTTCTGTCAGTCGATTAAAACTCAAATTTCGATAATAGGTTAACAAAGAAGGCATCACGCTGGAACGCTTGACCAAAATCCCGACAACAATGAGAGATCGATATCTGATTTTTTCGAGATTTTGTTCAATGTCTTTTTTCTGGGGAATCTGAATACTCTTCACCAATTCAGAAAGCGGAATGGAGGAAATCACTTCGTCACAAGTCAATTCATGATGTTCCCCTAAGCACTCAAACGCAACTTGCGTGGCCCGCTCCCCTTGAACGCCCATGTGAAGCCCACGGACTTCTGTAAAAACATGCCCCCCATGGGACTTGATTTCAGATGCCAGTTTTTCAAAAATACGATGCATCCCCCCATGTTTATTGTAAAATAATTTTCCAACCACAGGCTCAATGAATTTATCTTTTTGACTCCCGGTTGTCCCTGGCGATGCTTTTCTTCTAAACTTGAATGCGTCCTGAAAAAAAACAAAAATCTTTTTGAAAAAGTCTGAAACATCGAGTCGACTGATCCGTCGAATCGCAAAAGAAGCATCCAATTGTCTGGGATGAACCCCCCAAAATTTTTCAATATAATCCTCGAAGAAAACCGTGTAGAGTTTTTTCCCAAACCGGTAAATGAGCACGTCTTCGGCCGTTTGATACTTTACTTTTTTTAATTTTCCTTTCACCAAATAAAACACAAGACTTACAAAACATTGGAGATTGGTTTTAAAACCCAATCCCCGAATAATATCGACCATGGTCAGAGGGTACCGAAAAAATTGATCGTTAAATTTAATTCGAAAAAAACGTTCCACCTCTAAAAATTCCCCTGGAAAGAGGGATTGAAATTTATCTAAAAGAGGTTGGCTATCCGTATGAAACAAATGAGATCCCAGTTCATAATAATTTTGATTGATTTTACAAACACGAGACAACCCTCCCAATACGGGTCTCTTTTCAAGTAAAAAAACCGTGTGTCCAGAAACAGCCAGGTTGTAAGCAGCCCACGTTCCAGCAAAGCCGCCCCCCAAAACAATTATTTTTTTTGATTTTTCAGCCACCATATTCCGTTCAGATACCCTGAGAAGATTTAAATCATCTAAAAATTCGTGTCAAAACATTTATCCCCTTTGCGGCCCCTTGCCTCAAACAAGTGAGGGAAGGTAGAGAATTTCGTAAGTTTGGTTCTGGCAAATGAAGATATATTTTTAAGACACGGTGTCGCCCACCTCCAGCGGGTGGGCGCACCTAAGCTCTCGGTCTGGCCCGGAACTGCCCCTTGCGGGTCAGTTCCACCCAGCGGGCCAGACCTCCGAGATTGTCTTAAAAATATATCTTCATTTGCCAGACTCAACTTAACAGTATAGTGTTCTCATCCAGTTTTAATTATTCATGTCTTTTTTTTTATCAATTTCTAGATATACTGATAGTAAATACTTCCGAACGTTTTTAGAGGTAAAATTCGTGAATCTAGCGTCAAAATTTTTATTGTTTTATGGGGTAGGGGCATTGGGTGTGTCCTGCGCGCCTCCCCTTCAAGACTTGTCTAAAACAACACAACAAACTGCAGCGATTACGAGCGCCGATTTCGACCAGGATGGCGTCTCAGATGCCATTGATAACTGTATTGCCGTCAATAATCCGCTCCAAACGGATCTGGATATAGATGGCATCGGCGATGTCTGTGATACGGATGTAGCCCCACCCACCGCAGACTCGGGTTCTTCAGATGATTCAACTGGATCGGGGACATCGTCTGGGGCAGCTTCAGGATCTGGCACCCCTTCATCCGGGTCTGGTGCGGCATCGGGTTCGAGCTCTGGCTCAGGCTCTGGATCAACATCAGGATCTGGTTCTCCTGCGCTTCCTGCTATTCCTCAAGGACTTCAAACTGCGATCTTGACACGGTGTTATGATAGCAATCAAGGTTTTAGATATCTCTATAATTATTCGAGTGGTTGTCCGACAACCCCGATTCCAGCCTTTGAAGTTCTTTATTCGACTGCAACTGGCGTTGACTTGACAAAAGATTCTCGTTTTAAAATGCTTTGGGAATGCGCCCTGTATCCAAGATTAGACAAGTGGGGTGTTGGCCTTTTGGGGGATAATAATACAGTCTCGTGCCCCGCTGGGTTCGGTATTGTCCGACCTTTATTTTGGATTGCCACAACTTCCGCCATTCCAGGAGCAACTGCAGAACTTTTTCGTTGTACGGATTCTCATGGTTTTGATCTGGTTACAACCCAAAAAGCAGAATGTAACAATCCAAGCGTAGCGACTTCATTTGGATATGTAAAGCCGACAAATTATGCCCCGCTACCTACGTGCGATAATACGCTTTTTGAAATTGTCATTAGCGCCACCCATCAAGATTCGTCTATTGATTTTGGTGGTGGTATGTTTTCGAGTGGTTCACCGAACCGAACGGTCACTTTTTCGGCTTTTGCTGAAAACAACCCAACCGTCAATATTCAGCTCAACAATCAAACGCCTGTTTCGGGAAAAATTTCAGCCGTGAAGCTAAAAGCAAGTGGGAATTATCTCTTTACGGGTGACAGAGGTTTAAAGAACTTATCTGCACGATTGGTGGGTGCTGGTCGTGATATATCGGTTCCAGTGGTTGTCGGTTCCGGCTCCACGTTGCTGTATTTCAACTGTCCTCTTCCATAATCTGGGGCGCTTTCGACCTATTTAAAAGAACTTGCCTGCGAATCTACTTTCTTGTTAAAAGTTTTTTGGACAACAAAAACACAATCAAAAATCGAATGGAGTTTTAAATGAAAAAAATAACTTACGGCGTTCTCCTCAGTATGGGGTGTATTGGGATTCTTTTTGCCTCGGAGTCTCTGTTAAACTTTTCAACCTACGAAACCCTGTTGAATTCTTTTTTGACTTGGACAAATCGTGGCATTGATCTTTCAAATGAGCTCAGCGAATGTTCGAAACTTGGCAAGAAAGAAAAGGAGTCTTGTTGTTCAAAACAGACAGCCGCACTTCAAAAGCATTTTCTTTCTATCAAAAAAGAAGTTTCAGCAGAGTTAGACAATCTTCACAAACAAGTGGATGCGAACCAAGAAATGCTGTTAAGGCGATTGGAAAAAACCGTAACATTTTATTCAGATTTTCCCAGTAGCTCTTATGATTGGCGATTTGATTTTTACTATGATGCCGATGAAGGAAAGCACTATGTGGATTTTTATAAGGTATCCGAAGTGGGTGGCGCTCATAAAATATGGACCTTAGACCCCTCGTTTACCTTTACAAAATCAAAGACAACGTCATACTGGCAATATAAGCTTGTCGTGGATGAGACAAAAAACTTTACCATTGAATTTATGGTTTTTCCGGAAGAAAATCGCGTGGGCATTATTTTTTGGATTGACGGAGAACGCTATCGATTCGATTTTGAATTAGCACAGCTTTCACAATAACGTTTTCAAATTTTACTAGCAGGCTGTTGAAAATAGACTTTTGAGCTTCGCTGTTGATCGAGTGCAGTGCCCAAAAAACTATGAGGCAATGCTTTATCTAATCTTACCATTTTAAACTGACCGATGCAGCTTGGATTTCCCTCAAAATGAACAATTTTAAACGAATCGGTTCTTCCTTGAAGTTTCCCATCCAACGATTGCTTTTCAATCAGCACTTCTTCAAGGGTGCCCTCGAGCATTTTGTTTTTATGCAGAGAAATGCGATCTTGCAAACGCTGGAGAATGGCAAGTCTTCTTTCCTTTTCTGCTTCGGGAACATCATCTTCAAAATCTCTTGCGGCCCTCGTTCCAGATCGTTCAGAATATTTAAATGAATACACAAAATCGTAGTTCACCGTTTCAAGCAGATGCAGTGTGTTTTCAAATTGCAAGAGCGTTTCACCCGGAAACCCCACAATGATATCCGTTGAAACGGAAACAGCGGGCACCGCTTCTCTCAGCTTATTTATTTTTTGGACGTAATCTTCCACGGTGTACCACCGTCTCATGCGATGGAGAACGTCATTGTTTCCGGACTGCACCGGAAGATGTAAATGCTTACACAAACGCGGTAGGCCAACATAACAGGAAATCATCTCATCATTAAAATCTTGAGGATGGGGGCTGGTAAATCGAATACGACGCAACCCCGGGATTTGATCCACCTTTCGTAAGAGCTCTGGAAAATAAATTTTTTTATAATCATAAGAATTAACATTTTGTCCGAGCAAGGTGACTTCTTGGGTGCCCCCCTGAACCAACTTTTGAATTTCACCGATAATCTCTTGCGGACTTCGACTTTTTTCAAGCCCACGGGTCATGGGAACAATGCAAAAGGAACAAAATTTATCACAGCCTTTGATAATGGTTACATAGGCAGACGTGGGACAACGATCTGGGATTAGGTAACTCAGTGAAAAAGTAGGATCGGTATCAAAAGCGGTCAATGAAATTTGTGTCTTATGTTCTCGTACCTGGGAAATCAACTGCGGCAATTGATCAATTTGATCAACGCCAAATACAATATCGATATGAGGGGCTTTTCGAAATAATTTTTCAGCTTCTTCTTGCGCAACACAGCCTCCAATGGCAAGCACGACTTCTTTTTTTTGTTTAAGCTCTTTAAGCTTGCCAATTTCACTCATGAGCTTATGTTTTGCTTTTTCTCGAACGGTGCAGGTATTAAATAAAATTAAATCAGCAGAGTCCATATCATCGGTTGAATGATACCCCAGGGGTTTTAAGAGATTCTCCATACGGGCAGAGTCATAGACGTTCATCTGACATCCATAAGTTTTAAGATGGAAACTTGGCATGGGGGCAAGTATTAACGAAAGCACTGGAGAGAGTCAAATAGAACGTCTGGTAGCGTATCAATAGTCTTTGTGGTTTGACAACCTGGTTGTTTCCAGATAAATTACACACCCTCGATCATGACTCAGATACCGCCAAATGCATTGAAAGAAGGTCTTACCTTCGATGATCTTTTGCTTATTCCGCAAGCGTCCGATATTTTGCCCAAAGAAGTTCGTCTGAAAACGCGATTGGCCGGTGATTTAACCATGAACATTCCGCTTCTTTCTGCGGCGATGGATACCGTGACCGAATCCCAAACGGCCATCATCATGGCTCGCATGGGGGGGTTGGGGGTCATTCACAAAAATCTTTCCGTCGAAGCGCAAGCCTTTGAAGTTGAAAAAGTAAAGAAGTCTGAAAGTGGGATGATTTTAGACCCCATTACCATTGCTCCGCATCAAAAAATTCGAGATGCCTTGGCGATGATGCAACAATATAAAATATCGGGGGTGCCCGTAACTGAGGGGAAAAAATTGGTCGGAATTTTAACCAACCGAGATTTACGGTTTGAGACAAATTTAGAACTGTGCGTCAAAGATGTGATGACGAAAGACAGCCTCGTGACGACTCAAGAAGGCATTACCTTAGAAGAAGCCAAGGCCATTTTACATAAACATCGGATTGAAAAACTGCCGGTGGTGAACCGAGCAGGGGAGCTTACGGGATTGATTACCATTAAAGATATTGAAAAATCGATTCATTATCCCCAGGCCAATAAAGATCGGTTTGGGCGTCTCATGGTGGCCGCAGCCATTGGTGTTTCTCAAGACTGTGAAGCACGGGTGGAAGCGCTCTTAAAAAACCATTGTGATGTTTTATGTTTGGACAGTGCGCATGGGTACTCTAAAAATGTTTTAGAAACCTTAAAAAATATTAAAAAGAATTTTAGAACGCCGATGATGATTGCAGGCAATGTCTCTACCGCCGAAGGGGCAGCCAAACTCATTGAAGCAGGGGCAGATGCCATCAAAGTAGGTCAGGGGCCGGGTTCTATTTGTACCACACGGATGGTCGCAGGCATTGGTGTTCCACAAATGACGGCCATTTTTGATTGTGCCGAAGTGGCCAAAAAATTTAATGTTCCCGTCATTGCCGATGGCGGCATTCGGTATTCCGGGGATATTGTCAAGGCGCTTGCGGCGGGAGCTCACTCGGTTATGATTGGAAATTTATTTGCCGGTACCGACGAAAGTCCTGGGGAGACCGTTCTCTATCAAGGGCGCAGTTTTAAAATTTATCGTGGGATGGGGTCCTTAACGGCTATGCAAAAAGGAAGTCGCGATCGCTATCAACAAAGTTATGAAACATCTCTTGAAAAGTTGGTTCCAGAGGGCATTGAAGGCATGGTGCCCTATAAAGGGAAATTGGCTACCAGCGTTGAACAACTGATGGGCGGTGTGCGGTCTGGGATGGGGTATATCGGTGCAAAATCAATTTCGGAGCTCCAAGAAAAAGCGAAGTTTATACGGATTACGCAACATGGATACCAAGAAAGTCATGTCCATAATGTGGTGGTGACGAAAGAAGCACCCAATTATCGACCTCCACAATTGTAACATGGTTTATTCTCCAAAACCCCAACACGATAAAATTATTATTTTAGATTTTGGCTCCCAATATACTGAGCTCATTGCCCGGCGAATTCGAGAGTTAAATGTTTTTTGTGAAATTTATCCTTATTACGAATCACTTGAAAAAATAAAAAAAATCAATCCAAAAGGAATTATTTTATCTGGAGGACCCGCATCGGTTCGATCGCAAAAAGCGCATCTCGTGGATCCCCAAATTTTTGAATGGCATGTTCCAATTTTAGGCATTTGTTATGGAATGCAACTCGTGACACATCTTTTGGGAGGGACCGTGGTCGCAGCGCTTCATAGGGAATACGGAAAAGCGAGCATTCGTATTTTAAATACGCAAGATCTTTTTTCAAACTTTGAGCTCGATACGGACTATGGTGTTTGGATGAGTCACGGAGATCGAATTGAAAGTCTCCCTTCAGGCTTTGAAACGCTGGCACAGTCTTCTAATTCTCCCATTGCCGCCATCCGGCATGCTGCCAAAAAAATCTATGCCCTTCAATTCCATCCAGAGGTGGTTCATACCTTCCAGGGTAAAGAAATCTTATCGAATTTTGTTTTTAAAATTTGCAAGGCCAAAGCAGACTGGACGATGGGATTTTTCATTGAAGAAACGGTAAATCAAATTCAATCCCAGGTGGGAAAAGATCATGTTGTCATGGGGGTCAGCGGTGGCGTGGATTCAACCGTTTGTGCTTTTTTATTAGCAAAAGCGGTTGGAAAACAATTTACCCCCATTTTTATTAACAATGGGTTGTTGAGATTTGAAGAAGCGCAGCGTGTGCAACGCTTGTTTGAAACCACATCTGAAATTCAATTGCAGGTTATCGATGCCTCCGCCCAATTTTTAAATGCGCTCAAAGGTGTTGTAGATCCTGAAGTCAAAAGAAAAACCATCGGCAGGGTATTTATTGAAGTATTTGAAGAGGTTGCCAAGAAAATTCAAAATGCCAAATATTTAGGGCAGGGGACGCTCTATCCAGATGTCATTGAATCGGTTTCTGTTCACGGGGGGCCATCGGCAACGATTAAAAGCCATCATAATGTGGGAGGATTACCTGAAAACATGAGCTTAAAGCTCATTGAACCTTTGCGGACGCTCTTTAAAGATGAAGTTCGCCTTCTTGGACGAACGTTAGGGATTGCCGAAGAGTTGATTTCAAGACAGCCTTTTCCAGGGCCAGGGCTTGCAGTTCGAATTTTAGGAGAGATCACCCCTGAAAGATTAGAGATCGTACGAAAGGCAGACTTTATTGTCATTTCTGAAATGAAACGGGCTGGGTATTATCATCGTGTCTGGCAATCGTTTGCAGTGTTAATTCCGGTCAAGACGGTTGGCGTGATGGGAGACGAACGGACTTATGAACATGTGGTGGCTTTACGAACGGTAACGAGTGAGGATGGCATGACCGCCGATTGGGTGGATTTGCCACACGACCTTCTTTCCACAATTTCGAACCGTATTATTAATGAAGTACGTGGGGTGAATCGTGTTGTATATGATATTTCTTCAAAGCCTCCGGCAACGATCGAATGGGAATAAGAGCTTTCTTGACCGACTTTAGGAGTCTTGCTAAGTTACCCCAAGTTTTTGTTAGGCGCGTAGCTCAGTGGTAGAGCACAACTTTGACGTAGTTGGGGCCGTGGGTTCAATCCCCTCCGCGCCTATTGTGCATGTATAAATTAAAAGAAGGAGAACAAATGAAAAAAATAAAATTTGGACTGACTGGAATGATTTGTATGGGTATAACTTTTTTAGCAACATCGTTGTACGCAAATGAAGTTCAATATTTTTTAGGAACGGTTCATGTGGCAATGTTCCATGGCGGAAGTAAAATGCTGGCATTTGAGTATCAATCTTTAGTCAAGCGAGAAATTTTAGAAGAATCTTCTAAAATCATTGAGACCGTTACGTTTCCTAAGGAGCCCAATAATCCAAAGTCAGACTATGGAACGATTGTGACCACCCTCATTCAAAAAGAAAAAGGATCGACGTTTACAGTTTCAGATGATTTGGGATATTTCACAGGGGAAATAACGTTTGAAGGGACCCCTTGGCATTGGGAGCGATGGACCTATGAACTTACGATGAATGATGAAGTAAAATCGAAGGTTACGGGCAATGGTGTTATCAGCGCAGACGGCCTCCAAACACATAAAAAAATTGATAGTGAGACTTATCAATTAGAGATGGATGAAGATTTAGATACGATTGATGAGGCCACGTATTTAAAAACATTGGAAGCGTGGATTAAGAAATAAATTCCGACTTAGAAGACGCGATACGTATACGAAGGCTCGATAACGCTTAAAATCCCCTTTAATCCCGCAAATAATGGCATGTGTAGCCACCAGGATTTTTGAGGAGATATTTTTGGTGATATTCTTCGGCTTTGTAAAATGATGTTGCGCAAACAATTTCTGTAACCACTTTGTGTTTCCATTTTTGAGAAGTATCCACTTTTTTGAGCACGCTTTCCGCTACCTCTTTTTGAGAATCATTGTGATAAAAAATAGCCGACCGATATTGGGAGCCCTGATCATTCCCCTGACGATTCGACGTCGTTGGATCATGAACCCTAAAAAAATATTCTAAAAGTGCTTCATAAGAAATTTTTTTGGGGTCAAAACGAATTTCAAGGGCTTCGGCATGCCCTGTGGTTCCCGTTTTAACATCTTCATACCTGGGGTTGAGCATTTTTCCACCGGTATAGCCTACGGTTGTTTCAACCACCCCCTCTAACTTCCGGAATAATTCTTCCATCCCCCAAAAACATCCTCCCGCTACCGTTGCAACCCCATGAGCATTCATTTTCTGCTCCTTTGAAAAAAGAGATACATATTTTCCATAGCCTTCTTTTTCGAGATCCTCTTTTGGGATAAACCGAAGCGCTGCAGAATTAATGCAATACCGAAGACCCGTGGGTTTTGGGCCATCTGGAAATACATGACCTAAATGACACTCACCCTCTCTAGAGCGTACTTCCGTTCTTTGGGGAAGAAGCAAGGAGTCTCGTTTTTCAACAATATGATCTTTTTCAAGCGGTTTTGAAAAACTTGGCCAACCGGTACCCGAATCAAATTTATCCAAAGAACTAAAAAGAGGTTCTCCAGAAACCACATCCACATAAATGCCGCTTGCTTTGTGGTTCCAGAAGGCATTCATAAAAGGAGGTTCTGTCCCCTCTTGTTGGGTAACATGAAATTGTTCTGTGGTAAGTTTTTTCTTTAAATCTTTTTTATTTTTTATTTTGCACATGAATTTTTAATCCTCTGATTAAAAATAAATTTAATTGCGGTCGGCGTCAAGGTGAGATACACAAAGGCTGTTGTTGTGTTAATCGAAAAGAAATCAACAGGGTGTTTTGAAAACGTTGGTAGGCCTTTGAAAATTCTCATCAGTGCCTGTGTGTTGATCTTTGCGATGCATTTCGTTTATGCAGAGGATTTCGAATTTGAAAATTTGAATTTCAATGTATTCCAGGTTCAACTTCTTACTTCCTCTAAAACAAAAACATCCAAAAATATTTGCCAGGAAACGAATGTGGAAGCTTATTTTAGCTCGCCGCATACGATCAGTTTATTTCGACATCGAGATGGGCGGTATCATCTGTTAATCTGGTGGGGATTTATTGGCCGCCCTTGTCGGGGGGAGGCAAAAAAAGATCCCAAAGGTTATTTTAATGGATCTTATCAACTGAGTGCTGAGTTAAAACGGCGGCCCTTGCAAAAGGAATTTAGCAACTTCACCTGGGTGGATGCAGATGATGACACTTTTAACTACATTTTGGATCTTAAGGCCGATCAGTTTGAGTATTATGTTTCTCTGTCGTTTGACATTCCAGCGGGTGAGTTAAATCCCAACAATGTATTTCAGCTAAACATCTTACTTGAAAAAACAGATAATCTTTTCGGGTTTATCCCCATTTCAGAAAAAAAATATGGCGGGGCCTGGATGTTTAAGCTGTATCAAAATGATCAGCAAACATGGCAGTTTGAGCCCGCTAAATAAAACGTGAAGCGCTGTTCAAAAAAGCCCAGGGACGCCGTGCCCGAAGGTGCGAGGCGTACTTGAGTGGCACGTTGTGTGACAGACGCGACGAAAGATGTAGATGGGGCTTTTTCAACAGTGCCATTTAATGCTTCTGATAATAGGGGTTTTTGCCGGCCGCATGGTCGGTGGTATCGATAATCTGTCTAATATTCGGAAAGGCTTCAAAAACCATTTTTTCCACGCCTTGTCGTAAAGTGAGTTGAGATTGTGCACAGCCTTGGCAACCGCCGCCCATATGCACATAGAGGGTATCCCCACGAATTTCTAAGAGTTCAATAAATCCCCCATGGGAGGCAATGGAAGGATTAATGGCTTCATCAAAAAATTTTTGAAGCTTATAAACCATGGGATCCTGAATATTGGGTTTATTGGGGTTTTCAACTCTAAATCCACTCTGATGGCCTTCTTGAACAAAATTGAGGGTTACGCCTTTTAAAAAGGGAAGGCTTTCAGCGTCAATATAAACATGAAACGATCCTGCTGGAACGACGGTATCCTCTTTGCAAGGGGCGGTCTCATCTTCTTTTCGAACCAATGCCAGCTGTGTTTTATATTCTGTGGCTGTTTTGCCAGCAAACTTCAATCGAATTCCCAACACCCCCGTCTCGGTTTTTAATACGTCCTCAATACGTGCAATAGCTGCTGGTGTTAAGGTTACGATAGAATTCTTTTTGGCATCTTTCATTCTTTTAATCCTCGTCTATAAGATAGTGATAAAAATCTATCTTGTCAAAAACGAAAAAATTCATATAATAGGGATAGTTTACATATGCTATCTATTATTTTTAAGTTTCTGGCCGCATCTTTCCGATGAAATCCTATTGATGAATACGATCAAACTGATGAAATTCCATTCATGAACACGATCAAAGTGACGTTGCCTGATAACCGTGTGTTATCGTGCCAAAGCGGAAGTGTTGGTAAGGAGTTTATTTCTCAAATCACAAAAGGATTACTCGAAAAAGCCATTGCCCTCAAAGTCAATGAAGACAAAATTATTGATTTGCATACGCCTCTTTATTCAGATTGTGCCATTCGTGTTTTAACACCCAAAGATCCTGAGGCCTTGCAGGTCCTACGCCATTCCACCGCTCACATCATGAGCGAAGCGGTACAGGCATTATATCCCAAAGCGAAAGTAACCATTGGGCCCGCCACCGAAACCGGATTTTATTATGACTATGACTATGATCCTGGGTTTACCGAAGAGGATCTTTTAACCATTGAGCACAAAATGAAAGAGATCATTTCTCAAAAAAATCCCTTTCAACGGACCGTTTGTTCAAAAACGAAAGCAATCCAAAAATTTAAGGCTCTGCATGAAGATTATAAAGTCGAAATCATTGAAGGTATTCCAGACCCAGAGGTGAGTATTTACCAGCAAGGGGATTGGACAGATTTATGTCGAGGGCCCCATTTGCCGCATACCGGCTGGGTAAAAGCGTTTAAATTGCTTTCGGTGGCTGGGGCTTATTGGCGTGGGAATGAAAAAAATAAGATGTTACAACGTATTTATGGAACTGCTTTTTTCTCTCAAAAGGATCTGGATGATTATTTGAAGTTACAAGAAGAAGCCAAAAAAAGAGATCATCGGAAACTTGGGAAAGATTTGGATTTGTTTAGTTTTCATCCAGAAGCCCCTGCGATGCCTTTTTTTCATGAAAAGGGAACGATTCTTTACGAGACCATTTTGGCGTATTATTACAAAAATATTTTAAATCGAGCCAGATATCAAATCGTAAAAACCCCTTTCATCTTTTCAGAGGCGCTTTGGAAAAAAAGCGGTCATTATGAAAATTACCGTGAGAACATGTATTTTACGAGCCAAGAAGAGATGTCCATGGCCATTAAACCCATGAATTGTCCCGGACATATTTTGGTCTATAAAAATTCCCAACATTCTTATCGAGAACTTCCCATTCGTATTGCTGAATTTGGATTTGTTCATCGTTACGAACGTTCGGGTGTTGTGCAAGGATTGTTTCGGGTGCGTGGTTTTGCACAAGATGATGCGCATCATTTTTGCACCGAAGATCAAATGGAGATGGAAGTGATGCATGTTCTTCAAGATATCCTAAAAACATATGAAGATTTTGGGTTTCAAGAAGTACGCATTGAACTCTCTACGCGTCCAAAAAAATCTATTGGCACAGATGCCATGTGGCAAAGGGCAGAGGCGACTTTGGAAAGCGCTTTACATCAATCTAAAATTAATTTTAGTTTAAATCCAGGAGAGGGTGCATTTTATGGTCCTAAAATTGATTTTCACATCAAAGATAGTTTGAATCGCACCTGGCAGTGTGGGACCCTCCAACTGGATTTTTCTTTCCCAGAGCGCCTGGACGTTGATTATATCGGTGAGGATGGTCATCGGCATCGTGTTGTCATGATTCATCGCGCCATTTTGGGAAGCGTCGAACGTTTTATGGGGATTTTAATTGAACATTATGCTGGCTCTTTTCCACTGTGGCTTGCCCCTGTTCAAGCCATCATCCTCAATGTGACAGATGCACAAAAATCGTATGCTGAAAGTATTTATCAAGCATTCGTGAAAGAAAATATTCGGGTGGAGATAGATATTCGAAATGAAAAGCTTGGCTATAAAATTCGCCAAGCCCAACTTCAAAAAATTCCCTATATGATCATTCTGGGGGACAAGGAAGTGTCCTCGAAAACAGTGACCATTCGAAAAAGAGATGGTCAAAATTTAGATCCCATGGAGGTAAATAAAGTGATTGAAAGGATAAAACATGAGTGTATTCAAAAAGTTTAATCGAAGCAAAGAACCCAGGGTCAACCGACGGATTATTGCATCGCAAGTACGTGTGATTGGACCCGATGGAGGCCAATTGGGTGTACTGGCCCTTCGAGAGGCTTTGTCCAAAGCGGAAGAGTACGGGTTAGATTTGGTTGAAGTTGCAGGGCAAGTGACCCCACCCGTGTGTAAGATTATTGATTATGGAAAATACAAATACGAACAGAAAAAAGATCAACAACGTTCCAAAAAGAAACAAACCGTTATTAAGCTCAAAGAAATCAAATTTGGGATTATGACCGATGATCACGATATTGAACATAAGCTGCGTAAAATTCGAGAGTTTTTAGACGAAGGGGATAAAGTTCGATTGACTGTTTTTTTTAAGGGGAGACAGATGATGCATCAAGATTTGGGGAAAAAAGTCCTTGACAAAGTAGCCCAAAAACTCAATGATGTCGCGACTGTTGAGCAATCTGCGACCTTTGAGGGGCGCAATTTATTTATGATTCTCATTCCCAGTCGTGATAAAAAAGAAAAAGGTCAATTGCATGAAGTTAAAGTCCAATAGTGGCGCCAAAAAGAGATTTAAAATAAAAAAATCTGGAAAAATTAAGCGCAAAAAACAAGGGTTAAGACATTTGCTGACGAATTCAAAGAGTTCAAAACGCAAAAGGAATTTAAGACATGGCGCGTATGTCGATGATAGTAATGTAAAAAACTTACGTCGCTTATTGCCGTACGGGTAAAAAGGAAAGATATGCCAAGAGTAAAAAGAGGAACCAAGGCCAGACGCCGACGAAAAAAGATTTTAAAACTTGCCAGTGGTGCCTATAATCGAAGACATTCCAGTATTCGACGCGGAACAGAGACGGTTGAACGAGGATGGGTGTATGCGTATCGTGATCGAAAAGTGAAAAAGCGAATGTTTAGAAGTCTTTGGATTCAACGAATTAATGCAGCCGTTCGGCCTTTTGCTTTGACGTACAGTGAGTTTATTTCAAAAGTTCAAAATGCCAATATTGGATTAAATCGAAAAATGCTTTCAGAACTTTCCATCCGGGATCCAAAAGCGTTTGAAACCCTTGTGCGCCAAGTTTCATCCTAAGCAATGAGTATCTCTCTCGCCGAGAAACTTGAAGAAATTAAACTGCAAGCGCTTCAAAAACTAAAATCAAATACATTAGATGAAACTTCGATTGAAGCTTTTCGGGTTGAATATTTAGGCAAACAGGGCAAACTTACTCAGATTTTGAAAGACATTGGCAGTCTATCCTCGGAACAACGTCCTGCCATGGGGCGATTGGCCAATGAAGTTAAGCACATGGTTGCGCAAGGGATTGAAACGGTCATCACAGAGCTCAAACGAAAGGAACGTTCCAAAAATCTGTTAGAAGGGGAGATGGATCTAACCTTGCCTTCTCGAGCACGCTACCAAGGGCATCGCCATTTAATTTCAAAAACCATTACTGAAATTTCGCATATTTTTTCGAAATATGGATTCCAAGTGGGTGAGGGGCCTGAGATTGAATCGGAGTATTACAATTTTGATGCACTCAATACACCTGCGTTTCATCCGGCACGCGATATGCATGATACTTTTTATATAACTGAAAAGACGGTTTTACGGACCCATACCTCTCCCGTTCAAATTCGGACGATGGAAAAATTTAAACCCCCGCTTCGAATTATTGCACCTGGGACGGTTTATCGACACGATGACGATGCCTCTCATTCACCGATGTTTCATCAAATAGAAGGGCTTTGGGTAGACACTCATGTTTCCATGGGGCATTTGAAAGGGCTCATTACAGCGTTTGTTCAGACCTTTTTTTCAGCTTCCACGCAGGTTCAGCTTCGTCCCAGTTATTTTCCATTTACAGAACCTTCCGCGGAATTAGATATTGAATGTGTCTTTTGCAAGGGGAAGGGATGTACGCTTTGCAAACAGAGTGGTTGGCTGGAAGTGGCAGGGTGTGGCATGGTCCATCCCAATGTGTTTAAGGCGGTTCATTACGATGTTCAAAAAATTTCTGGGTGTGCGTTCGGAATGGGGATTGAACGACTGGTCATGTTGCGACATCGTATCCCCAACATCAAACTCTTGTATGAAAATGATATTCGCTTTTTGAGGCAATTTTAATGTTCATTGATTCAGCGTGGTTAAAACAATACGTTTCTTTACCGAAAGATTTTGGCCTGCTTTCCAAAAAATTAACACAGGCAGGATTTGAAATAACTTCACTTTCAAAACCAGAATTGGATACGACGTATTTACGCATTGCCAAAATTATTGCCTCAAAGCCCCATCCCAATGCAGATCGTCTAACGCTTTGCCAGGTAGAAACTCAAGATGGAAAGTTTCAGATTGTGTGTGGCGCTAAAAATTTTAAAGTGGGGGATCATGGTATTTTAGCCACCCCGGGTGCCGTTCTTCCAAATGGCATGGTGATTCAAGAGACACATATTAGAGGTGAACACTCTCAAGGCATGCTGTGTTCAGAAAAAGAATTGGGTCTGAAAGAAGCTCAAGGTATTTTGATTTTATCAGCGGATGCAGATGTGTCTCAAAATGTGAGAACCGTTTTAGGGTTAGAGGAGGTCGTTTTTGAGTTACAAGTGACACCCAATCGCCCGGATGCGATGAGTCATATTGGGGTAGCACGTGAAATTTCTGCAATTTTTCACAAACCGCTAAAACTACCTCGCCCGAAATTTTCAGTTTCAAAGGGAAAAACAGCACTATCGGTGAAAGTGATTGTCCAAGATTCAAAAAAATGTCCTCGATATATGGGGTGCTTGATTCAAAATATTCAGATTGGCCCCTCCCCCGTATGGTTGGTCAAAAGATTAAAAGCTGTGGGTTTGCGATCCATCAATAATGTTGTGGATGTTACGAATTATGTTCTTATGGAATATGGGCAACCGATTCATGCATTTGATGCAGATCGAATTCAAAATCATACGATTTTGGTTCGTTCTGCAAAAGAAGGTGAAACGCTTAACACGCTAGATGAGCAAACTCGAAAACTAGAGTCCTCTGATTTGGTGATTGCCGACATTCAAGGTCCGATAGGCTTGGCTGGCATGATGGGCGGGAAAGACAGCGAAGTTTCGTTGCAGACCAAAAATATTTTTATAGAAAGTGCCTATTTTGATCCTGTCACCATCCGAAAAACATCCAAACGATTGGGACTACATTCCGAGGCCTCTCGTCGATTTGAAAAAGGGGTGGATATTGAAGCTATTTCAGCTGCATTGGAACGTGTTACGGAGCTCATTCTTCAGGTTGCGGGTGGAACAGTTCAAGAGAAGGCTTTGGATGACTACCCTAAAAAATTTAAGCGCAAAGAGGTTGAACTCACGCAAGCAAAATTAGATCTTTATTTGGGAAATGTTTTTACGTTAGCGCAAGCCAAGAAAACATTAGAAACGTTAGGCTTTAAGACCCTTCAATTTTCCTCTCAGAAGTTACGTGTTCAAGTGCCTGGGTTTCGCATCGATGTTACTCAGGAAGTGGATTTAATTGAAGAAGTTGCGCGATTACTGGGGTATGACAAAATTCCTGCGCAAGAACCCACAGGGCATCTTCAGTTATCTCAAAAAATTGAAAAAGATCATTCTTTGGAAGAGAGCCTAAAAACTTTTTTAACCGGTGTTGGGTTTTTAGAAGTTATTCATCCTAGCTTTTGTTCACCAGAAGACTTGATAAAACTCAAGTGGAACACGCCAACGGTTGCTATTTCAAATCCTATTGGATTGGACACATCGAGACTGCGTCCAACGTTGCTCATCGGTTTATTGAAAACGCTCCATTTTAATATGAATCGTCAAGAGAAAGACTTGATGCTTTATGAGATGAGACCTGTCTTTTTCCCGCCGCAGGGTCAGAGATCCATGTTGACGGGTGTTGTGTGTGGAAACCGCATGCCTTCCCATTGGGGTGAAAAAGATCAAAAATTTGATTTTTTTGATCTGAAAGCTATTGTGGAGGGATTATTTGAAACCACGAAGATCAAAACCCAGAAACTGAAGTTTCATGAAACGGCCCCAGCCTATTATCATCCTGGAATTCAAGGTAACATTATTTTACAAAATAAATTTCTGGGCTCCTTGGGACAATTGCATCCAGAGGTCCAAGAGGCTTTTCATTTAAAAGAAGATGTTTTTATTTTTGAGATTGACATAGATCTGCTGAGATCTGATCTAGGGCAGGGGACGTTCTTTAAACCCCTGCCAAAATATCCTTTTGTTCGAAGAGATATTTCGTTTTTAGTACCAAAAAGCGTTACACATTCGGATATTTCAAAAGTTATTTGGAGTGCGGGGGATCCCATGATCACCGATGTTGAGCTCTTTGACCTTTATTTGGGGACACAAGTTAAATCGGGATATAAAAGTTTGGCCTATCGTTTAACCTATCACTTATTAGAGCGAACCTTAACCGATGCTGAAGTCCAAAAAATTCACGAACAAATTTCAAAAGCCCTACAAAAAGAATGCAACGCCGAAATTCGCTAAGAGGCGTTGAATAAGTCGAATGCTATTCTTCTTTGGATAATAAATATTTGACACAATTTGAAGGCTCTGGTAGAATTTTGTGAGTATTATTCAATAGTTGCAGTATCTAACGATGGGCGGGGGTGAATATGACAAAGGCAGATCTTATTGAAAAAGTGTATCAAAAGGTGGGATTTTCAAAAAAAGAATCCTCAGATTTGGTTGAACTCATTTTTAAGATTGTCAAAAGTGCCTTAGGTCGTTCTGAAAGAATTAAAATTTCCGGATTTGGAAATTTCGTAGTCCGTCAGAAAAAGGCGCGGATTGGTCGGAATCCTCAGACAGGAGCTTCGATGACGATTTCAGCGCGGAAAGTGTTGACATTCCATCCAAGCCACGTTTTAAAAGCTGAGCTCAATCCTAACCGAAAATAGAGATGGTTGAATGATGTTAACCAAAGAACAGTTTACTCCTCAGATTCCAGATAGACTTTATTTTAAAATTGGAGAAGTCAGTCAATTGACTGGCGTGGAAACATATGTGCTTCGTTATTGGGAAACAGAATTTGATGAATTGAAGCCGGATAAATCAAAAGCAAATCAAAGGGTTTATGAAAAAAGAGACATTGAAAATATTTTACGGATCAAGCAACTTTTATGGAAAGAACGTTTTAGCATTGAAGGCGCCCGTCAAAGATTAAAAGAATTGAAAAAAGAACATCGTAAGATGAGAGCTTCAGAAGAAAATTCTCCAGCCAATCAAAAACTTAAAACCTTAAAGCGCGAATTAAAAGATCTGGTTCAGTTTTGTAGGTCAAATTAAATATTGACATGAGTTAGTGCGTTGATTCAGATAGTTCAAAAGAACGGGCTATTCAAAAGAGCCCAGATACTCCCCAGGATGGTAACGACGTACGGGATGTGGCTTAGCCTGGTCTAGAGCACTCCCTTGGGGTGGGAGAGATCGCTGGTTCGAATCCAGTCATCCCGACCAAACCTCGTGTAGGGCAAACGCACCGGTCTTGGCCAGATCAATTCCCTTTTATAGGTTATTCATCTTAAGGGTTTTAAAAACTTTGTTGGCAATTACGTTTAATCCTAAATGCGTATAATGACAATGGTCGAAAAAGAGCGCTTCACTTTTATATTTTTTTAGCGTTGGACGGGGATCAAGATAAATAATCCCATGGTCTTTACAAAATTTTTCAATCTCTTTTTGCGGTTCCAACAGATCCAGGGTGTTGCTACCTGCAGCATAGATTTGCATCTCTACTGGAAAACAAATGATCATTAATTTAAAGTTATGTTTCTGACTTAAAAGGACGAGTCGGTTTAGTTTGTCAAAGACTTCTTTTTTGCCAGACTTCTGCCATGCAATCCCCCAATCTCGAAAAGCCATATGAATGAGACGATCGACATCATTTTTATCAGAGACCCATGTTTTTTTGGAATAGAGATCTTTCCACATGAATCTATTTTTTTCCCAATATTTATACTGAATTTTAATCATATATTTCATGGTGACTTTTTCTAAGGCATGGTAAAGGGCGCTGTTCTTTAAAATCCTGTTGGAAGACAAAGTTAAAAAAGTGTTTTTTGGGTGAAAGAATGTTTTTCCATCATTTAAGTAATACCCCAGAATGACAATATCTGGTTTGTGTTTCAGTAATCTTCTTTCTAAGAGAAGATATTCTTGAGCAATGCCATAATCAGAAATACCAGCATTGTAAACTTCAAATTTTTTGTTCTTGCTTTCTGTGTTTAATAAATTTTCCAATAGATTCGGATAGGTTTGGTCATTGCTGGCATCCGGACCTTCTGTGATAGAATCTCCTAAGCAAATAATTTTAATGACATCTTGAGATTTTACAGTAGAAAACTCTCTTGTTTTTAATCCTTCTCGATTGGTCGTAACTAAAAATGGCTGCCCCTTGGAATCTTTCAAGTATCTTCGGGAATTAGGCTCAAGTGTCCAGCCTAACCACGGGTCATTTTTTACACCTTCCATGAGGTATTCTGATCGGATGGGTTCTTTTTTAAAAAAATAATAAACTCTAAATGTAACTTCAAAAAGTAACAAACAGGCACCCATAGCAATGCCACAAAAAATAAAATTTTTAATGGTACGAATCAGAAAGGCAATTTTAGCAACTACCACGATTCATGGAAACAAAAAAATTATTTTTTTGAGAGCAGTCGATCTATTTCTTTTTTTAGCCCCTCAAATTCAAAAGGCTTGGTAACATAGACATCTGCGCCTACTTCCAGCCCCCAAAATCGGTCGGCTTCTTGGGCTTTGGCGGTAAACATCACCACGGGAATGTGTTTTAGGTTGGGATCTTTTTTCATTTCTCTGCAAACTTGATACCCATTTATTTTTGGCATCATGATATCTAAAACAATCAGATCTGGTTTTTGCTTCTTCATTTCTTCCAGCGCTTGTTCTCCATTATAGGCTTCCAGGACATGAAAACCTTCAGATTCAAATTTGAGTTTTAACATTTCTACGAGATCTGGTTCGTCATCGGCAATGAGTATGGTTCGGTTTGGCATGGTATCCTCCTCTAGGCAGCCCTTTTTGTCTTGCTTTGGTTAATGGCTTCAATGGGTTTTTCTGTAATAAAAACCAAGTTTCGAATGGTTTCATGGACAATATCCATAATATGTTGTTTTTCTTCTTGCGTTAGAGACGGTATATCTAAATTAGAAAGGGCTTGTTGAATGATGGACAGCGCATTTCTAATCTCAAAAAACAAAAGAGAAATAAAATTGGACTCCAGAAGCTCTGTGTCTTTCGGGGTGATGGCTTGGTGGTCACTTTGGGAAAGAGAAACCTTGTTTTGAAGGGCGCGGTAGAGTTTTAGAATATCCTGATTCGATAACCGTAATTGTGCACGCATCCGATGAAGTCGATCGGCCATGTCATTAAAAGCAATAGAAAGTCTTGAAATTTCATCCTGGCAAGCGTCAACGGGGATTTTTTGCTCTAGATTGCCTTCGCCCATTTTTTCAATAGAGGTTGTTAATGTTTGAAGTGGATCAATGAGATATTTGGAGAAATAGAAGCCGAGAAGAATTCCAAAGGCTAAGATAACTCCCAAAAAAATAAAAAACAGTCGCGCATGCCATATTCGGGTGGATTGAATCTGGGAGAGGGTATGTGAAAGAGATGCTTGAACATGAGAGGCAAGTATTTCGGTGGACGCTTTTGTTTTTTCAAACACCTCATTTAAGGTGTCAATGGACTTCCAGACGGTAAGCATATTTTTGATTTCATCTTGATAAAAATCATAAAGTTTTCCTTGGTTCAGAAGCATTTCTCTGTATTTTAAATTTAATATTTTTATCTGATGAAGATGTTGCCGCCCCCTAGGCTCTGTAAGTTGTGTGGCCATCATCTTCCATTTTTCATCAAAGCGTTTCATGTTTTTGAGAAACACCTGTTTCCTGTCTTCCAATCGATCTGTTAATTCTTCTTCGGTGAGGACCTCAAAAGGCATCACGAGAGATTTTGAAAACAAGGAGGTTGCTTGAGAGAGCAATCGAATCATTTCTTCGATAGCAGAGGTTAAAATCGGCGTCTGCTTTTCTAGCTGACGCAATGTTGAAAGTTGTGCATCGAAAAGGGCCTCGTACTCTTTTTGAAGGCTTTCCTTAAATTGAGCTTTTGCCAAAAGCTCTTCATGGGTTTCAAACAAAGTATCGGCCAGGGTCGTATATTCGTGAATGTTATGTTTGGATTGGACCAATGCGGTTTTAATTTTTTCTGAGGTGTTGTTGTCTAATTTGTGGAGTTGCACTTCTACTTCTTGATACAGTTTTTGATAATTACTTTTCCAGGTTCCTAATTTGGTAGGATCCCTTTCAAGCGTATATCGAACCACCCAATTTTTGCTTTCTCTGAGTTTATCCGTGAGCATCTGGGCATTGACATAAGCAGGATAAATGCTGTCTGATACCATCAGAATGTTCTGTTGAAGTCTGATTAAATAAAGTCCAGCAAAGATCATTAAAAGGATCAGTAGGGCGGTTTGAAGTCCCAAAGGGAGGAGAAGCTTGGTTTTGAGGCAAGAGCGCAGTCCTTTCAATGGGTTTTGAATCTTCATATCTCTTTTATGGTTTCATCGGTCAAGTGAGTAGAATTCTTGAGCTTTTTACGATCAAAATTTAGCCGGTGCCAATGCTTGGCTCGAAATCAATGCTGCCTCAGTCGCACCGGTTCCGATGTGTCTGGGCCTACCTTGGTTTGAGGGTCGTTCGCCGTTAAGGCTTGTCTGTGTTCATCCGATAAGACGAAAGGTATGAAAATTAAAATCATCATCGGTGTTCTTTGGTTATCTTCAGAGCTTATGTCGGTTCATGCCGAAGAACGGGTGGAGGAGTCGATGGTGGATGCGGTGTCGCAGACACCTAAGAAAGAAGGACCATCGAAGAAAGTAGATCAAAAGAAAGTTCAGGAATCCATTGTTGATGCCTATGGCAACCAGGGGAGTAGGGTGCCTCATTCACATCAAGGAGATGCCTTTCAAGAGGTTCAGCGGAAGAAAAATATTTTAAAACAGAAGTCTTCTGTTCAAGACCTGGGAAGCAGCGTTTCTCAAGAGGCGTCTCAACGCGCAACTGAAAAAGCACAAGAAGATTTAAAACCAAAAGCTTCCGAAAAAGATCAAACGACGGATCTTGTGAAAACGCCTTTGCCTGGAAAAACGAAAAAAGGACTTTCTCAAGATGAAGCTTCTTTGATTCGAGGGGAAAATGTTCGCAAGACGGATTTGGAACGGGTGCCGAGCTCTGAACCAGAAGATGACACCCAGCCCACGCCCCCGGTGAAAGAACCAGACAAAGAACCTCCACCAGAGGTAGAACCCCCAACTCCGGAACCTCCCCAGCCTCCACCCGTCGAGGAGCCACCGGACAAAGATAAAGATAAGGATAAGGATAAAGACAAGGACAAGGACAAGGATTCAGATAAAGATAAAAAGAAAGAAAAGCCATAAAAAGCCGTAGAAGACCTGTTCAAAAAATTAATAAATTGCCTTAAAATGTGAGCGAAATCGGGCCCCTAAGAACATCTCTAAGGCGGCATTGCAATTCCGAGCCTTAGAGATGTTCTTAGGAGCCCGATTTCCGGGATCACTCATTCAATCTAAAACAGTTTTCCCAAAGGCACTTCAAGATAAGCCAGATGCTCTTGCTTGCGATCATGATCTTTCCCAAATTCAAATTCCAGAGTGCTATCCACATGAAGCGTTAGTGATTTATAAAGTGGAAGGGAAAGACGACCATTCAGGTTTTGAATATACGTTAGGCCAGCATCCGTTTTATTATGATCCCAACTGAACTTGTAAAGAAGTTGAGCCGTTATGGTTCTAAAAAAGGTGTCTTGAAATCGTAGACGCGCTGTTTGAACTCGGCTTAAAGGATCTGTGAGCCATTCAAACTGATAGCCCATTTGAAGTTTTCGCCAAAATGGCAGAATGTAAAACAATGAAGTTTGAATATTATGGGTATCTTTGATTTCTTGATAATTCGTGTACGCGTAATAAAAAATAGACTCTAGGTTTTGCGTTAGATTCCAGCCCCACGTAAGAGCGTTCTCATGATAAGGGTCTTGCTTTAAAACATTTGGACTCTTGAGGCGTAACAAAAGCGCCCTTTGAAAAAACGCAAAAATATAAAATGATTTTTGAGAGAATAAGAAATAGGAAAATGCGGTTAGCCGATCCAAATCTTTCTGGGTGTTGTAGGCATTGGGCCCCTGATTGTCAAAGTGGTTGAAGTTTGCGCGTGCTGAAACAATAAAATCATCTGCCAAATTTGTTTTATAGGTGACAGAAACAATATCTTGTGTGAAATCATAATTTTGAGAATGAGCTTCCAAATCATCTTGGTCGTGATGATTTCGTTGATAAAAGGCTTTCCAGATGGTACGGGGGGTAACATTCATTTGCATTTCTTGTGCATATTCAAGTTTATGGGTCTTTGTATCATGGTTGGAGGGATCTTTGTCTTTTCGTTCTTTATACTGAAAACGACTGGTCCAAATGGGCCACTTTTTTTCTCTAATTTCTTTTAACCCCATTTTCGCCAATGAATGATGGGGATCCAATTTGACTATTTTTTGGTAGAGAATTTCTGCCTGATCCCAACGGTCCTTTAAGAGATAAGCTTTGGCAAGTTCATGTAGTACGGCAGGGTCATTGGGAAAGAGCGTAGCCGCCTGTTCATAAGTAGCAATGGCTTCATCAACCCTGGCAAGCCAGGTGTAAGCCCTTCCCAAAGTGATGAAATTTTTAAGGTTGCCGCCTTGCAATTCATTGGCTTGTTTTAAAGCCAAAATGGCATCTTCTGTTTTACCGACTTGATTATAGAGAAGCGACAGTTTTGCATAAATAACGTTGTCTGTCGGGGCTACTTTTTTTGCTTTTTCATACCAGAAAATAGCGTCTTCGATATGACCTTCATTTTCATGGAGAGCCGCAATTCTAAGCAAAGTCTCTTTGTCTTTCGGTTTGATTTCC
This sequence comes from Deltaproteobacteria bacterium, assembly GCA_016198185.1. Classification (GTDB taxonomy): domain Bacteria; phylum Bdellovibrionota; class JACOXK01; order 2-02-FULL-40-11; family 2-02-FULL-40-11; genus JACQJD01. Next base: position 39,269 of record JACQJD010000028.1, read on the forward strand.
AATGTTTTCTTTTCAATGGAAAGTGCTTCATGAAGTTTTCTCTGTTTGCGATAAACAAGGGCGAGCCCCTGAAGGGCGTCTTTCTGATAGGGATCCAGCTCCAAAATGGATTGATATGTTTTTGCTGCCGAGTTTAATTGTTCATTTTGAACAAAAATTCGAGCTATCCCCAAATGGGCAGTGATATGCGTGGGTTCAAACGAAATCACTTTTTTATAATAAAAAAGTGATTGATGGAGAATATTTTCTTTTTCATACCCCATGGCAAGGCCGAGGTGTGTAACCGTATTTTTAGAATCGATGGGATAGGCGCGTTCAAAATAATAAAGGCTGTCTTTATAGTGTTGAAGGGTATAAAGACACCACCCGATACCTTGCAGTGCAGAAAGATTTTTAGGCTCTTCTTCTAAGACCTTTTTAAAAAGAGGAATGGCTTTGCGATAGTGATGGGTCTTTGCGAATGCCAGTGCTTTTTCAAGGAGGCGAGGGTTTTTATTTGCCCACCCAAGCGAAATCATGCCAAAACACATCAACACCCAAAACCACTTTTTCTCACCCGCTCTTGGCATAGAAATTGCTCTTTCAATAGTTATGCATGACGATTCTTTGAATTCAAAGGAAAATATGGTAGGAGTTGTCACTTTTATAGACAACTGGGTGACAAATATTGTCACTGTGAAAGTAGAAATACATGAAAAAGCTAATGCTAAAAACACTTATTTTTAAAATAACTTTTATCTTTTTATGCACACCTGTATTTTCTCAAGGGAAGGAAGTCTTTGTTCAGACCATCGGCAGTGCTGTTCAAGATTATTTGGCTGGTAAAATACAACCTCAGGTGTTTTTTTCTGATTTGGATCAAATTTTTTTGACGTTCAATCCACAGCATTCTTCAGAAATAGATAAGACATTAAGGTTGATGGCATTTGAAGCCCAACAAATGATGTTTTCAAATTATTTAGCACCACTGGTTATGAATTATTTGGCGCAGCGGTCTATGGCTGACAAGGAAAAAAAGATTCTAGAAGGTCTGGGCATCCGTGATGTCGACCCGTGGATGGTGGTTGTCAGTTCTCCTCTGAAAGCTCATTTTGACTACCTTGTTGCCAAAGGGGCACAGTATACGGATCGTACAGACTGGAATATTGCGAATCTAAAGCTTACGTTGAAAGATCTCAAGGAAGATTCTTTTTTGAATGAATCACTCTCAAAATTCTTTTCTGAATCAGTGGCATCAAATTTATTAGACAGTAACAGATCGATTTCAATCATTATTGGCAATTACGTTATTTTGCCTCCGCAAGACGTATCCAATACAACGCCTTTGTCGATTATAGGGTTTGAGGAGTTTAAAGAACGAATTGAACAATGGAAAAAGATCTTTGAACAAGAGGTGAAGCGTTATCTGGAGGCTTCACAAAAAGCTTTATCCTACGATGGACTTATGCAAGGATATGAAACCGCAGCAGATTTCGATAAACAAGATGCATTTAAAACTATTTTAATTGCGCGTCGTGAACTCAAATCTTTGGGCATTCCTTTGCAATCGCAATCCAATATAGATTCCGTCATTGCGAAACTTCAAGAATTCGATCGCACAATTTTAGAACAAGGCGTTCAGGATCTTTATTGGGCAGCCGCATCTCCTGTACTTGCGGCAGCATCGGTCATTTTTATGTGGGCCTCTCCATTTATCGCAGGGTTTATTACATCCAGAGCCGTTGCCACAACAGCCCTTCATACAACCACTGCATCCGTGATTGCAGCTCGTTCTGGAATTCAATTTGCATCTACAATGGCTTTTACAACAAAGGCCTTGATTGTCTTTCCTCTGGCAGCTAGCTATGGACTCTCGGCATTGAATGCCTCCATTGATCATGTCTATCAGCATAAAACATGGTTAGCTGGTTTTTTTGAAGAACTTCGAAATAGTGGTCCCCAAACATTAGCGTTGACTGCCTTATTTTCATTGTTGCCCAGTGGCGCAGCATTGAGTGGTCACGTGATTGCTGGAAGCTTATTTGGTTTGGGAGGGCTTCCATTTTTAGAAACAACTTTGACTGTTTATGGACGAATTCATTTAGGAGCAGCCATTGGTTTTGTAAGTACACTCGGATATTCGGGGACTCAAGAAATCAAGGATTGTTTAATGGCTCTAAATCAAGCACGTGCTTCTAAACATGTGAATGATGAAGCTGCTGCCAATACTTTTACGGCGCAAGCGTGGAAACGATGTGCTGCAGGGGGTGTTGATTTAAGCTTTGCTCTCTTAGGTGGAGCTACCTTGGCTTTAGCAAATCATAGAGTGGCTCTTCCAATGGATAGAACAACCGTGGAAACCAAAATACTTTCTGAGAATGCTTTGAATAGAGCTTTATCTCCCAAAGAAGTTCAAGCGATTCATGAAGCACATGTCGAAGGTCAAGGAGAAATGGGCAAAGATGGAATCCATCCAGCAGAGAGGGGTCATTATACATGGCCACAGATTTTGCGAAAGACTCGCATCACCAGAGCAGGTGGCATGGACCCAGTTGAAAATAAAATATTAATGGAACAAGGTGTTTTGGGTAGAAAACCACAACCCCCTGTTTTTTGGACCCAACAGTTTGAAGCCGCCAGCTCTAGAAATGACCTTGATGCCGGTGCTTTTATTCTCGTTCGGCTTCTCTTGGAGAACGTTCGTGCATTCGGATCGAGGGGATATAAAGTTCATTCTGGATTAAAAGCAATGTTGCATGTGCTGGAGCACACTGAAATGAGGGATCTTTATAAGGATATCGTTCCAAATTCACCGAAGCCCAATTATGAGGGGGCTGGGAACAAACTTTTAAATCTCTGGAATTTGGATCCTTTGGTTCGAACCCAAACAGTGTTCGGCGAGTCCATTCCGGTAGTCCATCGCGCAGCAGGTGTTGTTCAGAAAACAGCAGCGGATGCCTTATGGGGGATGGGGGGGCCATTTTTATATCGCTTCGTACACGATATGTACACTTTCTTCAACTTCAGGGTTGCTCACCAGGCGTTATTGCATATTTTGCATGATTCAAAGTTTCTCGAAATATTAAACTCCAAATATCAGATTCAGCCGACTCAATTCTTTGAGGCCGCCAGAGAATACCTCACGCGAAATCCTGCAACATTTGAAGAGCGCTATGGGGATATGATGATCGGTCGATTGCTCCATCCCTTGGTTATCTGTTACTTATTATATTTATTTGAATCCCATCCTCTTCAAAATCAAATGGTTCAAGATTTCATGAATGAACCGGATTATGAACTTGAAGATTTTTTGGTTGATTTAGAAAAAACCATTCCAATTTCTTTAGTATCCAAGAATATTTCTTTCATTGTGGATCAAACGCTGATTTCTTCTCAACTCGGCGTTTTCAAGAGTTTGAATTTTTTTAAAGAGGATCCATTAGAATCAATTGTTGAAATCCAAAAATTTAAAGACCGACCCAACCAGTTTCAAGGGTACAAGGTGTCAAACTTTGTGCAGTTAAATGAAGCATTACGTCTATCGAAAGAAGCGGATATCATTTTTATAGATGCTCATGGAGATCCTGGCAACTTTTACATCAATGGTCAGTCTTTGAGCGATCATTTTAGTGCCATCAATGTAGATGACTTAAAGCCTGATGTAACATTGATATTTTTAAGTTGTAATTTTGGAGATAAGGATGATGCCAATACCCCTTATTTAGAAGAACCTTGGGTTATTCTTTCCAAGGAAATTTTAAAAAATTCCCCTAAAGGAAAGGCCGTAGCCTTTATTAATAGGGTGCGCAATTACATAACCGTAGGGGAGGATGGAGAAAAACTTGAAAAATCGATTAGCAAAGATGATAAAGAAGCCCGCATGTTTTTGATCAGAATGTTTTTGGCTGGGAAAGCTACTTTCAATCAAGCTATGGCAAAGCCCCATATAGGTCTTGCCATAGATCTTTGGGAGGCCATTACCAATGTTTATGGACTGAAAAAAGCCTTCCGCGTTTATTCTCAAGAAGACAACACGGTTCGATTGATTGAGTCCAAATAATATCGCAGGAAAACTGGTTTTCTGGCCTTAAACGTGTTCTTTAACAGCCTGCTGAAAATAGGCTTTTTCCATACCCTGTTAATCAATGTTTCTCGTGGAAATGCCTAAAATCCATCTTTTGGAAATGCTGCGTTTTTGAGGTTGAATTAAGAAAAAACGATAAATTTCTTCGTAGTCTTCTTGTGAAAAAGAAACCCGAACCATTTGGACATTTAAGGATGTCGACTGAAACTCAGAAAGTGCTTCGTTTAATTTTTGAATAGCCAAAAATTCATCCTCTCGAGTGCCCCCACCACTGCAATCTAAGAGTTCAACGACAGCACGTGTCACTTCGATGTTTTCGACCTCCACTTGATCCTCAGATACCTGTCGATCAAAAATATTTTTCTTGAAAATGACTTTGGATAATCGTTCGAGCGCTTCCCGTTGAAATTTTATTTTATCTTTTTTTCCAGAAGCGACTCCGGTTAGAAATGCATAGGTTACTTCATCTTGGTCATCTGCATTTCGATTGATTTCAATGGCTCCTTGTGCTTCTGGGCCTTCATTCAAATACGCATAAATTTCATTGATCGTGGAAAGGGCTTTTTCTTGTGTCGATGTTAAAACTTTGGGTTCTAAATTTTTCCATTCTGGCTGGAGTCCTTTGGCAAAGAGTAAGGAACTACTGAGGACGACACTGGCAAACACCATACGATTCAATAATATTCTCATGAATACCTCCTATGCATTTTTATACACTTTTCTATTAGTAGAAGCAAAATGCCAATGCAAGTTTTTTCATAAATGGATTTTCTTGCGAAAAGACTTTAAAAGAAGTTTAACTATTGATACAGGAATCAATAAAAGAATGTTCGAATTCATCTTTCAGGCCTGGCACTGGTTTTTTGATGTCTTTATGCATCTGGACCAACATCTGGCCGAGTGGGCCATTTTGCTGGGCCCTTGGCTCCATGTCTTGTTGTTTGCCATTGTCTTTGCGGAAACGGGACTCGTGGTAACACCGGTTCTTCCCGGAGATTCCTTGCTGTTTGCCGTTGGGGCTTTGGCCAGTGTTCCAGCCTCAGGAATTCATCTTATTTACACGATGGGACTTTTAATGGCAGCCGCCATTTCAGGTGATGCCGTAAATTATGGTATTGGAAAGTATGTGGGACCCAAAATCTTTACTCAAAGAACGTCCACGTGGCTCAATAAAAAACATTTGGATCGAACGCATGAATTTTATGAAAAACATGGGGGTAAGACGATTATTTTGGCGAGATTTATTCCCATCATTCGAACTTTTGCGCCTTTTGTGGCTGGTATTGGGAAAATGGGCTACCCGCGATTTGCGCTTTTTAATGTCATGGGTGGAATAGGGTGGGTGGGAGGATTTATCTTTTCTGGATATTTCTTTGGAAATTTGCCCTTGGTGAAGCAAAATTTTCAGTTTGTCATGGTGGGAATTGTGTTGATATCAACGCTGCCCATTGTGTGTGAAGTTTTTCGATCTTATAAAAAATGAATTGATTGAGTTTACCTTGATCTGTTTTCACCTTAAAATCTAATATACACATTCACGTCTACGGTATGGTCATCGTCACTCATTTCAGGAAGATCAAATCTTTTCCAAAAAGTTTTATCATCGCTTCCAATGGGATCCTGACTGACAGAAGTTTTTAATTTGGAATGCGCTTTCATATAACTCAGCACAAGTTGAAGCGTGGGGCAGGGATCCTCCCATTCATATTCAGGGGTTGCTAAGAAAACTTTAATGGTTTCACCTCGCACTTTATAATGGTTGAGATTGCTTTCTAAACTTCGTTCTCGCTCCAAATTCGCTAAAACTCCTAGCTGCCAAGCTTGTGTTCCAGGATCTCCTAGGAGGATGATTGCATGAAATCCGATATCTGCTGTTGCCGTTGCTTCTTGATCTTGTGCGTTCTCCAATTTCAGATTTGGATATTGTAATCGAATGCCATCATCGATGCTGGCATCTGAGAATCCAAATCCTCCACCCACAGTTGGGCCAAACATCACTCGCACGGGATGGGAATCTTGCCCAAGCCGCCAAATGAGTGCCAGTTGTCCCTCAGCGACATTCCATCTCTTCTGTTGAACCAGATCATCCCCTGTGGTTTCATCCGCAGGATGAAGATTGGGACGAAGATGAATCAATCTACCACTCAAAACAACATAAGAACTGTTTAAGAAATTGATTGGGTAAACTTGATCTGTGCTAATCAATAAAAAATCAATACCCATATCCTGTTGAATTTCTAAAGATAAGCCACTGTAGCGTTCTAGTTTCTTTTCAGAAGGATTATCTCGAAAAAATCCTAAACGAGCATGTCCTGTTAAGGCATGTTCTGTGAACTTACGATCGCGATCTTTTGCTTTCGCTCTTGCATCTGGGAAAATAAAGCCTCCACCAATGGTTAAAAGCACAGGGGTGGATAGACCAAAATGATCGAGCCATGGCTTAAGATCAAGTTCTTGTCCAGCATCGCGATACCGCTCACGCAGTCTTTGAGCTCTCGTCGTTGGCTTTTCATTTTTTCCCTGAGTGGATTTGGCATTGGGATCTAACCGAATGGGGTTTTCAAAATCCATAAAGACATGCCTTTTACTTTTACGCCCTTTGGGGCCATGATCTTTGCTTTCAACATCATCTGTTTCAAAATCAGGGGGTGGGGGTGTGTACTCCTCGAGTGGGGGTATTTCAGGGATGTCATTCTCGTTATCCCATAAGTCATCACGAAGCGCTTCTTGTGCTTTTCGATCTTCTTCTTCCCATTGATCAGATGGAGGCCAATCCAATTCTTGAGCCAAGAGGTTTGAAGAAAAAACAATAAACTGTAGAATAATAAACTGTAGAAGTATGAAAAGTTTGAAATGTGTATTCATCTCCCCCCCCCCATTTTTTACGTGTCATGATGTTTATAGGATCATCTGAAATAAGTCAATCAGACAGAAGTTCGGCGGCTTGTTCATCCCTCTCCAGGCTTGAAACTGATTGACATTGTATCAAGAATTCAGTTAGGAGATCTGAATGTTTATCAATCAGGAGGGATTTATGAAAAACAAAGTTTATTTTTTTAAAAAGTTTTATGTTTTGTCCATGCTTGGTATATGGCTCAATACATCAACGTTTGGCATTGCCGGAGAAAATCTTAAAGAGAAGCTTCGAACCGCAGACCCACTGATTACGGCGCATCAAAAATTTTCTGCTGAACTATGTGGAGAATTATTTAGAAATGTGGCACCCACAGAAAATCTTTTGTTCTCAGGGTTTAATGTCTCAGAAGCGTTTCAATTGCTCTATGTGGGAAGCGTTGGGGGCGTCAAGGCGGAATTAGATGATCTTTATACTCAAGACATGGTGAGGACTCGAGGAGACCAGGATTTAAGTCAAGTTCCGGATGCATACAAAGCACTCAATGATTTGCTTTCCTTTGATAGCAAGGATGAAGATGCAACCAAAATTTATCGTGCTGCTTCTTTGTGGGTCAATGAAGGGCAGGGCTATCATTTTTCGAAAAATTATTTAGATCGATTGCAAAAACTACGCATTTTCCCAGAGCAAGTAAATTATGCGCTGGATTTTAAAAAGCCAGAGACGCTCAAACAAATGAATGATTGGGTTTCTAACGCCACAGACCGGTTGATTCCAACGATTTTAGAGAGCTTGGATCCAGCAATGGTGAGTTTGCTTATTTCATCTCTCTTTATCCAAGGTCCTTGGTTATACTCCTTTGAAGAACATGCAACCCAAGAGAGTGATTTTAATATCAACAGCAAGAAAAAAATAAAACTCCCTTTTATGAATCAAGAGAAATTTCATCCATATGTGGAATCGGAGGAACTGCAAGCCATACAACTGCTTACCAAAGATAGAAAGTTTGCGCTTGAAATTTATTTGCCACGCACGGATGTGGGAGCAGATGAGCTCAGAGAAGCATTGGGAGAAGACTTTGACATTTGGTCTACCGTGGATTTTAGAAACGCTCACTATGTCTCTTTATCTCTTCCCAAAAGTAAAATTTCGTTTAATCGAGACATTCTAAAAGATCTTGGATCTTTTATTCCCGAAACCTTATCTGGGGGCACGGATCTTTCAGGATTGCTAACACCTGCTGCCGAGCTTGGAGTTTCGGCTGTCATCCACAAAACAGTGCTAGAAATGAATGAATCTGGGTTTAAAGCAGCTGCTGTCACGGCGATTGGCCTAGAAAAAACTTCTGCCAAACCTCAAATCGAAGCAGCGATGATTGTCAATAGACCTTTCGGATTGCGTATTGTTCATTTACCCACAAAACTTGAATTATTTCGTGGATGGGTGGCGCAACCAGAAGCTCTGACGAATTAGTGCGTGATAACCAACAAGGTCTAAGCTTAAGCTACTCCCAAGAACGCGCAAAGATTGTTTCCAAGGTTCACTACCAGCTTTATTTTTCCTTGGATAAAACGTCTGCCTCTTTTTTTGGGATCTCAAAAATTCGTTTTGACCTTTCAAAACAAAAATCTATTACCTTAGACTTTGAAAAGGGAACGGTTTTATCTTTGACGATCAATGGGAAAACGGTTCTGCCAACCAAGACCCATTACTTTATCATGTTAGAAAGAAAGTTTTTAAGGGTTGGCTCCAATGAAGTGGTGGTTGAATTCCGTCATGATTACAGTAAAAATGGGGTTGGGTTTTACCGTTTTTGTGATCCGCAAGATGGGCTTATTTATCTTTATTCTGACTTTGAACCCTATGATGCGAATTTAATGTTTCCTTGTTTTGATCAGCCAGATCTCAAAGCAACCTTTATGTTAACGGTGGACGCCCCTTTGGAATGGGAAGTGATTTCAACGATGAAAGAAAGTACGGTTGGGTTAACCTCTGACCATTCCCGGCGTTGGACCTTCCCGAAGACACCCATGATGAGCACCTATATTTTTTCGCTCCATGCAGGACCTTACCATGTATGGGAAGATGCTTATAAAAAAATTCCACTTCGGCTTTTGGCCAGAAAATCTTTTGCATCGTATGTAGATGCTGATTTTTGGTTTCTCATTACCAAACAAGGCCTTCGTTTTTTTTCGGATTATTTTCATTACGATTATCCTTTTTATAAATATGACCAGCTGATTGTGCCTGACTTTAACTCAGGGGCGATGGAAAACATTGCTGCGGTTACCTTTAACGAGGCCTATATTCCTCGGGGGGCTTGGACCCGTGATGAAAAAGAGCGCTTGGCCGAAGTTATTTTACACGAAATGGCACATATGTGGTTTGGAGATTTGGTGACGATGAAATGGTGGGATGATCTTTGGCTCAATGAAAGTTTTGCAACCTACATGGCTTTCCTTGCCCAAGCTGAGGCAACCGACTTTAAAGAAGCTTGGCACACTTTTTTTGAAGGCATTAAATCTTGGGCTTATTGGGAAGACGAAATGGTCACCACACATCCCATTGTAGCAAAGGTACCCCATACCGCTGAAGCCATGACTAACTTTGATGGGATTACCTACGGAAAGGGAGCTTCGGTTTTAAAACAATTGGCTTATTTTTTAGGTCCTGAAAAATTTCGGGCGGGTGTTTCCAATTATTTTAAAAAATATGCCTATCAAAATACAAAAATGAAAGATTTTATAGAGTCTTTATCTGAGGCCTCAGATGTGGATTTGAAGCACTGGACTCGGGAGTGGCTGCAGACCCAAAGTTTAAATTCAATTCAAGTTCTCCCTCATTTTAAAGAGCAGAAATTAATTTCGATGGATTTATTACAGAAAGGCTCTGATCATTACCCCAAGAAAAGAAAACATCGCACCCAAATCGGAATATTTAAAAAAGAAAAATCCAAAATCATTCTTCAAAAAATAGTACCAATGCACTATGAAAAAGGGCGCACAGCCATTACGCTAGCGGAAAAAGATCTCAAGCCCCATCTCATTTATCCCAACTGTGAAGACTATGATTATGTCAAAGTAAAGCTAGATGCCCATACCCTAGAGGGCATCAAAAGTTCTCTTTCACAAGTTTCAGATGATTTTTCGAGGCTTATGTTTTGGCGCTCCCTGTGGGATATGGTGAGATCTGTAGATCTTTCCATTTACGAATATCATGATCTTATTTTGAAACATTTGCCACTTGAGCAAAACGTTAAAATTGCAAGATCCGTGGCCCAACGCTTAAAACAAGCCTGGTATTATCTTCCTGCGGCCTCTGCTGTAGAGAAACAGAAAAAAACAGTCTTTGTGGATCAGATTCAAGACCTTTTGTGGAAACAATTAGAAGAGGCGAAGGGGGGATCTGACTTTCAAAAACTTTGGTTGGATACCTACATTAAGCTGTCCCTGTCAGATCAGGCCTTAGAGCGTTTACATAAAATTTTAGCCCATAAAATCAAATTACCTCATTTCGAATTAGATCAAGACCGGCGCTGGGCCATTTTGGTTGAACTGCATCGTAAACCTTGGGAGCCCGCTCAAGATCTTCTTGAAAAAGAATTGAAGCGAGATCATTCAGAAGCAGGCCAAAAACAAGCATTGGCATGTGAAGTCATTCAACCCAAATTTTCAATCAAGAAAAAGTGGTTTCAAAAGATTATTGGTGAAACGAATCTCTCCTTGGCCAGAACCAAAGTGGCGATGAGCTATTTATTTCCAAAAGACCAAATGGATCTCCATATGAAATTTTCCAAAGATTTTTACCATGTACTTCCGATGCTGGGGCGTAAAAAAGATCACAAGTATTTAATGACTTTCTGTCGTCAATTGGCGCCTGCTTTTTCAACACCAGAGAGTATCCATGGCTTTGAACATTTTTTAAAGCGCCATACAACGTTACCACCGGTGGTTGCCAAAGAATTAAAAATTGCCCATCAAGAAGATGAGCGTAGTTATAAGATTCACCAATTAGCACAAGCTCAACTTTCTTAAATGATGTCATTCAACAGCTCCCAGTGGTTTAGAGCCCCTGAAAAAAAGATTCGTGTCATTGGAAAAGATGCGCGTGTATTTCTTAACCGAGTGCTGACGCAAGATTGTTTAACCTTAAAGGTTGGGGAGGGGGCTTACACGTTTCAATGTAATTCAAAGGGCAGGGTGCTTTCGTTTTTTTATCTTTACCTATTAAAAGACGAGGAAGTCTGGATTTTTTGTGAGCCCTCTCTTTTGAGTCGTATCCTTTCCATTTCGAATTTTATTATTTTGGAAGACGTTCGTTTTGAAGAAGCGCTAGACGATCTTGGCGTTGTTTTAGGGTCGAAAACACAAATTTCAAACGATGGTGTGCTTCCAACGACATGCGTTCAAATCAACAGAGATCGATGGGCAAGCGAATGCCTTGAAGTATGGGGGCCTTCTTCTGACATAAACCATTGGGTGATGCGCTTTCCAAAAGAGGATGAGCTTTCTCAAGATGCGCTTTCGATCTTACGCATTCAATCGCAAACGCCCACCTATGGTGTGGATGTCACCGAAGAAAATTTTCCACAAGAAACCAATTTTTTAAAAGCATTGAACTTTAACAAGGGGTGTTACATCGGCCAAGAAATCATCGCCAGAATTCATTTTCGAGGCCATGTGAATAAAAAATTAACTTTATTTGAAATTCAACATCACGAGATTCCTCGCCACGGCACCCCCATTTTGTATGAAGGTAAAGAAGTAGGGCAGGTAACCAGCGCCACTTTTTCTTCTAAGATTCATGGGGTCATTGCGCTTGGATATATTCAAACTGCCCATGATCGTAAGGATGTGATCTTTAGCATTGCCAATCAACCCGCACACAAATGCGTGGAAGCCATTGGAGACTATAAAGGAAGCTCTGCATGGTGAGTGGTCGTATTTTTTCGTGGAGATAAAATTCAAAATTAGGGTAGGGAGCCAAACCTACTTCTGCGCTTTAGGGGGTTAGGACACACTAAAAGAACTCCCACACCCACATCCCCCGGTTTCATTGGGGTTCTTAACGACAAACCCTGCTCCGGTGAGACCTTCTTGGTAGGTTAAGGTTGAACCTGCGATGAATCCATAACTTTTAGGGTCCACAATGCATTTGGCTCCATCTTTTTCAAAGACCAAATCATTTTCCTTGGGATCGTCATATTTAAAATTATATGAAAACCCAGAACATCCACCGGCTGTAATATAAATTCTTAAGCACTTGCCACGGGCTTCTGCCAGAGTTTGTTGATGGTCTTTAATCTTTTGTATCGCCTGATCTGTCAAAATGAGTGGAGCATCATTTTTCTTTTTTTGAACCCCTACGATATTTAATAAGTTTGTCATATATAAAATCTCCTTATCCTTTCAACATATCAACATAGTACGTTTATCATTCAGGAATCAAGCCCTGGTTCCATCTGTAACTTAACATAATATCCATTATCAGACTAAATGGCTATGCCTAGCCTACCCTCAACGTCTAACAGCCTGCTAATCATACAAGAAATAAAATGGGTCTAAGATGTGAAGTGCTGAAAAATTTGAAAACAAATACAGTTTGTCCTTAAACAGCACTGGCTTAGAACTAATGCCTGTTTGAATGGGTGTATACCAAATTTCTGCTCCTGATTCTGCTGCAATGCTTCGGACCTGATTTCCACTGGTGGTAAAGATCAATTGGTCTTCCACCAAAACAGGAGAAAAAGTTGAAAAACCCGAAATCGCCTTTTCCCAAACCTTTTTACCATTGGAATGCTGGGTAGCCCAAACGCCTCCTTGGAAAAGCGTTACGTAAATTTTTTCTTCATCGGCTGTCATACCCGTAATCCCAGCTTGAGATACCAGAAGGTGCCATTTTTCATCTCCCGTGATGGGATTGAGTGCGTAAATATAACCATCAAAACTTGCCACAATGATTTGATCTTTTTGGATGATCGGAGCTAAATCAATATCTCCAAACTTTTCATTTTTTGAAAGTTTTTTAAACCACATCACCTTTCCATCAAAAGCATTAAAGGCGTAAAAATAACCATCTGAAAAACCAGCGTAGATTTTTCCATCCTTGTAAATCGGCGAACTGGTCCCTCGGACTGAAATTTTTTGAATATACCCTTTGTTAAAATACCAAACCCAAGCCCCCGTATTGGCTTTGAGCGCGTAAATACCATTGTTGGCAGTTGTAAAAAATACGATATCCCCTTTGACGGTGGGGGTAGATAAGATTTCAACTTTGGCATCGTAAGACCAAATCTCTTTTCCGGATTCCGCTTCCAAACAATAAAATTTTCCATTGTTGGCACCGACATAAATTTTTTGATCATAATAAATAGGTGTGCCTTCAACGCCTCCTGGAATCTTCTTTTCCCACTGAAGCTCCCCATTTTTTCGTTTTAAGGCAAAAAATCGATTGTGCACCGACCCCACATAAAGGGTTTCTCCAACGATGAGCGGCATTGATCGCTCAACGGGTGGATGAAATCGCCCAATAAAGGTTTTGGGGTCAATGATATGCCGAATCAAATCTTGTTTGGGGCGGGTTCTGGATTCACCTTGTGTGAACTTTGGAAAAACGCTTGAGCATCCTACTCCCAAACTTGCATATAAAAAAAGCAAAAAGACAGGGACTGTTTTACAGGTAAACGCAACTCGTTTACTTTCTCGGATCACACCTTTAGGGGGGTGGGCTCTCATGGTTTTACAAATTGTGCATGGACCTGTGCCTGGTCTGCATAGGGCGTGTTTGGAAATTCATCGGAAATACGAAGATAGGCATCTTTTGCCAATTCAACTTGTTTTAACTGATCATAACATCTGCCCATTCCAAAATAAGCCTGAGACAACCAAAAAACATTCGGTCGATACCCAATGCTCCAAAAGAGCAACCGTTGCTTTTTCATGTCTGTAATTTTCTTAAACCACCCAATGGCCTGTTCATGGTTACCTTTTTGTTCCTGTAAATAACCCAAATTATAGTAAATCAAAATCTTATAAAACCTTTGATCTGTACTGTTTAATGCCGCCTGGTAAGCCAATATTGCTTCATCCAAACGACCTTGCTCTGCATAAAAATTTCCAATCTTTAAATACGCCAACAACGCTGCCTGAGATCCGACATGGGCAGCCGTAATTTTTTTAAAATCATCTATTACATTAGAGAA
>JACQJD010000029.1 GCA_016198185.1 Deltaproteobacteria bacterium
GACACGGTGTCGCCCACCTCCAGCGGGTGGGCGCACCTAAGCTCTCGGTCTGGCCCGGAACTGCCCCTTGCGGGTCAGTTCCACCCAGCGGGCCAGACCTCCGAGATTGTCTTAAAAATATATCTTCATTTGCCAGGCTCAACTTAAGACGATCCCTCCCCTCACTTGTTTGAGGGAGTAGCCGCTTCACATGAGAATCCTTTGACAAGCACACATTCCCCACGATATGCAAATTAGAATATTCCATGACAACCACACTCCTAATTCCAACCTTAAACGAAGTTGAAGGTATTCAAGCCATCATGCCTCGTATTCAAAAAGAATGGGTCAACCAAATTCTTTTTGTCGATGGCGGTTCTACCGATGGAACCCTTTCTTTAATTCAAAAAAGTGGATGGGAGGTCATTGTCCAGAAAAGAAAAGGCATCCGTCATGCCTATATAGAAGCCTTGGAACATATTCGGGGAGATACCGTCATTACCTTTAGCCCGGATGGCAATTCCGTTCCAGAACTGATTCCAAAACTTATCGAAAAATACAAAGAAGGATACGACATGGTCATTGCTTCTCGCTATGCGCCCGGTGCTAAAAGTGAAGATGATGATGTGTTAACCGGATTTGGAAATTGGTTTTTTACAACTTCCATTAATACGCTCTATCAAAGCCATTACACAGATGCGATGGTGATGTACCGAATTTACCGTACCAATCTTTTACGTGAATTGGCGCTGGATAAAGATGAAACCTATGCCACAGAAGAAGCTTTGTTCCGAACAACGGTCGGATGTGAACCGCTTATTTCCATACGCGCTGCAAAACGAAAGCTCAAATGCGCAGATATCCCCGGCGATGAACCTCCTCGAATTGGGGGGAAAAGAAAGTTACAAATTGTTCAATGGGGGTTGGCTTATCTCTTTGAAGTTATTCGCGAAAAATTTGTTTGGCGCTAGAAAGCAACTGAAAAAGACCCATTGGAAAATTTCATTTTCTTTACATCAATCCTTTATCTATGTTAACCAAAAAGAATGGTATGAAAGTTCTGCTGATTAATCCCTGTATTCGCCCCAACAGTCCTAAAAAACTTTTGAACGTGGGTATGGCCTACATTGCCACCGCAATTGATAACGCGGGATTTGATTTAGAAATTGTGGATGTGGATGCACATCGCTATTCAAATGAACAACTCGAAAGCATTCTTCGAACCAAAAAATTTGATATCGTTGGCATTGGAGATTTAACTTCTCACTTCAAGTGGGTCAAAGGCATCTCAGCCCTGTTAAAATCCTATCATCCTCACGCCCCCATCATGGTAGGAAATACATTGGGTACTTCGATTCCAAATTTATTGTTGAAAAAATCAGATGTAGACATTGCCGTCATTTCTGAAGGCGAAGCAACGGTTATTGATCTTCTCTCACGACTCCAAAATCATGAACCCTTAGAAGGCTGCCAAGGCATTGCGTTTAAAAAAGAGGGAAAAATTATCACAACGCCGTCTCGAAAGATTATTCCAGAAGTAGATTCCATTCCCTTCCCCAATTACGACCTCTTTGAAATGGATATTTATCTGGAATGCAGCAAGTGGACCATCCCCTCTCCAGAAATGTTGGGCATTGCTTTTGATGATATTCGTGCCATGCCGCTGGTGACCGCCCGAGGGTGCCCTTTCAAGTGCACTTTTTGTTTTCACGCCTTTCAAAATAAAAAATACCGTTGGCGATCTGCTGAAAATATTGTTGCTGAGATGAAACTGTGGCAACAAAAATATGGCGCTAATTTTTTTAATTTTTGGGATGAGCTTTCTTTCTATCATCATGATCAGGTTAGAAAATTCACTCGGCTTTTGCTGGAACAAAATGTAAACACCCATTTTGTGGGAAGTTGTCGATCTGAACTCATTGATGAAGAAAATGCAGATATTGCAATCTCTTTAAAAAAAGCAGGTTGCATGGGACTCTCCTTTTCTTTGGAAAGCGGGAACCCTGAAATCTTAAAAGCCATGAATAAGAAAAATACAGTTACAGATTTTATTACTCAGGCAAAAATCCTTCAGGAAGCGGGGGTGGCAACGTATACCGCAATTGTTCTGGGGTACCCTCAAGAAAGCAAAGCAACCATTCGCGAAACGTTTTCTGTTTTGGAGAAAGCCAAAATTTATCCGAGCGTGGGCTATTTGCAACCCATGCCTGGAACGCCCATGTATACCTATGCACATGAAAATGGCTATATTCCAGATGAAGAAACCTATCTAGAATCGATGGGCGATCGTCAAGATTTGCGCATCAACTTGTCAAAGCACATCACCGCTGAAGAAATGGAGCAAGTCGTCATTGAAGAATGCCGTAAACTCAATAAAGTATTAAATATTAATTTGAATGAAAATGAACTCATCAAAACACGCGTCTATCGAAAAGCAAAATCAGAGGCCTTTCTTCATTCTTTTGGAATTGCCGCAAAAATTTTAGAAGAAGACACTTCGGAAGTTGAAAACAAAGCAACTGCAAATCAATGCTAAATTTGATGTAATTTTAATTTATGGATACGAACAGGGTGTTGAAAGAGCGACAACAACTCAACCTTGAGTTATACCGTCGTGCTTATCTCATTCGCACGGCCGAAGAAAAAATTAGACGCCATTATGATGAAAATGAAATGAAAACACCCACCCATTTATCCATTGGGGAAGAGGCCATTGCAGCTGGAATCTGTGCTGCACTCCATGCAAAAGACCAATTGTTTGGGACCTATCGCGGACACGGAATTTATCTTGCCAGAACCCAAGAAACTCAAAAATTTTTTCTGGAACTCTTTGGAAAAGAAGGAGGCATTGCAGATGGCAAAACGGGGTCCATGCATTTAAGTGCCATTGAAGATGGCTTGATGGGAACTTCCGCAGTGGTGGGGACCACGCTGCCTGTGGCGGTGGGGGCTGCCTTTGCAAATAAAGTACAACAGAATGGAAAAGTTGTTGCGATTTTTTTCGGAGATGGCGCTATTGAAGAAGGCGTTTTCTGGGAAAGTCTGAATGTTGCTTGTCTCAAGCAACTCCCCATTTTATTTATTTGCGAAGACAATGGCTTGGCCATTCATACCCCCAAATCGCAACGTCAGGGATTTAAATCTCTCTGTAATATTATTCGACAATTTTCTTGCGAGGTTATTCATGAAAAATCAACAGATCCAGAAATCATTTATCAGTTAGGCCGGCATGCGCTGGATCATACCCTTTCCACCCAACAACCCACTTTTTTACATTTGGAATATTATCGCTATTATGAACATGTTGGCGTTTACGAAGATTTCAAGTTTAACTATAGGCCCAAAGATGAATTTTTAAAGTGGTATGCACAAGACCCTGTGCTTTTGCAAAGACAAAAATTATTAAATCTCACTATTTTAGAAGCTGAGTTGGCCAGCCTTGAAAGAAAAATTCAACAACAAGTAGATGAAAGTTTTGAAAACGCACAACGATCTTCTTTTCCAACTGCAGAAAAATTATATGAGCATATTTACGCATGAGAACGCTTTCGTATCGTCAAGCCATCAATGAAGCCATCCAGCAAGAAATGGAACGCGACCCCAGGGTTTTTATTTATGGCCTGGATGTCCCTGACCACAAACGAATCTTTGGCAGCACGGTGGGTCTTCTTGAAAAATTTGGGTCTGAACGATGTTTTGGAACACCTTTATCCGAAGATGCCATGACAGGTTTTGGTCTGGGTGCTGCTCTGAACGGATTACGCCCCATCCATGTCCATATTCGCGTTGATTTTTTACTCTTAGCACTCAACCAGCTTTTCAATATGATTTCCTGTTATCGATATATGACGGGGGGCAAGTGCGCCATTCCACTCGTCATTCGAGCCGTGATTGGCCGAGGCTGGGGACAATCCTTTCAACACAGTAAAAGTTTACAATCCATTTTCGCACATATTCCTGGGTTAAAAGTCATTATGCCTACGTCTCCTCAAGATGCCAAAGGACTGATGATTGCTGCCATTCGAGATAACAATCCGGTGATCGTATTGGAACACCGCTGGCTCTACGATGTGGAAGGTGACGTTGAAGAAACTCCTTTTGAAACTCCCATCGGCACCGCACGCATTCTTCGCACGGGCAAGGATCTCACCGTCATTGCTACCTCTTGGATGAATATTGAAGCACAAAAAGCAGCTCAAATCTTAGAAAAACATCATGTTGATTTAGAAATTATTGACCCCAGATCTATTTCACCGTTGGATATGGAAACCCTCGTTACTTCCGTAACAAAAACGGGGCATTGTATCATTGCCGATTATGATTGGTTAAACTGCGGATTCAGCTCGGAAATTTCAGCTCGTCTCATGGAGACTTGTTTTCATTCTTTAAAAAGCCCCGTAAAGAGAATCGGGTTTGCCCCCACCCCTTGTCCGGGAACGCGCCCTTTGGAAAATCTTTTTTATCCAAATGCCATTACCATTATTCGAGAAGTGGAAAAAAAGCTTAGCCTCTCAAAAATCGACTTATCCCAGGAAACATTTTATAGTTATGAAAACAAATTCAAAGGACCTTTTTAAAATTCTTGAGGTTGCGCATAATAAATCACTTGGCTGCCTAAATTCTCAAACTCAAAGGGAACATACAGAAAGTCTTTGAGCTTTTCTTTAATTTTGGGATGATATTCTGGTGATGCAAAGAGCAACATGAAACCGCCACCCCCTGCGCCCAAAATTTTGCCACCGAGCGCCCCTTCTTTCCTGGCCACCGCATAAATTTCATCCAAAAAGGGGGTTGTAATTTTAGAAGATAACGATTTCTTCAGCATCCAACTTTCATGTAATAATTTTCCAAACTGTGTTATTTCCTGCCCACTATTGAGAATATGAATTGCCTCAAACACCATCTCATACATGGCTTTCAGTTCTTGCTTTTTTACCGGTGTATTTTGAATTTGTTCAGAGGCAACATCGGAAGAAAACCTTGAAAATCCTGTAAAGTAAAGAAGCAGATGTGATTTTAAAACTCTCAAGCGCTGGCTATCCAAAGTAATCGGCTGAACAAAAATACGATTTCCCTCTTTAAACCGAACCACATTGAACCCGCCACAAGCAGCCATCACCTGATCCTGCGAACCCACATTTTCTTGAATCAATCTTTGTTCGATGTGAATGGCATCTTGATATAATTGTTCTTTTCCGCTCATCTTTCCGATCAAAGCATAGAGTGCATTTAAGAGTCCGACCGTGAAGGAAGAACTGGAACCAATACCTGTCCGAGCTGGCAAATCGGCATCATGGTGAATTTCAATGCCTCGTAAAATATTTAAAAAACGAAGACAAGCTCGAACAGAAGGATGCTGAATTTCATTGATCTCGTTGATCATTTCCATGCGTGAATAAATAATACGAGAACGATGTTTAAAAAAAGGGGGTAAATAACGGCAGGTAATATAGCAATATTTATCGATGGTCGTTGCCAATACAGCGCCTTCTTGTTCCTGAGTCCAAACGGGGTAATCGGTGCCTCCCCCAAAAAATGAAATCCGAAATGGCGTTCGCGTAATAATCATAAAAAAGAAAAGTCTCTCGAACTAAGATCTCCTGTCAAGTTAAAGTTGACATCGACGTCACAAAGAGATTAACGTGAATGAAAGTTCATGAAAAAAAGGCAACTGTTCATTTGGGTATTGTTTGTGGTTCTCATCGAAAAAGAAGCTTCGGCTTATATTGAACCAACGATTGGAACTTTTTTATTTCAAAATGCTTATATTCTTATCAATGCATTTTTTATTCTCATTTTTTATCGCCCGATCCGATTTTTCTTTGGCAGATTCTTCCAAAAGAAAAATGACCATTTAAAAAAATAATATTAACAAGATGTTGAAAAAGTCTATTTTCTCCTACCATCATGCATTGCTTGTCATTCTTCTCGGCTATCCCCTCTGGATTGATTTTTTTTGGTTCCATGGGCATGACATGAAAAATATCGAAACCACGGCTCTTTTCTACGCATATGCTTTTTTGTGCCTTGGTTGGCTTCTCCTATCCCTTCTCTTGAGTCTCTGTCTATCGGGTCTTATTTGGATTTTTTCTGATAAAAAAACAAAATCAATGGACTCTTATTTTTGGGTCAATGCGATTTTTATGGGGATGATGACCCTCCTTGTGTTTAGAAATTTTAAAAACCATCATCATATTTTAAATTACATTCCCAACTTCTTCCTCAGGGGAACTTGGGTAGCCTTGGCGATGGCCCTATCGCTCATCCTCATTCTCATCTTGAAAAACTTTTTAAAAACACCTTTATTCGCTCCATCCTTATCCAAAAGAATTGCTCTGTTACCAGGGGTAGCGCTTCTGCTGTTCCTTTCATTTGCTTTCATCTTACAGATGAGAACGCAAACGCCTCGGGATGCCACCTCTCATCAAACACTAACGTCTGGGCAACCCAATATTATCTTGATCATTGCAGATACACTCTCGCGGCATCATCTATCGCTTTACCACTATCCCAGAGAAACAACGCCTCACTTAAATGAGTTCTCGAAAGAAGCGTTTGTATTTCAAAATTGTCATTCCGTGGCGGATCGCACCGCCTTAAGCGTTCATGCCATTCTCACAGGATCGGCACCTCAAAATAGCCTTCGATTTGGTCATGGTGATCAACCGGCAGGCAAAAACAATATTTTTTATCTCTTATCTCAAAAAAACTACAGCATCGACAGCATCACTTCTTCTCCCAATGCCTCGCCTCGCACGATGCAGCTCGAATTCCCCATCGACACTCTCGAATGGGAAGTTCCTTTTGGATGGCCTCCCCTTTTAGGTTCACCTATTATTTTAAAGGCCGCGCAAAACATGGGGATCTATTATCTTTTACGACAAGCTTATGTGTGGCTTACAAAACCTTGGTTTTCTCCGGATAAACTCCCTCTGGCCGAAGACATTTTAGAAATAGCACTCCATCGAATGAAATTTCGCAGCACTTCTCTACGCCCTTCTTTGACCTATATCCATATTGTCAACACCCATCACCCCTATCTCGCACCAGAACCCTTCATGGGAAAGTTTAATGCTTCTACCCATTTTAGAAACTTTCAGTCGCAAATGAATTTTTTTCATTCTCTTTCACTGCCCCATTACAGACCAAAAGATGAACCGACCATTTCGCTTTTAAAAGATCGCTATGATGAATTCATCCTGTACTTAGATCATCAATTAGGGCTCTTTATCCATGAACTCAAGAAACTTAACTTATATGACTCATCGCTTATCATTTTTACATCTGACCACGGAGAAGTATTTGAAAAAGGCGTTATCACGCATGTCAACGTAAACTTAAAAAAAGTGTATGACGTTCCATTGCTGATCAAATTACCGCATCAAAAAACGCAACATCTCATCACAGAACATCTGACCCATTTGGAACTCAAATCAATCTTGGACGAGCTCACCCAAAATAAAAAATCTAGCAGGCTCATGAAAAAGGCTAATTCAATATACTGATACTGAAAAATTTTTGACGCATAGCCGCAACCAATACCACTGCAGGCAGCATTGCAATTCGAGCCTGCAGTGGTATTGGTTGCGGCCAAATTTCAAAAAATCTTTAGTACATTACTAAATTGGCTGTTTTCTTCTGCCAACGAAAATCGTTCGGGTTGGGCGATCCGATGGCAAGGTCATTTCAAGTTCAAAATAATGTGAAAACTCTTTTTTAAAAGAATCCAACGTATACCAATAAAATCTTTCTTCCAGGCAAGGTTGAATAACGGTGTCCGCTCGATCGACAAACTCAACCACGAGATGAGATTTCGAAAGTCGATGAAACATCCTAAAGATTCTCTTAAAATCCTGTCGCTGTTTAAAAATCCAATGATGAATGACCGCCAACGCTAAAACAACATCGCATTGAAATCGTTCCAAAGCAGAATCAAACTGTCGACATTCCCAACCAAAGGCAGGGGTTGGATTGCACAGATCCATGACCAAAGGTAAAATATTCAAATTTTGACTCTTCGCCAACCGATAAAGCGCCGTAATACACTGCTCATCACGATCCAGCGCAATCACCTCTAGCTTTCTTTGGGCGGCTTCGATCGCATATTTTCCAGTATTGCATCCGACATCTAAGAGGGATTTTATGGGGAGTTTATCCAACACGGTACGAACCGAGTGTTCTTTTTGATGAATCTCCACATCTTCATATTGAACATGAAGGTTTTCATTGTAGCGTTGCCAAAAAGAAGATGTGTGCCCTACCCTAATTCGCTCAACCCTCTTTTTTAAATTTTTCATAAATTTTATTCTCAAGGCTTTCGTTGAGCGGGTTTTGGCCATTTCTTTACTCTTTTCCAAATAAGCCTTACTTTTCGCCGGAAATCTTTCTGCCATCCTTTCAAGTAAACGTACCCCATGAAGCTCACAACTGAACAAAGGATGTTTAAGTTGATAGGATAAGGGTAATAACCGAATAAAATCATTGAGAGAAAGCCCTGTTAAATAATCAAAATAAAAAAAACGCAGCTGTGCAATCGGATACGTTTCCATCAAAATAAGAGGATACAAGAAAAAACCACAAAACTGATCATAGGCTTTCCAAATAACCGTAGCGTCAATATGCTCAATGGAACCAAAATCAATGAAAATGGGATGGGGCCCCTTAAAAAAAATATTCCAAGGATACGCATCTTGCAAAATTAAATCTTTTTCGAGCAATGCTAAATTTAAATCCAAGGTCAATAGAGCTGCATCTTTAATCATTTCTGGCGCCCATTCCATACAATAACTACGTCGCCCAACGCGTTCGTGTTTTAAGACAAGATCAAACGGCTGCAATGTGTATGAGGTCATCTCCGATGCCACCAACATTTTTTTTTGAATGAGCGTATGAATAAAGCCATCTTCTATTAAGGTACGGTATAGATTGCTTTTGCCCTTGGAAATCCCCCGAAAGATTTCTCCTTGCCACTCAAATACACGTCCATTGGGATCTACATAAGAAGCTTCATCTAGAACAATATCTTTCGCAGAAATCACTGACTCCATACCCTAATCTCGTACGCCCCTGGAATGACCACGAGGTTCTTTTAACAAAGGAGCATGATATTTTCGTTTTAAAGTCATTTGTGTCATTTCTTTCACGTGAGCTGCCACCTTGGGTCCAAATTTTTGAAGCACCCATGCTTGATATTTTGGATTTTCAAAATACACTTGCCATGCTTTGTCTCGGAAATGAAGGACTTCACCCGCAGATAGTTTTTCGGTCGGTAGCGGCAGTTGCTCAAAGGAATGCTGTGAAAAATCATGCCACTTTGAAGGAAGTGCCCAACCTTTTTCTTTGGCCAAAGGGTAGAGCTTTGAACCCGGGTACGCCATCGCTGAATAAAAGTTAGCCCATTCACAATTTAACTCAATGGCGACATCCAGCGTATGTTGCATGGAATCATAATCATCATCTGGCAAACCAAAAATATAATTCCCCAAAACATAAATCCCAGCATCTTTTATTTTTTTTACAATTTTATAAATATCTTCCTCTTTAAATCGTCCTTTTTGAACACCATCTCGAACATAGTGACTGGCCGATTCAATTCCCAATGCCAACCATTTGACGCCTGCTTTTTGTAATTTTTCTAAAAAGTGATCCCGAACCGTATCCACACGAGCATAGGCCCAAATATTAAACGTATAGCCTCTCTCCACAATCAAATCACATAAGGTCAAGACATGCTTTTCATGGAGGACAAACATTTCATCTGCAATTTTTAAATTTTTAACGCCATAGCGCGTTGCCAAAATATCTAACTCTTGGATTATAAATGCTGGATTCCAATAACGAATGCTGGGATTACCAAAAGGTGCTTGAATACAACAAAAAGAACACTTAAAGGGACACCCCAAGCTGGTATAAATAGATGCATAAGGCATTCGATGGTCGATATCATCAAAACAATGCCAATTATGAGCCCGATATTGATGCATCGGCAACAAATCCCACGCCATTCCGGCAAGAACGTTCGGCAATTCTTTTTCTGAAATAAGTGGCGCTGGCGAGGTGGATACCACTTTTTGATCTTTCCAAAACCATAAGCCCGGTACGCGTAAAAGTTGGTTCTCATCTTTAAAGTCTTCCATTTTTAAAAGGGCTCCAATCGTTAAAACCGATTCCCCTTGGCAGACCCAATCTGCTTTACTTTCCTCCAACGTCACTTGAGGCAAAGCAGAAACATGCCCCCCCACCAACAAAATTTTGGAATCAGACCACGCTTCTTTAATTTTTTCACATACCTGATAGGCAGCCGTCATGTTTTGGGTCGAAGCAGAAGGTTGATGCCCATAAGCAACAATGGTGATTAATTTTGGCTTTTGAAGGGTAACCCGATCTGCAATTTGAGAAGCACTGAGTCCTTCGGCAACCTGATCCACTACTTCAACAGAATACCCCTCACGACGAGTATATTGCGCCAAGAGCCCTGCCCAAATGGGAGGCTCAATGGCCGAATAAGTCTTGGCCAATTCTTGATAAATTAATTGATCATTACCAGGACTAATTATAAAGTGCTCTATATTATCGTTTGACATGTCGCAGAAAGATTTAAAATGAAATTAACAAAGGACTTTTTAGGATGCAAGAGTTAAAGTTCACCTTCGGTAAAATTCGCATTGGAGATGCGGCTCGAAAAAGAATTTTAGAAAGCTTGGATGCGCATTGGGTCTCTGCAGGAAAACATGTTCAAACGTTTGAACAAAAATTTAAAAATCATTTCAATTATCATGAAGCTGTTGCGGTTTCGAGTGGCACGGCAGCTTGTTTTGCCGCCGTGGCTGCACTTTACGATTTTGAAAAATCTCAAGCAGATGAAATCATTGTACCTGCTTTATCATTTGTGGCCACGGCCAATGCGGTTCGCGCTGCTGGTTTTAAACCCGTCTTTGTAGACATTGACCGAAAAACACTCAATCTGGATCCTTCCAAAATAGAATCAGCGATTTCAAAAAAAACAAAAGCAATTCAAGTCGTTCACACCATGGGAAAACCTTGTGACATGACCTCTATTATGAACATTGCCGAGAAATACCATCTCGTTGTTTTGGAAGATTGTTGTGAAGCCCATGGAGCCTCTTATCAAAACCAAATCATCGGAAGTTTTGGTCTCGCCGGAACTTTTAGTTTTTATGCCGCACATCTTATTTGTTCTGGAGAAGGAGGAATGGTGACAACCCATGACCCCGAATTTGCGAAACTTCTGCGTTCCGTTCGATCGCATGGACGTCCGGATGGCACAGATTATTTTCAATTTGATCGTTTTGGGTTCAATTGCAAAATGAACGATCTGGAAGCTGCCATTGGCATCGAAGGCATTGACCATTTTGATGAAATTTTTAAGACTCGAAAAAAGAATTTACTTCAACTTCTAGATCAAAATCGAGACCTGGCTCATGTTTTTTATTTTTTAACTGAAGAAAAAGATGAAGTCATTTCTCCGCATGCGTTCCCTTTGGTTTTTCGGCAAGACATTGCGGTTCAAAGCTCGCATCTGTATCATTTTTTATTGGAACATGGCATTCAAGTGAAAACGCTTTTTGGAAGTTTGCCCACGCAACACCGTGCATTTTCCTATCTCCAGCATCGCTTAGGAGAGTTTCCCGAAGCAGAATATGTTGGGGAAAAGGGGCTCCACTTTGGATGTCATCAATATTTGACGCCAGAAGATATTGCCTATGTCAGCACGCTGCTACATGAGTATGTAAAAAAATGGATTTAACCCATATCTCAAAAGAGATTGGCGCATGAAGATACTCGTAACAGGTGGCGCTGGCTACATCGGATCCGTACTTGTCCCACATCTTCTAGAGCAAGGGCATGACGTCACCGTCATCGACAATTTGATGTACCGACAAATTTCTTTGTTAGACATCTGTTATAAAAAAAAATTTTCATTCATTCGTGGCGATGTTCGAGACACCCACAAGCTTCGGCAAGGTTTAACCTGCGCTGATGTCATTTTTCCCTTAGCCTGTCTCACGGGGGCGCCTATTTGCGATCAAGAACCTTGGTCAGCCAAAGCCATTAATTTTGATGCCATTCAAACCTTATTGAATTTAAAATCCAAATCACAATTGGTTATTTTCCCAACCACCAACAGTGGTTATGGCGTTGGGCAAAAAGACATTTACTGCAATGAAAAAACCCCCTTAAACCCCATTTCCTATTACGCAAAATTAAAAGCAGAAATCGAAGCGCATCTCTTGGCTCAAGAAAACACGGTGAGCTTGCGATTTGCAACCTTGTTTGGCATCAGCCCACGCATGCGTTTAGATCTTTTGGTCAATGATTTTACCTATCGCGCTGTGAGAGACGGCTTCATTCACCTTTACGAAAGTCATTTTAAAAGAAATTTTTTGCATGTTCGAGATGCGGCCAGGGCATTCTCGCATACGCTCACTCATTTTGAAAAAATGAAAGGGGAAATTTACAACGTGGGACTTACGAGTTCCAACATCTCTAAGTTAGAATTGTGCCAATCTATCCAAAAATTTATTCCAACGTTAGAAATCTTGGAATCCAAAACAGGGCATGACCCAGATCAGAGAAATTATATTGTGAGCAATGAAAAAATAGAACAAATGGGCTATCGACCTATGTTCTCTCTGGAAGATGGCATCCAAGAACTGATTCAAGGATACCAAATCTTACCTAAAATGATTTTAAGCAATATTGATTAAATGCATGGCTTTTTTTATAAGATGGAATCTATTCTAAAAAGAATCACTCTTATTGAAGTTTTAGCATTGATTCTTTTTTTAATCATAGCCATTCCAACCCTATTTTATGTTCAAAGAACCCAACGATTGTATTCTTCTTTTGAATTAGGTTCTGAACATCAATTTGGTGTATGGGCCGCTGATGAATTTTATGTTGTTTTGGAAAACCTAGATGAAGCTTTTAAAAATAATTTGCACGTGGGTTTGAAAGAAAAAGATGGGAACAACATCGTTCTTGCTGAATTAACTCATATTTATGAGTCATTTATATCCACGACAGATCCTACCAAATATGATGTTTTTGTTCGTATATTGTTCTCCGGCCGTCGCACAGATGGTGACCATTTATTTTTTAAGGGTAAAATATTAAAATCAAACACGATCACTTCTTTGCATTTTTTAGACTTCCCAACTTCTCTTTCTGGACGCATTTTGCGTGTCGTAAGTGAAAAAGATTGGTTGGGGCCAAACCCTGTCGACACTTTTGACTGGATCTGCATATTTAGAGATGTTCCCACTGCCCTCATGAACAAAGTAAAAGTAGGGGATCACATGTTCAATCTTGAAGGGAAGGTCATTGCCAGAATTCAAAAAAAATTACACCAGGTTACGTTTCCCGCATCAAAATTGACGATCAATCATAGTGGCGACTATCTTCTTTTGCCTGGCCCAGCCACCAATGGCTCTTTCACTGCCATTTTGAGATTTTGGGGCGAGATATCACAAGAGGATTTTAGATTCCAAAGTTTTATGATTCAAACAAAACAATCATTTATTTTTGAAACACCTTACTACAGCCTGAATGGACAATATATTAATATTCAAACTGCTAATACCATTGGTAAAAAATCTGATGGTTGATCACACAATTCAAAAAGTGGGCTGGTTGCTATTAAGTCTGTTGGCTTTTAATGGAACTGCTTCAATTTTAATGAGAGATCCCTTTTTTATTCCGGGTATGTTATTTCGAAGTGCTTTATTCGTTGTTGCGATCTTATGTATTCAGCGCAAAATTACCTACCCCTTGCTCTCTAAAAGTATTGTAGGAAGTTTTTTTCTAAATAGCCTCCGGTCTAAAATTCCTAATTTGAATCTTATACAAAAAACGCTACTTTTTATAATGATTTCAATCCTATGGATTTTATCACCTGGCCTCATCATTTTTTTTATGCTTGTGCTTACAACCTATTTCTACCTTGGGAAAAAAAATAATCCCTTTCTAACAAAATTATTTGCTTATAATCTCGCCATCCGTATTTTTATTGCACTCTTCATTTTAAATCTGGCCATGACATTCAATAATGTTGAAATAGCCGACCTCCACAAAGGTCCTGCGATCCCTCTTTTTGGAGACGCAGCATATTATTTGATACGTGGTTTTTTTATGGCCAAATACCATTGGGGGACGCTCACCAATTATGTTCGTATGGCTGAGTGGCATGTATATGGCGATACTTTTTATATTCATCTGATTGGATGGATTTATTATTTTTTTGGATATTGCCCTGAAGTGATTACCCTTTTAAACTGCTGGGTAGGCGCTTTATTGCCACTGGTCATCTACCAAATTTCAATTCAATTGATGCCGCCTGCCCCAGCACGTTACGCTGCTATTCTCACATCTATTTTTCCATCCTTGTTCATTCTTTCTGTTTTAACATTAAAAGATTTATGGTTTATCTTTTTTTTATACCTCATTTTTTTATATCTTTTAAAACTTGTAAAATCCTTTAACCCTTTTTTTGTGATCCCCCTGTTCATAAGCATCTTTTTCGCCTCTGTTTTTAGACAAGAATTTTCACCGATACTTTTAACAGGCCTGACTCTCCTTAGTTTCTTCACCGCCCTTCCTGTACAACGTCACCGAAAATGGCTGGCGCTGGGCATTGCTTGTTCCCTTTTGGTGTTGGTTAAACCTTTTATCGTTTTTCAATTACAAACTTCCATTCAATCCCATTTGAAAATATTTTATTCTAAACATGTTTCTTACAACATGAGTGGTGGACAATCTTATAAGATTTTGCCCACAAATTATTATGCAAACAAAGGAAATTTTGATTTTGATAAAGAAGTCATTCCTTTTAAAAGCCACATTGCCATTTTCTCTACGGGAGTATTTCATTTGTTTTTTCAACCCAACCTGTTAAAAAAATGGACATTCAAAACAATCCTTTTCGTGCCCCAAGTGTTGCTATGGTATTTTCTTTTTGGGTGTACCTGCTTAGGATTGTATGATTTTTTAAACCACCGATTTAGATTTTCTTTTTTCCTATTTTTCTTACCCATCATTCTAGGCCTTGCGATTGGTTCTGGAAATGTGGGAACATTGATCCGCCATCGAGAAATGCTAACCCCCTTTATGATTATTCTAGGAGTCTTTGGATATTATAAAATTCAAATGCACATTCGATGATAACTTTGAAAAAAAATTATAGGCTAGATGTTTTTCTTTTGGTTATTTTTTTAAGTTTAGCCCTTCCTGCCGCATTTTATGGATATCGAGCTTATCGTCTCTATTATGCATTTGCATTGGAAACAGAAACAAAAATCGGATCTTGGACTGTATTGGAGTATTATACTGTATTGAAAAATGTGGATGCAGAAACATTTAAACGACTGCGCCCGGGGTTAGTAGAAAAAGGAAGCCAAGACATTAAAATTGCTGAACTTGATCACATTTATGGGTGGCGCCCTTCAGATCATGATTCCCGCAACCGGGATGTTTTTGTCCGCATGTTACTCCATGGTCGTAAACTAGCTGCCTGGTATTTTTACTTCAGAGGACAATTACTGAAAGATGGAGCCCCTCTTTCTTTTTCATTTCAAGATTTTCCTACCCCATGCTCGGGAATTGTTTTGAGAAAATCTGGCCTCTATGACACTTTTGATCCCGCAGCCTCCATTCGGCTAACCTGGGCTGTTTTCTTTGAAAATATTCCTCTTCCAATTTTAAATAAAATCAGAGAAGGAGATATTTCACTCAGTCGTGAAGGAAATAACATAGAAAAAATTCAAAAAATTTTAAATGTAACTCAACCGCTCATTCACAAACTTCATATAGGCGCAAATCTTTATCTCTCAATGCCGGAATATCCACGTGTCGGCAGTTTAAAGGCGCTCATTTCTTTTAAGGGAGTGAACAATAAAGACTGCTTTTATGTTAAAAATAGGTGCATCATAAGAGATGCCGAAATATATTTTGAAACTTTTCAATACACTTTAAAGGGCACAGTTACAGACCTTCATACCACTAAAACCATTTATTCAGAAAAACCTATTCAGTAACATTTACAAAACACCTTGCCCTGGACCTTCAGGTCTATTAAATTTTTGTGTTAAGTATGAATATTTGCCTGATTCGTCCTCCTTCAGTTACAACCTTAGAAGGAATGGGAGATGATGCTGTTGCACCTATTGGCATCGCTTATTTAGCCGCCACCATGGAAGTCTGCGGTCATAAGGTTCAAGTCATAGACGCACCGGGGGAAGCTTTAGGCAGATATTACTCTGAAAAAGAAATTCCAGAAATTCTTTGTCTCGGGCTCACCCATGAGGAATTAATTGCCCGAATTGACCCCACATCTGAAGTTATTGGCATATCTTGCATGTTCTCTTTAGAGTGGCTCACCACCCGAAGCCTGATTAAAAAGATTGGCGATGCCTTTCCAGAGGCGATCATTGTTGCTGGCGGAGAACACATCACTGCGGTTCCAGAGCATTCGATGGAAACTTGTCCTGCCATCACTTACGCAGTGCTCGGTGAAGGAGAACAAATTTTTGCAGACTTAGTTGAAAGAATCGAAAACAAGGGTGACCCAACCGAAGTCAGCGGAATTTGTTATTCAAAAGAAGGCAAGATTTTACGTGGCCAATTCCGGAAAAGGATCCGAGAACTTAAAACCATCCCTCCACCCGCTTGGCATTTGCTACCCATAGACAATTACTTGGATAAACATGTGATGTCAGGTGTGGACTTAGGCCGTTCGATGCCCATTATGGCAAGTCGCGGCTGTCCTTATCGATGTTCCTTTTGCTCTAGTCCACAGATGTGGGGAACCACATGGATGGTCAGACCTCCACAAGAAGTTTTCAATGAAATCTGTGATTATCGAAACAGGTACCGTGCCACAAATTTTGATTTTTATGATTTAACGATGATCATTAAACGCTCCTGGATTATCGAATTTTGCAATCTAGTGATCAATTCGGGCATTAAGATAACTTGGCAGCTACCCTCTGGTACACGCACCGATGTCATTGATGCTGAGATTACCGATCTCCTATACAGATCTGGGTGTGGCTTCATTACTTATGCGCCAGAGAGCGGCTCAAAGGAAATGTTAAAAAAAATCCAAAAACGCATTTCTAAAAAGAAAATGCTCAAATCCATGCGCAGCGCCGTAAAAAGCGGACTCAATGTCAAGGCCAGTATTCTTTTAGGATTTCCCGGAGAAAAAATCCGCTATGTTTTTGAAAGTCTTTTATTTATTGTCCAAATGGCTTTATGCGGCATTGAAGATATATCCATTTTCCCGTTCTCTCCTTATCCAGGCAGTGAATTTTTCAACACTCTGAAAAAAGATGGCCTCATCGCTTTAGATGATGATTATTATAGACATCTCATGCGAGGAACGGCAGCGCTTCCAGGCGCCAACTCTCTCTGCTATAGCGAATACTCCGTTCGGACACTCAAATTTTTCTGTCTTTTCGGCACGTTCCTATTTTACGCTATCAGCTTTCTAAGACGCCCAAATCGATTTTTTCAATTATGGTGTAATGTCCTCTATCAGACACCTAAGACACGCCTACAAAGAGCCTTGGTTATCCTCAGATCCAGAAAAAGAAAAAATATTGATTCTTGTATAGATAATACTGTGCCATGTTAATCCTCCCCCCAAGCCCCAAACCTGAGGAATTACTGAGGAATCTAAAACATTGTATAAATAGATTGAGGAATCTCTTCGACGATAAATGAGATGCTTCGCGGGGCGAGGGATGACTTATTCACCAGAATCTAAATACGGGTGGGGGGGCTTAGGCAAGAACTTATTTTAGTTTGACACGCATCCACAAAAACTATAGTTTTATCATCTATTTAGAGCTTGTTCGGAGATTGCGTGAAGATGCTGTCATCCTGAGCACGAAGTGCGAAGGATCTCATCAAAAAAGA